>NZ_CALPDA010000032.1:0-1012 GCF_943193145.1 Adlercreutzia aquisgranensis | reverse complement strand
TATCTCTCCCAGTATCAGCTGTTGCCCTATGCGCGTATCCGCGAGTTGCTCACCTCGCAGTGCGGCCTGTCGCTGAGCACCGGCACCCTGTTCGCCTTCAACCAGGAGGCCTACCAGCGGGCCGAGGCGTTCGCCGAGTGGGTGATCCCGGCGCTACGTGAAGCAGCCACCGTCCATGCCGATGAAACCGGAATGCAGGTCGGTGGCAAACGCTACTGGCTACACAGCGCCTCCAACGAGGCCCTGACCTGGTTGGCCCCGCACCCCAAGCGCGGCCAGGAAGCGATGGACGCCATCGGCGTATTGCCCTTCGTGCGTGGCGTGCTGGTGCATGATCACTGGAAGCCCTACTACCGCTATCCGGATTGCCGGCACGCGCTCTGTAATGCGCACCACCTTCGGGAGCTGACAGCGGCCTGGGAGAACGATGGCCAGGCATGGGCCAAGGCCTTGCATGACCTGTTGTTGGAGATGCATCGCGCCGTGGAGGTGGCCGACGGCTGCCTCTCGGCCGATGAGACCCGAGCCTGGCGGCAGCGCTATCGAGATTGCCTGGCGAAAGGGGACGCCGAGTGCCCCCCGCCGGTGAAACCGCCACCTGGAACGCGAGGCCGGGCCAAGCGCACCAAGCCGCGCAACCTCCTGGAACGCCTCCAGGCGTACGAGGACGACGTGTTGCGCTTCCTCGACGACCCTGCCGCTCCCTTCACCAACAACCAGGGGGAGCGCGATCTGCGAATGACCAAGGTCCAGCAGAAAATCTCGGGCTGTTTCCGCTCCTGGGAGGGGGCGGAGATCTTCTGCCGGATGCGCAGCTTCCTCTCGACCGCCGTCAAGCAAGGGGTGGCGGCGCATACCGCACTGGAGCAACTGTTTGCGGGGGAGGTGCCAGCCTTCATGCAGCAAGAAGCCCCGACTCAGCCAACCGGTGCTGAATAGTTACATAAAACGCTCGTTTGCCCTTGAACCAAACCCTACCTTGGGCGAAAACTTAGGTGTCAGAACAATGCGG
>NZ_CALPDA010000031.1:0-1028 GCF_943193145.1 Adlercreutzia aquisgranensis | reverse complement strand
TTCATAGATGAAGGCTTTGGCAGCCTCGACCAGGACGCGCTGGACCAGGCCATCGCCATGCTCAGTGAGCTGCAGATGAGCGGGCGCATGATCGGCATCATTTCGCATGTCAGCGAACTCAAGGAACAGATGCCGATTCGTATCGACGTGCTGCCTAGCCGTCAGGGCAGCACGGTCGTGGTGAAGGGTGAAGGGTGAAGGGTGAAGGGTGACGAGCCCGGCGGTTCACGTTGCGTTCATGTTCGATGCTTTATCGAACATCGCGAAAAACCTCGTACTTCTAGTGCGAGGATGGATAGCGAGGGGCGCGAGAGCGCCCCTAGTCCGGCCTCGATTGTTGCTCAATATACTGCTTGACCATGCTCAGGGGGGCGCCTCCGACACTTCCCGCAAAGTAGCTTGGACTCCACAGCGAGTTCTTCCGGTAGGCGGGCTGCACCAGTTCAGGGTGTAGTAACTTCATCCGCCGGCTGGATACCCCCTTCAAACTATTCACCAGCCTGGATACCGCCACTTTGGGTGGAAAGTTGACAAGCAAATGGACGTGATCGGTTTCACCGTTGAACTCCTGTAGCTCCGCCTCGAAGTCCCGACACACTCGGTCGAAAAGCAATTCGAGGGAGTTGAGATGCGCGCCGGTGAACACCTTGCCCCGATACCTGGTGACAAATACCAAATGGGCATGGAGTTTAAAAACGCAGTGTCTTCCTGTTCTGATAGCTTGTTTGGTTTCCATAGACCAAGTATATTCGAAGCCATGAAGCAGACCAGGACCCTCAAGGTTCGAGTGAAGGACAAACACGCCGCCGAGCTTAACCGCATGGCCCGCAGCGTGAATTTTGTTTGGAACTACCTCAACGAACTGTCTTCCCGAGCCATTCGGGAGAAAGGTCTGTTTCTGTCTGCCTACGACATGCACCCCTATACCAAGGGTGCTGGCAAGGACCTCGGCCTGCACAGCCAAACGCTGCAATGCATCGCTGCTGAATACGTTGCCCGCCGCAAGCAGTTCAAAAAGCCCCGCTTGA
>NZ_CALPDA010000030.1:0-1037 GCF_943193145.1 Adlercreutzia aquisgranensis | reverse complement strand
GGCTGCGGCTGTCCTGGGAGACCTGTCCGCGCTTGTTGCGATGCTTGCGCCCCTGCGGCGGCCGATGGTAGAGCACCATGCGGGTGGTCAGTGGATTGCTCTCAGCAATTTGCACGGAACCCAGCGCCCGCGGTACCGATGTCGCTTGCGGAAACAGGTCTGACACAGGTTGCCACGCCTGCCCTGGCAGCTGGCAGCGAACCGGGCTACGCACCCGGCCGACGTAGTACCAACCACGTGCCTCAACCGCCTCGAACCAGGGATTACGAAAGCCCGCATCGGTGACCAAGATCGGCGTGGCGTTGTCAGGCAGTATCTCGGCCAGAGCGGCCAACAAGTATGCCTCACAGTGTTGGCAGCCATCCTTGTGGTGGACTTTCTCGAAGATTGGCAGCGAGCGCCCGGCAAAGGGCACCGCGGCGCGCAGCAAGAACCGTTTGCCACGGTCATCAATCGGCGACCAGTCCACCAGAATCAGCGGGCGGGTCATGTGGCCAATCAGCAGGCTGGCCACGAGCCAATAGAACAGGGGACGCTCCTGATGCAGGTGAGGGTTGCCCAGCAACCGATCGACTCGCTTGATGGTGTGCTTGGTAGCCACTGGCCCTGGCAAGGCACGCCCCAGGGCGGTCAAGCCCAGGCGGCGCTCGCCCAGCAGGGCACCCACCGTGTCGAGCAGCGCCTGCAGGCGCTTGGCATGGACCAGGGGGAGTGATGAGGTCAGCAGAGTATGTAAGAATCGAGGGGCCTGCATGGGTCTCCTTAGGCATATTGTTGGTTTGGCGATTAACAACATGCCGACCCATGCAGGCCTTTTCAATCATATCATCCTGATTTTCTTATCTATTTCGTGGGGATCCGTCAGAGTTTGAGTCGTGTTTCGAGAAAGGCGGTCACGTTGTCCTTGACTCGGTGGCCCGCTCGACGGCTTTGGACGTAGATCTGGCAGTCATCGGCATATCGGCAGAACCGGTGGCCTCTGGCATCCAGTTTCTTGTCCAGATCGTCAAGTAGGATATTACTAAGCAACGGACTCA
>NZ_CALPDA010000029.1:0-1072 GCF_943193145.1 Adlercreutzia aquisgranensis | reverse complement strand
AACGGATGCTATTTCAGAGGCATTGCCTTTATAGCTGTATCCTAGGGAAACGCTGCATAAATCCCGTCGGAGCTGCCTCATAACCACCGACGAGGTAAAATCTGACCTGTCGTCCAACACCCGCTGACAGAGCCACTCCGATGAAACAGATCTCATTCGCCCAGGCTGAGCACCAGAACAAGAAGAAGGTCACCCGCCGCGAGCGGTTTCTTGCCAGGATGGAGAAGCTGGTGCCGTGGCAACGGCTGATCGCAGCACTGTCGCCGTCCTACTTCCCGAATTCAGCGGGCAAGCGAGGCCGACCACCCATTGGCCTGGAGCGCATGCTGCGCATTTACTTCCTGCAGCAGTGGTATGCCCTGGCCGATGAAGCGCTGGAGGACGCCATCTACGACAGCCAGGCGATGCGCGACTTCATCGGTATCGATCTGGCCATCGAGAGTGTGCCGGATGCGACCACGCTGCTGCGCTTCCGTCACCTGCTGGAGCAGCATGCCCTGACCCAGCGGATCTTCGAGGAAATCAACGCCCACCTGGCCGAGCAGGGCCTGTTCATGCGCGAGGGCACCATCGTCGACGCCACCATCGTGGCGGCGGCCCCCTCCACCAAGAACAAGGCCAAGCAACGCGATCCGGAGATGAAGCAGACCAGGAAGGGCCAGCAGTATTACTTCGGCATGAAGGCGCATATCGGTGTCGATGCGGTCACCGGGCTGACCCACAGTGTCGCCGCCACCTCGGCCAACGTCGCCGATGTCACCATGACCAGTGAATTGGTCCGGGACGATGACAAGCGGGTATACGGCGACGCGGGCTACACCGGCATGTGGAAGCATCTGGATGAAGAGAAGGATGCCCCGGATTCCCGGTGCTGTGTTGCCGCCAAGCGCGGCCCCATCAAGAAGATGGAAGACAGTCCCATGAAAACGCTGCTGCTGGCGATCGAGAAGGCCAAGGCCAGCATCCGCGCCAAGGTCGAGCACCCGTTTCATGTCATCAAGAACCTCTTCGGCTACCGGAAGGTTCGCTACAAGGGGCTGGCCAGGAACCAGGCGCAGCTGTTCACCCTGTT
>NZ_CALPDA010000028.1:0-1116 GCF_943193145.1 Adlercreutzia aquisgranensis | reverse complement strand
GACTGGTTCAAGAAGCAGCTGTTCGGTCCCAAGTCCGAGAAGCAGGTGTTTGACCTGCCTGGGCAGGATAGCCTGTTCGCGTCGGATGACGCCCCGGTTCCGGTGCAGCCGCCGAAAAATGAGAAGCGCACGGTTAAAGCCTATCAGCGTGGCACTGGCAAGAAACAGCGGGACGACGACTGCCTGAACGACACCGGCCTGCGCTTTACTGCCGATGTGCCGGTAGAAGTGGTTGAGCACCTGCCGCCAGAGCTGACCGGCCCGGAGGCCGATCAGTACGAAGTGATTGGCAGCAAGACTACCTTCCGGCTGGCCCAGCGGGCCTCCAGTTATGTGGTGCTCAAGTGCGAACGCCCGGTGTTCCGGCGTAAGGGCACGGATCAAAAACCTGTGACAACACCAGCCCCGTTCAACGTGCTGGACAACAGCCTGGCCGATGTCAGCCTGCTGGCCGGGTTGCTGGTGGACAAGTTCCAGTTCCACCTGCCGCTGTATCGCCAGCACCAGCGCATTCAACAAGCGGGTATTACCCTCAGCCGCAGCACCCTGACGAACCTGGTGAAGCGGGCCATCGACCTGCTTCGGCCCATTGTGGACGCCCAGACCGACAACGTGCTGCGCAGCCGGGTGCTGGCCATGGACGAAACACCCATCAAAGCGGGCCACCAGGGCCGGGCAGGCCCGCAGAAAGGCAAGATGAAAACAGGCTGGTTCTGGCCCCTATACGGTGATGACGACGAAGTGGTGTTTACCTACTCGAACAGTCGGGGCCGACTGCACATCGAGCAGGTTCTGAACGACCAATTCAGTGGCACTCTGATCAGCGATGGTTATGCCGCATATGCCCGCTATGCCGCGGCCCAGAAAGGCATTACTCATGCTCAATGCTGGGTGCATAGTCGCCGTTGCTTCGTTGAGGCCCAAAAGGATCATCCTGAGAAGGCCACCGAAGCCCTGCAACAGATCGCGAAGCTGTACCAGATTGAAGATACCATTAAGGAAAAGGAGCTCACCGGCGAGAAGAAGCGTCAATACCGGCTGGACCATGCGAAGCCGGTCGTCAGCGGCTTCTTCCAATGGTGCCGGGATCAGTTGGGGCAAGGCGGCCTGTTACCC
>NZ_CALPDA010000027.1:0-1419 GCF_943193145.1 Adlercreutzia aquisgranensis | reverse complement strand
TTTCCATGCTCGCCGCCCTACGCGCTTTCACGGGGACGTCCAGAACCCCGCCCGGCTACCCTTCTCCGTCGCCCCTTCGGTGATAGCGGCCCGCAGGCGGTACAGGAATGTCCGCCTGTTGCGCATCGGCTACGCCTCCCGGCCTCGCCTTAGCTCCCGACTGACCCTGGGACGATTAGCGTTGCCCAGGAACCCTTGGGCTTACGGCGGCGGCGTTTCCCGCGCCGCTCTCGTTACTCATGCCAGCATCCTCGCTTCCGCGCGGTCCACCGAGGGTCGCCCCTCGGCTTCGCCCCTGCGCGGAAGGCTCCCCTACCGCTGAAATACATCAGCCCGCCGCTTCGGCGCCGTGCTTAGCCCCGTGAATTGTCGGCGCATGTCCACTTGACCAGTGAGCTGTTACGCACTCTTTAAATGCATGGCTGCTTCTAAGCCAACATCCTGGTTGTCTAGGCAAACGCACATCCTTTGCCACTCGGCACGGACTTGGGGGCCTTAGCGGGCGGTCTGGGCTGTTTCCCTCTCGAGCGCGCAGCTTAGCCCACGCCCTCTGACTCCCGGCCTCTGGTCCTGCGGCATTCGGAGTTTGGTTCGCGTCGGTAGGCGGTGAGGCCCCCTCGACGATCCAGTGCTCTACCGCCGCAGGAGAACGGCCGGGGCTAGCCCTAAAGCTATTTCGGGGAGAACGAGATATCTCCGGGTTTGATTGGCCTTTCACCCCTATCCTCGGGTCATCCCCTCCGTTTTCAACCGAAGTGGGTTCGGCCCTCCACGGGGTCTTACCCCCGCTTCAGCCTGCCCAAGGATAGCTCACCCGGCTTCGCGTCCGCGGCATGCGACTCACTCGCCGTCTTAAAGGCTCGCTTTCGCTGCGGCTCGCTTCCAAGCTTAACCTCGCCGCATGCCGCGACTCGCTGGCTCATTCTACAAAAGGCACGCCGTCACACCGCATGGGTGCTCCGACTGCTTGCGGGCGCACGGTTTCAGGCGCTGTTTCACTCCCCTCTCGGGGTGCTTTTCACCTTTCCCTCACGGTACTGGTTCGCTATCGGTCGCGGGAGAGTGTTCAGCGTTGGAGGGTGGTCCCCCCTGCTTCGCACCGGGTTTCACGTGCCCGGCGCTACTCGGGAGCCGCCTTCCGAGCCGCCCATGCTACGCGTACGGGGCTCTCACCCTGTTCCGCCGGCCTTCCCAGGCCGTTCCGCTGCATGCGCGGTTTGTAACTCGGTCGGGGAGCTTGGGCTCCCCGTGCGGGCGGTCCCGCAACCCCTGCGACGGCAACGCCCCAAGGCTTTAACGCTCGTCCAGGTTTGCGCTGGCCCGGTTTCGCTCGCCGCTACTCCCGGGATCTCGGTTGATTTCTCTTCCTCGGGGTACTTAGATGTTTCAGTTCCCCCGGTTGCCTCTGCCGGCCCTATG
>NZ_CALPDA010000026.1:0-1444 GCF_943193145.1 Adlercreutzia aquisgranensis | reverse complement strand
TGAACTGCCTCCCATTTCTTGGACAAGAGAAATGGGAGGCTTCTTTATGTCAGGAAGGCCGCTTTACGATGCGGGGGTTCGACGGCGTGCCGCAGAGCTCTACGAGGAAGGGCACGGGCGCGACGTAATCGCATATCTGCTCGACGTTCCCGAGGGAGCCGTGAGAAAATGGCTGGACACCTACAAGTCCGTCGGCATAGGGGTTCTGACCGCCATGGGAGCAAAGAAGAAGACCTACTCGTTCGAGACCAAGGTGGCCGCTGCCAGGGCGGTCGTGGAAGAGGGCCTGACCGTGCCCGAGGCCATGGCCAGGTTCGGGATCGCCTCTACCAGCCCCTTGAGGAAATGGCTGAAAGCCTACCGGGAGGAAGGGCCCGAGGCGCTCAGGCCCAGGCCCAAGGGAAGGCCGAAGGGCGCGGGGGCGACGCCCGAGAAGATGACGCGCGAGCAGGAGCTCGAGCGGAGGATCCGGAAGCTGGAGGCCGAGAACGCCTACCTAAAAAAATCGATCGCCCTGAAGGCGGAGAAGCGCTCTCGAACCGCGAGAAGGCGGCGGTCGTGAGCGAGCTTTCAGGGCGCTACCCCCTTCCCGACCTGCTGAGCGCGGCTCGCCTGCCGAGATCGAGCTACTACTACGCGCTGTCGCATCCCAAAGCGCCCACGCGGCCCGAGCTCTGGGAGGCCGTGGCCGAGATATTCTCCCGCACCCCCAACGGGTGCGGCCACCGCCAGATAGCCATGTGCCTGCGCGCCGAGCAGGGGGCGGTCCTCGCCGACAAGACGGCGCTGAAGATCATGCGCGAGATGGGCGTGAGCTGCGGGATCCGCCGCGAGACCGACTACCACAGGTACAACTCGTACAAGGGAAGGGTCGGAAAGACCTTCGAGAACGCCATCGGGCGCGACTTCGGGGCCGAGGGGCCCTGGGAGAAGATGGGCACCGACGTCACCGAGTTCAAGCAGCCCTGGGGCAAGGCCTACTTCGCCCCGGTCTACGACTTCGCGAGCAAGGAGATCGTCGCCTGGTCCACCTCGACCCATCCCAACATGGCCCAGCAGCACGAGCTTCTGGACCTGCTCCTGGCGAAGATGCCGGAGGGCGCGGCGCCGATCCTGCACTCCGACATGGGCTGGCAGTACCAGCAGGCCGGATGGTGCAAGAGGCTCAGGGAGGCCGGGGTGGTGCAGAGCATGTCGCGCAAGGGCAACTGCATCGACAACGGCGCGACCGAGCAGGTGTTCGGCCACATCAAAGACGAGTTCTTCAGGGGAAGGACCTGGCCAAGCTTCGAGGCGTTCAAGCGCGACCTCGACGCCTACGTCGTGCACTGGAACACGAGGCGGAGAC
This sequence comes from Adlercreutzia aquisgranensis, assembly GCF_943193145.1. Classification (NCBI taxonomy): domain Bacteria; kingdom Bacillati; phylum Actinomycetota; class Coriobacteriia; order Eggerthellales; family Eggerthellaceae; genus Adlercreutzia; species Adlercreutzia aquisgranensis. The sequence goes on along the minus strand of NZ_CALPDA010000026.1, from coordinate 96 downwards.
AGGTTAAACTGAAGGGACTGACTCCGGAGGAGTTCCGGAATCAGTCCCTTGCAGCTTAGTCTTTATTAGCCCGTCTAAGAACTGGGGTGCAGTTCA
>NZ_CALPDA010000025.1:0-1562 GCF_943193145.1 Adlercreutzia aquisgranensis | reverse complement strand
CCCATTACAGTCTGAATCGTAGTTGGTCCGACCGTTTAAGTCCCCTGCCCGGACAGTCGGATTACGATTGACATATGTCCCGAGGGACTGCCGATCGGGCGCCCGCGGACGGCCTTCTGCCCCTGCCCCCCGAGGGCCCGGGGGGTGTTGCCGACGCGGGCGCCGCTGCTTCTGACGACTGATAGGAAACTGCCGGGCCCCTCCGTCCAAAGAGCGCCACGGCCAAGTAATGTGGGTGTCGCGCGAGGCAGCATTCCGATCGACCGACGATTGGAAGGATACCACCATGCCGACCGAAGCCGCCACCCGCGCAGCCGTCATAGGGCTCGACGTCGGGAAGTTCTCCCATTGGGCATGCCGCGTGAACGGGCGCGGCGAGGTGCTGGAGAGCGGGCCCGTGGCCAACACCGAGCGCGACCTGGACGAGCTGTTCGGCAGGGTCGATGCCGGGACGCTGGTCGTCGTCGACCAGGTCCGCAACATCGGGTCCCTCGCGATATCGAGGGCCAGGCTCGCCGGCCTGCCGGTCGCCTATCTGCCCGGGATCGCCGCCCACGGCGCGGCCAAGCTGTTCGCGGGCGACGCGAAGACCGACGAGCGGGACGCCGCCGTCATCGCCAAGACGGCCCTCGGCATCCCGGACTCGCTCCTGCCCGTGCCCAGACGCGACGGGAGGCTCGAGGCCGCAAGGTCGATGGCGGCGCAGAGGAGCCACATGGTCGCCTGCTCCACCCGCGACAAGAACAGGCTCCGGAGCCTCCTCCTGGAAAGCTGCCCGGCGTTCGAGGCGCTGACCGACCTGGCGGACCCCCATTGGCTGAAGATGATGGAGGCCCTGGGGGGTCCCTGGGGCATCGTCGATGCGGGGAAGGCGTCCGTCGGGGCCGTGACCCGGGGCGCGGACAGGTCGCGCATAGACGCGGCAATCGCAGCGGCGGCGTCGTCGACGCGGCCGTCGGAGTACCAGGTCATGGCGGAGAACCCGCAGGTGAGGATGCTCGCCGGGCGCATCAGGGAGTCCGCGGGGGAGGCGGCCAGGCTCGATGCCGAGATAGCCGCGCTGCTCGCCGAGGACGGAACGTACGCGTGCCTGCTGACCGTCCCGGGAATCGGCCCCAGAACCGCATCCGAGCTGGTGATCGGCATAGACATCGACGACTTCCCCGACCACGACCACCTCGCGTCCTACTGCGGGATCGCGCCCAGGAACCGGCAATCGGGCAAGTCGATATCGTCGGTCAGCTCGTCGCGCCAGGGGAACAAGCGGCTGAAGAACCTGCTCATCTTCTCCTGCAACTCGCTCACCCGCAGCAAGGGCCGGTTCGGCGACTACTACCGCAGCTGCAGGGATCGCGGCATGTGCCACGGGGAGGCCCTGAAGGCCGTCGCCAGGAAGAGATTGAAGGTGATTTACGCGATCATGAGGGACAAGGTCCCGTACTCGGCCTAGCAAGCCGGCTCCCCATAGAAAAGCGCAGGGCCCTTGGGCCCCGCGCTAGCATTGCCTTCTTGGCGAAAATCAATCCAGGAAATCAGTTGACAAAACTATAGGAACACCCCCC
>NZ_CALPDA010000024.1:0-1571 GCF_943193145.1 Adlercreutzia aquisgranensis | reverse complement strand
GGGTGAGTTGAACCCCAGTGGGTGAAATTCCCACCCGGCCAAGGGTAGCCGCCAGCCGGTAGCGAGTCTTGCGCAGCGTCGGGCAACCGCCGCTGTGAAGCGTAGATAGCAAGTGAGTAGGCCGTGTCATTGAGCCCCGAAATTTTCACCACGCGATCGCCGACGCCCTGCGGATAGCGGAAGGCAACACGAGTTCACTGAAAAGGCTTGGTGAACGAAGGTCGCCGGGGTCATTAGAGCAGGGCATGTTCACACAGGGGGTTCCCAGGAACCTGGGAGGCCCGTCCTTCTCCTCTGAACGACAAAGGTACAGGCATGGGGCTGCCTGCGGCGAAAGCTCCCGGTCCGGTGCTGTCGTGCCTGACGGTACCGGAAGCAAACAACAGGCACTCAGGGGGTACGGCCAGGCGACCATAAGGAGCCAGCCGGATGGAAGGGCGGGAGTCGGAGTCGCTCATAGTACCGAAGAAGGCGGGGAACCTACTCGACGGGACCCGCTGGAGGGAAGGGGCGGCCAATCATCAGAACTGCACGAGGGCAACATGACAGGTGCACAGGAACCTGAGGTCATGTCCACGAAACAAGTGCGGATAGCAGCGCTGGCAGAGCGCTTCCCGCAGCGTGCCTTCACGTCACTGGCGCATCATATCGACGCCCAGTGGCTGAGGACGGCCTACCTGATGACGCGCCGTGACGGCGCCGTCGGGATCGACGGCCAGACGGCGGACGACTTCGCGCGCGACTTCGAGGCTAACGTCCAGCGTCTGCTGGAAGCGGCCAAGAGCGGTCGCTACCGGGCGCCGCCGGTGCGGCGCGTCAATATTCCCAAGGGAGACGGGCGCTCCACACGGCCGATTGGCATTCCTACCTTCGAAGACAAGGTCCTGCAACGTGCCGTGGTGGCCCTGCTGGAGCCGCTCTATGAGCATGATTTTCACGAGTGCTCGTATGGTTTCCGGCCGGGGCGCTCGGCGCATCAGGCCATCGGAACGGTGAGGAATGGCCTGATGTCGATGGGCGGAGGCTGGGTCATTGATCTGGACATCAAAGCCTTCTTCGACACGATCGACCACCAGCACCTGCGTGCGTTTCTGCAGCAACGAGTGAAGGACGGCGTGATCCTTCGCCTGATCGGCAAGTGGCTCAAGGCCGGAGTACTGGAGGCTGGGCAGTGGCAGAAGGGAGTAGTCGGCAGCCCACAGGGCGGGGTCATTTCCCCATTGCTGGCGAACCTCTATCTCCACTATGTACTGGACGAGTGGTTTGAGAAAGACGTCAAGCCACGCCTGCGAGGACGCGCATTTGAGGTACGTTTCGCCGACGATGCCGTGCTCGCATTCAGCAGTGAAGCTGACGCCCGCAAGGTGCTGGAAGTACTGCCCAAGCGCTTCGCGCGCTTCGGCCTCACCCTGCACCCGACCAAGACCCGCCTGGTGAGGTTCCGCCCGTATCGTGAGCAGCGTGCCGAAACCTTCGACTTTCTGGGCTTCACCCACTACTGGGGGAAGTCACGCCGCGGGCTCTTGGTTATCAAGCGCAAGACGGCGAAGGATAGGTTTCGGCGTGGGCTC
>NZ_CALPDA010000023.1:0-1938 GCF_943193145.1 Adlercreutzia aquisgranensis | reverse complement strand
GTAGGCAGGCGCGCAGATCTGGCCTCCCTGGCAACGTTAAACCAGATGGTCGGGCAAAGTACGGTCATGCAAGAAGTAGTCATTCTTATAGTCACTATCCATCGGAGAGATTCGGTACATGAATCCATTGCTTTGAGCGTCGGAGATGTCTATAACCTGAATCCGTGAAGCCGGCGCCGACACTTTCCCTATCACCGCCAGCGAGCACTTTTTGATCATTCGCCCCGTGCAAGTTGGCTTTCGCAAGCCCGTTATTGCCAAAACCCACCGTGCTGATCGGTGCTGACGGCCCGTTTTGTCATGCCTTTCCACCCGCCAGGCACGACATATCTGGCGATCGCGTGTCGCTTGGAACTGCTTGTGGATAGAGTGTCGCCGATTGACGGTCAGCATGGCGTTCCTCGTGGATAACGCAGTCGGCTCCGCAGCGTCTTGAGCACCGTCATGCGCCCGATATCCTGCCCGACGTCGAGGATGATCTGCCGTGCCTTGTGAATCACGAGAGCCGCACGGTGCACCAGCTCTTGTAGCACGGTGCGCAGCCGGCGCCGCTTGGCCGGGTGGCGAACCGGGCTCAGCTCGCCGGTCATGCCCAGCTGTCCCATCAGGCGCAGGATGTTGTAGGCCAACTGGGCGAGATGCAGGATCAGATCGTTGGTGGCGAACTTGCCGGACGGCAAGCGCTCCAGGTCGAGATCGGTCTTGATCTCGCTGTGAAACTGCTCATGGGTGGCATGCGCCTGGTAGCGCTTGATCACCGCCTCCGGCGCCTCGTCCAGGCTGGTCCACCAGCCTTCCAACTCATAGTCCGGTTCGAGCAGCAACTGGCCATCGCGATCGGCGGTGCGCTCTACCAGGCGCATCACGCGTTGGACGACGTATTCGGTCTTGTTGTCGTCGTGGATCGAGACGGTCTGCGGCCACAGCGCCTGGCGCTTGCCAGGACGCAGCTCTTCCCAGTAGTCCGCCGCCACCGCCAGCCAGGTATCTCGATCAGCCGTGGCCGAGCCGCGCGGGTTCCATTTGACGACATAGTCGAGCCGGCGCCCCTCGTCGGCAAAGACCTGGCGTTGCTGTTCGAGAAGCGCCAGGTGCGCCTGGCTGTCGAAGCCGCTGTCCTCGCGTAACAGGATCGGTTGCCTGGTCAGGCATTGGGCGCGAGGCAGTACCCGCTCCAGGAAGGCGTTGCTCTCCTTCATGGTGTGCTGCTTGCCAGGCCGCAGTTCCAGACCCAGGCACCACCCTTCGTTGCCCAGATAGGCGGCGATCGGGGTGTAGCCATCGACCTTCTGGTAGGTCCGCGAGACGCCTTCCTTCTTCGAGTTGCTGTTGTCCATGACGAAGGTGTCGATGTCCAGGCAGACGTGCGTCGTCTCGGCGGTGATCGGTGCTTCGATCAGTGACAGCAGGGTCGTGGACCAGGTGGCGGTGCGTGCCTGCAGGTCGTTGGCGGCAAGTTTCTCCAGCCGCTGTCGCAACGTCGCCGCGCTCGGCACCTTCTGCAGGGTCAGCAGTTGTTGGAAGGGCTTGTCGCGGCGGAAGTTCTCGACAGCGTCATAGTCGCTCATGCCCAGACACAGCAGGCCCAGGTAGCTCTTGATCACGTCACTGGTGCGCATGCCCAGCGTGGTGGGGAAGCGGCTGTCGATGCTGTCGACGCCAGCGATCTCGAAGCATTGCCCGATGATGGACAGCCCGGCGTGGCTGGTGAGGGTGCGGCGACTGGCGCGGAACTTTATGTTGGGCATGGCACTGTCTGGGTGAATGGCGATAATGGCTATATTGCCATGCAGGTCAGTGGGTTAGAAGTGCTTCCGGGGGCCGGTCTCACGGATTCAGGTATAGGCTTAACTGTTATGACTATCGCCATGCTTGATGACCTCATCAGCCTCTTGCGTCATGGCACTGCTTCATATATTTCCAACTAAATAGAAATCT
>NZ_CALPDA010000022.1:0-3217 GCF_943193145.1 Adlercreutzia aquisgranensis | reverse complement strand
AGGTCCTGTTGCGACGCACCTCGTCTGTGACGGTGGAAGGGGAGCGCCCTATGGACGCCGCTATCTCCCGGCATCCCCTCCTCGCGCGAAGCCCTGCCTCGATCGCGCGCCTGTCGGCTTTGGTGAGCCTGTCGTATCGTTTCGCGGCCATGCTCTTCATCGGCCTCCTCTCGTCGATGGGGCCGCCGCACGATCGCTGCGGCCTCCATACTCAACCGTACGCGTTCGGCTGAGTATGGGAAAAGATGTCGAAAAGAGGCAGGTGTTCGGCTGACAATGAAAATTAACGCAGATGATGGAAGACCTTGAGGTAACGTACAATCTTTTGCGCACTTTGACAGCAGCATAGTCTAGATACTAAAAGACACGGCTCCGGCCTTCGGTATGATTGAGTTGTCTGGATTCGATCATATTAGGAGGCAGAGCCATGTCCGACCCCATCGTAACATTCGACGAGGCCGCCATGCGCGGCGAGCTCAAAGAGCTCGTCAGGAGAACGGTCGAGGACACCCTGAACGCACTTCTCGAGGAGGAGGCCGACGATCTGATCAAAGCGGATCGCTATGAGAGGACCGTCGAGCGTGAAGCATATCGAGCGGGCCATTACGAACGCGGCCTCACCACCACTTCGGGCCAGATCTCCCTCAAGATGCCCAAGCTCAAGGGAATGCGGTTCGCAACGGCGATCGTAGAGCGCTACAAGCGGCGCGAGACCTCCGTGGAGGAGGCCATGATCGAGATGTACCTGGCCGGCGTGTCCACCAGGCGCATCGAGGACGTCTCCGAGATCCCGTGGGGCGCAAGCGTGTCGGCCACAACCGTCTCCAACCTCAACGACAAAGCCATCGAGGCCGTCGAGGAGTGGAGGAGCAGGCCGCTGACCCGCTCCTGCCCGTACGTCTTCGTCGACGGCATCTATCTCAAACGTGCCTGGGGCGGTGCCTTCGAGAACATGGCGGTGATGGCGGCCATCGGCGTCAACGACGACGGCTACCGCGAGGTGATAGGCGCAGCCGAGGGCTTCACCGAATCGTCCGAGTGCTGGCGGGGGTTCCTCTCGTGGCTGAAGAGCCGCGGACTCTCCGGCGTGAGAATGTTCACGGGCGACAAGGCGGCCGCCATGACCGGCGCCATCGCTGAGGTGTCCCCTGACGCCGCCTATCAGAGATGCACCGTGCACTTCTACCGCAACGTGCTCTCGAAGGTGCCCAAGTCCAAGAGGGGCCAGGCGGCTGCCATGCTCAAGGCGATCCATTCACAAGAGTCGCTGGAGGCGAGCATGGAGAAGGCCGCAGGCGTTGCCGAGAAGCCGGAGGGCATGAAGCTGCAGGCGGCGGCGAAGTGCGTGCGCGACGGCGTGGCCGAGACGCTGACCTACACGAGGCTCCCCATGCGGCACTGGCGGCGCATCCGCACCAACAACGCCATCGAGAGGCTCAACCGCGAGATCAGGAGACGCACGCGGGTGGTGGGCACGTTTCCCGACGGAAGGAGCGCCCTCATGCTGGTGACCGCCAGGCTGAAGTACGTGGCCGACAGCGAGTGGGGATCAAGAAGATATCTGGACGTATCGCTGCTAGACGAGTGATCATGCCGAAGTGTATGGGGTGCTCATCCAAAGTGCGCAAGACTATTGACAGTACCTTATGCCCCGCTTTTTCCTGCAGCGGGGTCGCTACGCCCTCAGCAAATCCGACACGTCTTCGTACTCTATTCCGCAGTCGGCCTTCAGCGCTTCGAAAAACGACGCTGCATTTGTGGCGGGGACAGGCGAGCGGCGGAACCCTTCGGCATCGCGCGTGATGATCCAGTCGGCCTGGATGCGCTCGGCAGCTCGTGCGATGCAGAAGTCTTCCAGGTCGGGCCACCCGGAGTCGAGCCCGGCCACCATGTCTTCTCCGTTTACCGCCGCCACGCTGCAGAAGCCGGTGACCCCTTTGAGCATAGCGCGCAGCCGCTCCAGGGGAATGGCTTTGCGAAGGATGTATTCCACATCCGCAATCGACTGGGCGCACAGCCATAGCTCAACATCTCCGAAGTCGGCGGCAACCCGCAGCTTTGCCGCGTCGTCGAAGAACGGCTGACGTTGGGCCAGGTAGTCAATGAGGATATTCGTATCAAGCAAGAGACGCGTAGGCTTCACGAAGCGCCTCCTCCAACAGCTCGTCGTCGCTCTTTCCTTGGAAGAACGCGGGGTCTACCGCCAGCGTTGTTTCCCGGATGCTTTGGGCCAGCGAGCCAAGCCTGTCCTGGCTCAGCGTCCGTTTGCCTGGCAGGACGGGCTCTTCTTCCAAAGGCAGCGTTCGGTTGCGTGCGTAATACGCGAAGGCGTTCTGTATGAGCTGCGTAGGCGTGAGCCCGCTTTCTCCAAGCGAGGCGTAAACCGTATCGCGAAGCTCTACGGGAATCCGCGCCGACACCGTAGCATTCATGGCGATCCTTTCTGTAAGACTGTAAGACATATACTGCATATCAAAGAGAATTGCAAGCGAAAAAGCCAATTGATTCTCGGTTTCAGACCGTCTCGCCGTTAACGCCCTGGTGGCGCTGGCTTCACGAGGGCGTTTCGATTCGCGCCAGGTTGGCAACCTTCCCGGTGGCTGCGCGGGCACGGGGCTTTCAAGCGGCCTATGATGGGGCAGCCCGAACGCGAGCTGCGCTCGGCGGTTGCCGGCCGTCGGTGCTTCGGCGGCGGCCACCTTCTGCGGTACGAGCGATTCGGACGGCGACGTCCGTGAACAAACGCACCGTCCGCAGCGCCCTGTGCGACCGAACCGCAGCAATCGCATGGCATCGCAACAGCGCGTTTCGCTGCGGTGCCGACGGCTCTGGTTCGGGACTGGAAACCGTAGCGCCCCCGAGGCGGCGCCTGACCCAAGGAGGAACACCATGGAAGAACCCGTCATCAACCTGGAAGAATGCACCGGCTGTAGCAATTGCGTCGAGGATTGCCCTACCGACGTTTTCGACATGTTCTCCGACCACAAGGCCCACGTGGTGGAGCCCGACAGCTGTATCGACTGCCACATCTGCGAAGAAGTGTGCCCCACCAACGCTGTGCATTTGGTGGCCGCCTAGGCGATTGGCGCTTTTCTGGCGGCGCGTTATCTCATATCGCTTCGACGGGAAGGACCCCGCAGCTTGAACTGCGTCCCAAAACTTGGACGAATTAGTAAGGACTAAGCTGCTAAGGACTGATTTCGGAATTCCTCCGGAG
>NZ_CALPDA010000021.1:0-8557 GCF_943193145.1 Adlercreutzia aquisgranensis | reverse complement strand
GACTCCGGAGGAGTTCCGGAATCAGTCCCTTGCAGCTTAGTCTTTATTAGCCCGTCTAAGAACTGGGGTGCAGTTCAGATGCGGGCGCTTCGGCGGCCTTAAGGGCGACGGACTTCAAACGGCGGCTTTGGCGGCCGTTTGAAGGAGCGCAGGGCTACTGGTTGTCCTTCTTGCTTACCAGCAGCAGGATACCGCCGACCAGCGACACGAAGATGAGGGTGCACACGCCGAAGGCGACGGTGTTGGGCTTGGTGCCCTTGTAGATGTTCCAGGAATGCACGGTCATGGGGATCATCCAGGCGAGCGGGATGATGACCCAGCAGACGGTGACGCAGGTGACCACGCACAGGATGAAGTTGATGAGGCGCAGGGTGCGGTCGGTCTCGGTCATGGGGTAGGTGGCATAGCCGCCGTAGGGGAGCGGCTGGTCGGGGGTGGCGTAGTACGAGGGCGCCTGGGCATAGGGGCTCTGTGCTGCCTCGGGCTGAGACGCCTGGGCGGCCGGCTGGGCGCACTCCTGCACGGTGGTGTAGTTGTCGGTCCATTGGGCGCCGTCCCACCAGCGAAGCTTGCCCGCCTCTCCCGACGGGTCCGGGTACCATCCGGCTTGAGGTTGATCCATGGTTCTCTCCTGGTCGAGGGTTTTCATTGCGCCCATGATATACCTGTTGCCGCCCTCCCGTGCCGACTGCGCGAAACCTTAAGCGAATCTTCCAATACGCGGCCCGCGGGGCTCGAAACGGAAGTCGCCTTCGGAAGGCGTCGCGCGCAGGGGCTATGGGCTGCGTCGGGCCCCGGCTGGCCGCGATCGGTGAGGTGCTTCGTCAGATACGGCGAAATTGTGTTCGAGGGGCTCTGCTTCAGGCGCGCTTAGCAGTCTGTTGACGCGAGTGCTAAGATGGATCCCAAATATTTGCGGCTCGGGACGCACGTCCGCGGAGCCCCGAGAAGAGAAGCGAGGTCCCATGTCATTCGAGAAGTTCACGGACAAGGCGCGCAAGGTGCTCGTCTTGGCCCAGGAGGAGGCCCGGGGGCTGCACCAGCCCTACGTGGGCACCGAGCACATCCTGCTCGGCCTCATCCAGGAGAAGGACGGCATGGCCGCCCAGGCCCTGGCGCGGCTCAACGTCACCTACGACGGCGTGGTGCAGACCATCCGCCAGGTGGTCAGCATCGACGAGGACGCCGACGTGTCGGGGCACCTGTCCTTCACGCCGCGGGTGAAGCGGGTGCTCGAGAGCTCGCTTCGCGAGGCCATGCAGATGGGTCAGAGCTACATCTCCACCGAGCACCTGCTGCTGGGGTTGGTGCGCGAGGGCGACGATACGGCCATGGAGGTGCTCGGGCGCCTGAACGTCACCGGGGACGCGGTGCGCGGCGCGCTGAACGATTTGGTGGGGCAAAGCCCCGTCTACGCCGGGCGCAACCCCTTCGACGGCGGGTCCATGCCCGACAGCATGCTCAAGGAGTTCGGCACCGACCTTACGGCCAAGGCCCGCGAGGGCAAGCTCGACCCGGTCATCGGGCGCGCCGGCGAGATCGAGCGCGTCATGCAGATCCTGTCGCGGCGCCAGAAGAACAACCCGCTCATCATCGGCGAGCCCGGCGTGGGCAAGACCGCCGTGGCCGAGGGCCTGGCCCAGCTCATCGTATCGAACCAGGTGCCCGACATCCTGCGCGGCAAGCGTCTGATCACGCTGGACGTGTCGGCGCTGGTGGCGGGCAGCAAGTACCGCGGCGAGTTCGAGGAGCGCCTGAAGAAGTGCATCAAGGAGGTTCAGGACGCGGGAGACGTGATCCTGTTCATCGATGAGATGCACACGCTCATCGGCGCCGGTTCGGCCGAGGGCTCCATCGACGCGGCCGCCATCCTGAAGCCGCCGCTGTCCCGGGGCGAGATCCAGGTCATCGGCGCCACCACGCTGGAGGAGTACCGCAAGCACCTGGAGAAGGACTCCGCCCTGGAGCGACGCTTCCAGCCCATCACCGTAGGCGAGCCCACCGAGGAGCAGGCCGTGCGCATCATGGAGGGCCTGCGCGACCGCTACGAGGCGCACCATCAGGTGCACTTCACCGACGAGGCCCTGCATGCGGCCGTCACCCTGGCCGACCGCTACATCCAGGACCGCTACCTGCCCGACAAGGCCATCGACGTGCTCGACGAGGCCGGCGCCCGCATGCGCATCCGCAACATGACCCTTCCCAAGGAGCTGCGCGAGCTCGACGACCAGCTGCGCGAGGTGCGCCAGAAGAAGGACGCCGCCATTGCAGCCCAGGACTTCGAGCAGGCGGCTGTGCTGCGCGACCAGGAGACCACGCTGAAGGAGCAGCGCGTCCAGGCTGAGAAGCAGTGGGAGGAGGACTCCGCCAAGACGGTGCAGCAGGTGACCGTGCAGGACATCGCCGACGTGGTGTCCATGACCACCGGCGTGCCCGTGTCCAACCTCACCGAAGCCGAGACCGAGAAGCTGCTGCGCATGGAAGGCGTGCTGCACGAGCGTGTCATCGGCCAGGACGAGGCGGTCACGGCGCTGTCGAAGGCCATCCGCCGCAGCCGCGCCGGGCTCAAGGACCCCAAGCGCCCCGCCGGCTCGTTCATCTTCCTGGGCCCGTCGGGCGTAGGCAAGACCGAGCTCTCGAAGGCGCTGGCCGAGTTCCTGTTCAATTCGGAGGACGCCCTCATTTCCTTCGACATGTCCGAGTACATGGAGAAGCACACCGTCTCGCGGCTCATCGGCAGCCCTCCGGGCTACGTGGGCTTCGACGAGGGCGGCCAGCTCACCAAGGCCGTGCGCCAGCGCCCCTACTCGGTGGTGCTCTTCGACGAGATCGAGAAGGCGCACCCCGACGTGTTCAACATCTTGCTGCAGATCTTGGAGGAGGGGCGCCTCACCGACTCCCAGGGACGCACGGTGGACTTCCGCAACGCGGTCATCATCATGACCTCCAACGTGGGCGCCCGCGAGATCGCCCAGCCCAACACCTTGGGCTTCTCGGCCGACGAGCACGCGGGCCTGTCCGACAAGGAGATCCAGAGCCGTGTTATGGCCGAGATGAAGAAGCTGTTTAGGCCCGAGTTTTTGAACCGCATCGACGAGATCATCGTGTTCAAGTCGCTCACCGACGACCAGATCGTCAAGATCGTCGACCTCATGGTGGCCGACCTGCGTGACCGCATGATCGCTCAGAACATGTCCATCAACCTGACCGAGGCCGCATGCCGGCTCATCGCCAAGGAGGGCACCGACACCACCTTCGGCGCCCGTCCGCTGCGCCGCGCCATCCAGCGTCTGCTGGAGGACCCGCTTTCCGAGGAGATTTTGGAAGGGAAGTGGACGGCCGGCTCCATCGTGGAGGTGGACGCGGTCGACGGCGAGCTGGTGTTCGCCCAGGGCTCCGGCGAGATTCCCGCGCCCCGCAAGCGCGACAGCATCGCCCGCGAGGCCGAGCTTCTGCTCACCAACTTCGACCTGGGCCACGCCAGTTCCGGCGCCCCGGGCGGCGGAGCTGCGGGAGGGGCGGCCGACTAGGAAGGCCGGTCCGGTAGCGGAAACGTGCAGGGCCCCGGAGATCGTCGTCTCCGGGGCCCTGCTTTCGCTGCAGTGCGAAACCGCACGGCGCGGGGTGCCGAGTGCCGTCGTGCGCCGGCCTTTCGCTGCTAGATCTCGGCCAGCATGGCGATGACCTCCACCTCCACGAGCGCCCCCTTCGGCAGGCCCGCCACGGCCACGCAGGAACGGGCCGGCAGCACGTCGGCGAAGCTCTTGGCGTACTCGGCGTTGAAGGCGTCGAAGTCGCCCATATCCGTCAGGAAGCAGGTGGTCTTCACCACATGGTCCCAATTGCTGCCCGCTTCCTTCAGCAACGCGTCGATGTTCGCCATCACCTGGGCGGTCTGGGCGGTGATGTCGCCCTCGACCAACTTGCCGGTGGCCGGGTCGATGGCGATCTGGCCCGAGGTGTATAGCCGCCCGAAGGCGAGGTTGGCCTGCACGTAGGGCCCGATTGCGGCAGGGGCCTGGGTCGTTTGAATGCTCTTCATGAAGCGCTTCCTTTCCCGATACGACGTCGTCGTGCGTGCTAGAATACCAAAACACCATTCAGGCACCGGGATACAGGGACGAGGTTTCACAATGCTCACGCGAGAGGCGTACACCGAGGCGGCGGCACGGGTTCGGGAGGTGACGCTGGAGACCAAGCTGGTGTACAGCCCCTTCTACAGCGAGCAGAGCGGCGCCAACGTGTACCTGAAGCCGGAAAACCTGCAGCGCACCGGCGCCTACAAGGTGCGCGGGGCCTACTACAAGATATCCACGCTCTCCGAAGAGGAGCGCGAGCGCGGCCTGGTGACGGCCAGTGCCGGCAACCATGCCCAGGGCGTGGCCTACGCCGCGCAGCAGTTCGGCGCGCGGGCGGTTATCTGCATGCCGGTCACCACCCCCTATATAAAGGTGGAGCGCACCCGGGCGCTGGGGGCGGAAGTGGTGCTGGTGGGCGACGTGTACGACGAGGCCTACGAGGCCGCCTGCCGTCTGGCGCAGGAGGAGGGGCTCACCATGGTGCACCCCTTCAACGATCTGGCGGTGGCCACGGGCCAGGGCACCATTGCCATGGAGATCGTGCAGGAGCAGCCGCTCATCGACGTGATCGTGGTGCCCATCGGCGGAGGCGGCCTTGCGGCGGGGGTGTCCACCCTGGCCAAGCTCCTGAACCCGCGCATCCGGGTGGTAGGCGTGGAGCCGGCCGGCGCCGCCTGCATGAGGGCCTCGCTTGAGGCCGGCCAGGTGGTGAAGCTGCCCTCCGTGTCCACCATCGCCGACGGCACCGCGGTGCAGGAGCCGGGCGACCAGGTGTTTCCCTACATCCGCGACAACGTGGACGAGATCGTGTGCGTGGAGGACGGCGAACTCATCGGCGCGTTTCTGGACATGGTGGAGAACCACAAGATGATCGTGGAGAACTCCGGGCTTCTGTCCGTGGCTGCGCTGAAGCACCTGGACGTGGCCGGCAAGAACGTGGCCTGCGTGCTCTCCGGCGGCAACATGGACGTGATCACCATGTCGTCGGTGGTGCAGCACGGGCTCATCCAGCGCGACCGCGTGTTCACCGTGAGCGCCCTTCTGCCCGATCGCCCCGGCCAGCTGCTGCTGGTGGCCCAGACCATCGCCCAGGCAAACGGCAACGTCATCCGCCTGGACCACAACCAGTTCGTCTCCACCAACCGCAACGCCGCCGTGGAGCTGCGCGTGACCGTGGAGGCCTTCGGGCCCGACCACAAGCAGGCAATCATCGATGCGCTGCGCGCTGTGGGCATCGATTCCCAGGTGGTCACCACGCAGCTGTGAGTCGCTTGCACTATACTGGTGCCAAGCATTGCTTCGCCGAACCGTTTCCGCCAGAAGGAAGGGCGCTACCATGACCACGACCATCGACCCGGTGTTCACCCCGGAAGTGCTGCAGGCCTCGCAGCTGATCGAAGAATCCTTCGACTGGGGCAGCCTACCCCAGGAGATGGTGGGGCTGCAGGGCAAGGTGGACAAGAAGGCCCAGACCGCGGCCATCATCCTGGCCGGCGGAACCGGCGAGCGTTTCGGCCGCGACGGCGGCAAACAGCTGGTCGAGATCGCGGGCAAGCCTATCCTCACCTGGTCGGCCGAGGCCTTCGATGCCGTGGGGGACGTGGGGCTGATCGTGGTGGTGTGCCCCGAGGAGCGCCAGAGCGAGTACCTGGTGCGCGCTATCGATCCCTTTCCGTTCGTCACCCCCATCGTGGTGGCTCCGGCAGGTCCTACGCGTCAGGAGTCGGCCTTCTCGGGGCTGGAGTTCGTCCCCGAGCAGTTCGAGTACGTGGCGCTGCACGACGGTGCCCGGCCGCTTGTCACCCCCGAGCTCATCGAGCACACCATCGCCACGCTGAAGGGCAACGTGGACTGCGACGGGGCGGTGGTGGCCCATCCGGCCGTGGACACGCTGAAGGTCATCGAGAACGGCTTCATCGTGGGCACCCCCGACCGGCGCGTGTTCTGGAACGCCCAGACCCCGCAGGTGTTCCGTGCGGGCATCTACCGGCGGGCCCACGCCAGCGCCCTTTCCGACGGCTTCGTGGGCACCGACGACTCGTCGCTCATCGAGCGGCTGGGCGGCCGGGTGCGCGTGGTGGAGGGCAAGCGCGACAACATCAAGCTGACGGTGCCCGAAGATTACCTGCTGCTGGCCGCCGCCGTGCGCCAGCGCTATGCCCAGGGAGGGGAGTAGGCTATGGGAAGCGATGCCTTGGAAGCCCTCGGCAGCCTGCGCGTGGGCCAGGGCTACGACGTCCATGCGCTTGCGGAAGGGCGCAAGCTCATCTTGGGCGGCGTGGAGATCCCCCATGTCAAGGGGCTGCTCGGCCATTCCGACGCCGACGTTTTGGCCCATGCGATCTCCGATGCGCTGCTGGGCGCCATCCGCGGCGGCGACATCGGCAAGCTCTTCCCCGATACCGACCCGGCCTATGCGGGGGCCGACTCCCTGAAGCTGCTGGCGGCCGTGGCGGCCAAGGTGCGCGAGGAGGGCTACCGTATCCTGGACGTGGACAGTGTCGTGGCCGCCCAGGCCCCCAAGCTCTCGCCCTACCGCGAGCAGATGCGCGAGAACCTGGCCCGGGCCATGGACATCCCGGTGGAAAACGTGGGCGTGAAGGCCACCACCACCGAGCGCTTGGGTTTCGAGGGGCGCGAGGAGGGCATCTCGGCCAGCGCCGTGGCCCTGTGCCTGCGATGTAGCGACTAGCCCCGCACCCGTCAGTTGAGATTATCGGCAGAAAGGCCCGACTCCATGATTCGACTTTACGACACCAAGCTCCGCCAGAAGGTGGACCTCCAGACCCTCGAGCTTGGGAAGGTGGGCATGTACGTGTGCGGTCCCACCGTGTACAACTACATCCATATCGGCAATGCGCGCACCTTCGTCTCCTTCGACGTGATTCGCCGCTACCTGTTGTGGCGCGGCTTCGATGTGACCTTCGTCCAGAACATCACCGATGTGGACGACAAGATCATCAACAAGGCAAACGAGGAGGGTCGCCCCGCTGCCGACGTGGCTCGGGAGTACGCCGACGCCTTCATCGAGGACATGCGCCGGCTGGGCGTCATGGACCCCACCGTGCGCCCCTACGCAACCCGGGAGATTCCCGAGATGATCGCGCTCGTGGAAGAGCTGATTGCCAAGGGGCACGCCTACGAGCAGGACGGCGACGTGTACTTCAGCGTGCGCAGCTATCCGGAGTACGGCCAGCTCTCCGGCCGCAACATCGACGAGATGGAAGGTGGCCACCGTGAGCTGCGCGCCGACGGCGCCGGCCTTGAGGACCGCAAGCGCGACCCTCTGGACTTCGCCCTGTGGAAGGCCGCCAAGCCCGGCGAGCCCGCCTGGGAGAGCCCCTGGGGCATGGGTCGCCCCGGCTGGCACATCGAGTGCTCGGCCATGAGCCGCAAGTACCTGGGCCTTCCCTTCGATATCCACGGCGGCGGCGCCGACCTGGTGTTTCCCCATCACGAGAACGAGTGCGCCCAGAGCCAGGCGGCCTGCGGCTGCACCTTCGCCAACCACTGGATGCACGGGGGCATGCTGCAGGTCAACAAGGAGAAGATGAGCAAGTCGTTGGGCAACTTCATGCTGCTGCGCGACGTGCTGGACGTCACCCGTCCCGAGGTGCTGCGCTTCCTCATGCTGCAGACCCACTACCGCAGCCCCCTGGACTTCTCCGACGAGCGACTGAACGAGGCCGCCAGCGCCCTCGGCCGCATCGAGAACGCCGTGCGCAACCTCGACTGGCAGATGGACAACGCCTCGGCCGAGGCCACCTCCACCCTGGACGCGCCGGCGCTCACGGCCATGGCGCGCGAGGCGAAGGTGGAGTTCGTGAAGGCCATGGACGACGACTTCAACGCGCCGCGGGCCCTGGGCGTCATCTTCGACTTCATCGGCTCGGCCAACGCCGCCCTTGACGGGCGCGTGCTCTCGAAGACTGACGTGCCCGCCGTGGCCCAGGTGCGCGATATGATCGTGGAGCTTACGGGCGTGCTCGGCATTCAGCTTGAGGCTGCCGGCGAAGGGCAGGCCGGCGCCGACTATCCCGAGGCGGTGCTCATGCTGGCCCGCGACCTGGCCGGTTTCGAGGGGCTTGACAGGGAAGCCGCCGTGCAGGCGCTGCTTGACGCCCGTGCCGATGCGCGCGCGCAGAAGAACTGGGCTGTTGCCGATGCCGTGCGCAACGGCCTTGCCGACATGGGCTTTATCATCGAGGACACTCC
The DNA here is from genome assembly GCF_943193145.1 of Adlercreutzia aquisgranensis. Lineage (NCBI taxonomy): Bacteria > Bacillati > Actinomycetota > Coriobacteriia > Eggerthellales > Eggerthellaceae > Adlercreutzia > Adlercreutzia aquisgranensis. Next base: position 263 of record NZ_CALPDA010000021.1, on the reverse strand, counting down.
TCAGGGTGCTCGCGTCAGCTTCGAGGGCTAGCGGCTTTTTTGGCGGCGTGGAAGTTTCTTAGGCGGGGGCGGCGCGGGGCGAGGGTCCCGCCGCTTGTCCTCGCCTCGCGCGGTTGCGGCGGGTTGGGACCTCTTGCCGCTGCGGAATCGCGTCGGGACCCTCGCCCCGCGCCGCCCCCGCGTGCAGGTTCCTGCCGCTCCTGCCGCCTTCCCCGCTCCGTGCCGCTATGACGGGTCGGGGCCTCTCGCCGCTGCGGAATCGT
>NZ_CALPDA010000020.1:0-14967 GCF_943193145.1 Adlercreutzia aquisgranensis | reverse complement strand
CTCCGGAGGAGTTCCGGAATCAGTCCCTTGCAGCTTAGTCTTTATTAGCCCGTCTAAGAACTGGGGTGCAGTTCACTGCAAGCCGGGCTCCTTCCTTTTCCGCCCCTCTTTTCAGCGCGCCCCGTCAGCCGACCCGTCAGCCGCCCCGCTGCTCCGCCCCCGTCGGCCGGGCGGGAGCCCGCAAAATCGGCAGGTTCGTGAGCTTTTTCTCCCCAAGCTGCCGATTCTGTGGGCTGCCATCGTCTTTGGGGGCTGTGCGCGCGACAGAAAGGTGCGCGACAGAAAGGTGCGCGACAGAAAGGTGCGCGACAGAAAGGCGCGCAGCAGGGGGGCGCCTAGTCCCACACCATGGGCTGGGGGGCGCACCCGGCGCGGTCGGGGCAGTCCACGCAGTCGCTGCTGATGTCGAGGGCGATGTCCGACCAGGAGGTCTCCCTGCAGCCCAGCGACTCGTAGAAGGGCACCGCCTCGCCTCGGGCGACGAAGCGCAACGTCCCGAACCGTTCGTGGGCGAAGGTCATGAGCGCCTGGCCCACGCCCCCGCCTTGGGCGCTCGCATCCACCACGATGGGGCAGATGTAGTCGCGGCCTGCGCTGCGCACGATGCGCACGAAGCCGAGCACGCCGGCGCTCTCGCCTTCGCCGCCTTCGCCCTTTGCCGCATCGGACGCGCCGTCCTCCACTGCAACGAAGGAAACGCCCCGGTCGGAGAGCGCTCCCATCCCCGCCTGCAGCGTAAGGCGGGCGATGGCCGAGCTGTGCTCGCTGCCGGATTCGACGATGGCGTAGGTGGGGGATGCGGGCGATTGCGCAGCCATGAAGCCTCCTTGACCGCAAGGTGGCGGAGTACTAAGATGTGTTCCACCAAAGGGCGATAGCAAAAAACGTGCTAGTTTTGCCAGAAGTGTACCCATTCGCGTCGTTTGTTGAATAACTGACAACCCAGTATCCAGCAAAGGGGAGACGAACGGCGCTTTTGGCGGCACGAGCGAGCTGTGGGCCCTTTCCACGGGACGACCCAGACGGGGAGGTTTCATGCACGGTGCTGCAAGCTCGGGCGTACGGCTCCAGTCCGCTTCTCGGACCACCGTCGCGCCGAAGAACCATCTGGCTCCCAGCGCCATCCACGGCCTCGAAGTGCTCTCCCTGCCCGTCACCGCCCTCGATACCTACATCTCCAAGGCCGTCGAGCAGAACCCGCTGCTCGAGCTTGACTACGCCACAAGCGACCTGTCCTTCGGCGAGCTTTCCCTGCGCGATGATGATCAGCCGGAAAGCGACCTGAACTACGATTCGGCGAACTGGTACTCGGGCCATGGCGACATCGAGCACAACCGCGCCCAGGTCCGCGACGGCTCGAACGACTATCGCGACGGCGCGCTGGCGGCGCAGGAGGGCTCGCATGCCGACGACTGGAGCCACCGGAAGGACTCCGCGTTCGAGCCTCGGCCGGGCTCGGGCGGCAGCCGCGATGACTCCTTCGACGCCTCCTTGACCAACGTCGCGTTCCACGACCGCGCCCAGGCCCGCGGCTTCGGCATGGACCTGGACGCCCGCCGGCTGCGCGACGACTGCTGCCAGACCGAGACCTTGGCGAGCTTTCTGCGCATGCAGGTGGACGGGCGCAACCTCCCGGACGCAACCTACGAGCTGGTGCTCGCCGTCATCGACTGCCTCGACGACAACGGCTACTTCGCCGGAAGTCTTCATCGGCTGGCCCACGAGGCGCAGGTGCCGCTCGAGGACGCCGCATCGGCCCTGGCCGCCGTCCAAGGGCTGCAGCCCCGCGGGGTCGGTGCCAGGGACTTGGCCGAATGCCTGGCCCTGCAGCTTGCCGGCGAGGACAACGTGACGGTGCTCGCCCGCCGCATCGTGACCGAGAGCCTGCAGGATCTGGCGGACAACCGCACCACCCAGCTCATGCGCACCTACCGGATAAGCCTTGACGAGCTGGGCGAGGTCCGCCGCCTGATCTGCGAGCTCAACCCGCGCCCCGGCTCATCGTTCTCCCAGAGCCGCGACACGGTCTACGTCATCCCGGACATCTCCGTCGCGCGCACTCCCGCGGGCTTCTCGGTGCGCGTGCTGGGCGAGCTTGCGGAGCGGGTGGTGCTCTCGAAGGACTACGCCCAGCTCGCGCAGGACGCGAAGGACGACTCGGGGGCCAGCGAATGGCTTTCCAGCCATGCCGAGGACGCCAAGCGGGTGCTCGCCAACATCGAGCAGCGCAGCCAGACGCTGTTCCGCTTCGGGACCTATCTGGTGGAGGCGCAATTCGCCTTCTTCGCCGAAGGGGAACGGGCGCTTCGGCCCCTCACCATGCAGCAGGCGGCCGACGCCCTTGGCTTCAACGTGTCCACCATCAGCCGCATCGTCGCCGACAAGCACGTGCTCACGCCGTGGGGCACCTACCCGCTGCGGTTCTTCTTCACCAGCGGCATCAGCTCGAGCTCCCGGCCCGGCGCGGCCGTCTCGTCCGTGGCGGTGAAGACGCGCATCCGCGACCTGGTGGCCCAGGAGGACCCGCGCAAGCCCCTGTCGGACGCCGCCATCACCGACCTGCTCAACAACGAGGGGGTCGACATCAAGCGCCGCACCGTCGCGAAGTACCGCGAGGCCCTTGGAATCGGGCGGCAATCCCAGCGGCGACGGTAGGGAATCGCCCGCATCCGTGGTAAAGTGTGGTGCGGCGGAAACGGGGAAGAGAAGAGGTGCGATGACGCAGACGACCGAGCATGCGCTTGAGGCGTGGAAGACCTTCGTCAGTACCGGCGAGATCCTGCAGGACAAGGTTCGGCCCGAGATCGCCCTTTCCTGGAAGCGCTGCCGCAACGCGGGGCTGAACCCCTGGTCAAGCGATTTCGCCAAGGAGAACTCGGCGCTGCTGCAGGAGAAGCGCCTGCGCTACAAGCCCTCGCTGGCGGCCACCCAGCCCGTCATGCGCTTCATGAAGGTGCTGCTGGGCTGTAACGTCTCGCTCATGGACGGCGAGAACTTCGTTTTCGAGCTGATCAGCCCCCTGAACACCTACTCGCGCACCTTTGGCACGTTCATGCGCGAGGCCGAGGTGGGCACCGGCAACGCCACCTTGGTGTGCTCCGAGAAGAGGCCCGTGCGCATCGACGGCTTCGAACACTACCGGGCCATCGCCCAAAGCTACTCCGGCGTGGCGGCTCCTTACCTTGACGGGAAGGGCCATTACTTCGGTGCCCTCAACTTCAACAGCCCCTTCGGATTCCTGCCGCCCAGCGCTCTTGACCTGTGCGTGCAGAGCGTCGAGCTCACCAAGGCTCTCTACGACATGGGCCCGCGGGCCAGCTCGGTGCTCACGGTTGACTTCTTCAAACCTCTGCTGTCCCTGTACGAGGGGCCGGTGGTCGCCGTGGACGGGAAAGGCCGCATCCTGGTAGCCAACATGGCCATGCGTCCCTACATGCCCGACTGGGACAAGTACTCTTACGGCACGCAGTCGCTATCGGCCTACCTGAGCGACTCCTCGTTGCTGCGACAGTTGCTGGAGCTGCCCGACCGCATGGAGGAGCCCCTGCCGGTGGCCTTCAAGCCGAAGCGCTCGCGCGGCGCCCTGGAGTTGTCCCTGGTCCGCCACGGGAAGGTGGAGCTCGACGGCGCCGAGCCGTTCATGCTGCTGGTGTTCGAGGCGCCCTCGTCCCCGGCCGACGAGATTGCCCCCGGCGCCAGAAAGCCGGCGAAGGCCGTGGCCAAGGCGGTCAAGCGCCGCGAAGCCGAGATCATGCCGCTGGGCGAGGGCGAGGTCGACTACATCGGCGAGAGCGACGAGTGGAAGGCGGTCGACCGGCTGGTGCGCAAGGTGTCGCCGGTGAAGACCAACGTGCTGCTGCTGGGCGAGACGGGCACGGGCAAGGAGGTGGTGGCCCGCGCGCTCCACCGCCGCAGCGGCCGCACTGGCGCCTTCGTGGCGGTGAACTGCGGCGCGCTTCCCCGCGACCTGCTGGCCACGGAGCTGTTCGGCTACGAGGGCGGTGCGTTCACGGGAGCTCGCGAGGAAGGGGCCGTGGGCAAGTTCGAGTTCGCCGACGGGGGCACGCTGTTCCTGGACGAGATCGGCGAGATGCCGGTGGACATGCAGGTGAGCCTGCTGCGCGTGCTCCAAGAGTCCAGCGTGACGAAGCTGGGATCCAACGACACCAAGCCCCTCGATCTGCGCGTCATCGCGGCCACCAACCAGAACATCCAGCGGCTCATAGCCGAGAAGAAGTTCCGCAGCGACCTGTACTACCGCCTGAGCATGGTGGAGATTCACCTTCCGCAGCTGCGTCGGCGCCTGGACGACGTGCCGCTGCTGGTGGACTACTTCAACGCACGGCTCTCCCAGCAGCTCAACGTCCCCCTGTCCGGCTTCCCCGAGGCTACTATGCGGGCACTGCAGTCCTACAGCTGGCCCGGCAACGTTCGCGAGCTGCGCAACGTGGTGGAGCGCTGCCTGATCATGGAAGGCGAGGGCGCCAATGTGGGCATCTCGGCGCTGCCGTTCCACATAGCCGGCGCGGCGAACCAAAGCCACGACGGCCCGGCCGGCGCCAGCGTGGCCGACGCCGACGACCATCTGGAGGGCCTGAAGCTGTTCGAGGCTCGCGCGAGGCTGCGCGAGCTCGTGGGGCGCTTCGACGGGGACCTGCCGAAGGTGGCGGCTCATCTGGGCGTGGACGAGGACGGGCTGCGCGATCTTCTGGGCAAGCTGGGCATGAAGGCGCGCATCGTTCTTGACGAGGACGACGATATAGCGGCGTTCGTCCGCTTCTAGGGTGTGCGCATGAAAGGAAAGTCCAGGACTCTTGCCGGGGTGATTCTCGCCGCCGCCGTCGTCGTGGCGGTAGCGACGCAGCTGGGGCCGGCCGACGAGTCCACCTTCGCGCCCTCGCCGCTCTCCCAGGTGGTCGGCCAGGCGCAGAACGCCCTGACCGGCGGCGAGCTGCCTCTTCCGTTGGATATGCCCCTTCTAGAACCGGTCGCCGACGAGCCCGACCAGCAGGAGGGCGAGCAGGAGGAGCCGCCCCGCCGCCCGACGTCCTACAAGGCGGTTCGGGAGTTCAGGGAGGACGGCCTGATCCAGGGCGAGACCATCGAGTCGACGGGCACCGACGAGAGCGCCGTCGCAGTGCTCGACGACCATGCGCAGGTGACGTTGCTGGACGTGACCGTGGAGCGGCGGTCCCCTTCGAGCACCGGAGGCCTGCTGGCTGCCACCTACGGCGTGGGCTCGGCGCTTCTGGTCGCCCCCGGCCAGCTTCTCGTCGGCGGCGGCACCGTAAGCACCAACGCCGACGGCGGCACGGGGCTGTTCGTCCTGGGGAAGAGGAGCGAGGCCCTCATCGCCGACAGCGCCGTGTCCACCCAGCAAAGCGCGTCGGCCGGCCTTGCGGTCGTCGAAGGGGCGTCGCTGTGCTCGTGGGACGTCCAGGTTCGCACCGAGGGCGAGCAGTCGCCGGCGGCGGTCGTGGGCAATGAGGGCGGCTCGCTGGTGCTTCAGGGGGGCACGCTCATGACCTCGGGCAAGGAGTCGCCGGTGCTGTCGAGCAAAGGCGACCTGACGGTGCTGGACGGCTCCCTGTCCGCGGCACGGTCTCATGCCGTGGAGGTCGAGGGAAAGAATGCCGTGCGCCTGTTCGACTGCCTTGTGTCCAGCAGCCCGCGCAGCAGCGCCGACGACGACTGTCGGTACAACGTGGTGCTCTACCAGGGAAGCGAGACGGACACCTCTACGGGGCGCACGACGTTTCACATGGTGGGCGGTAGCCTTTCATCCCGCGAGGGCGGGCTGTTCTACGTGACGAACACCCAGGCCACCATCGTACTGCAGGCGGCGGACCTCTCGTTGGCCGACGACGCGTTCTTCCTCCGCTGCAGCGGCAACACCGGCGGCAGGGGATGGGGCAGCGCAGGCGGCAACGGCGCCGTGTGCTCGCTGACGGGCATCGGCCAGCTGATGGAGGGCGACATCCTGTGGGATTCCCTCAGCCAGGTGACGGTGTTTCTGACCGAGGGAAGCCAGCTGGTGGGCGCGGTGGGCAAGGACGACTCCTTCGCCGGCAACCCCACCGCCGCCATGGCGAAGGGCCAGGCGAACCTGATCATAGACAAGAGCAGCTCCTGGACGGTGACCGGCGACAGCACCCTAAGCTCGCTTTCCTGCGAAGGCGTGCTCTCCGACGCCGAGGGCCGTCCCGTTACCATCAAGTCGCCCGAAGGCGCTACGTTCGTGAAGGGCACGAGCCCCTACACCATCACCGTCACCGACTTCAGCATCGTGGTGGACGCGAGCTCCGCCTCCCAGCCCGACGTGCGCGCCGACTACGAGCTGGAGCGGCCCGAGGTGCTGTCGGCGACCCTGGAGGAAGACGGCTCCGGCGAGGAGACGCAGGCCGCAGCCGCCGAGCTCGTCGATGGCGACGGGGGAGAGCCCGCGATGACGTCGGGCGACGAGGAGCGGCAGTCCTCTGTCGAAACGGAAGATCACGAGGCGGCCGGCGGAGAATAGGCCCAAGCCGCGAATGGGAGGGAAACCATGGATCGGGATCTGTGGCCGGCCGACGGGGATGCCGCGCCGGCCGAGGAGCGGCTCGCCGCGTTGGAGGCCGTGCGGGCCGTGACGGATGTTGCCTATCGCTACGCCCGGTTCGTCGACGACCAGGACGGCCTGGGGGTTGCGTCCCTGTTCCTCGACGACGGCCTGCTCTTCCCGCAGCCCGGTGTAGAGCCGCTGGCGGGCAGGGCCCTCATCGGCAAACTTTACGGCAAGCTGCTGCCGCAGATGACGTCTTCCACCCATGTGGTATCGAACCCCCAGGTGACGCTTCTGTCCGCCGACCACGCCGTCCTCGAGTGCGTGCTTTGGGCTTGGGAGGGCTTCTCCGACAAGCCCTCGATGCCCCCTGCGGACCGCTACACCTTCGGCCGCTACCGCATGGAGATGCGCCGCAGCGCCCAGGGCGGCTGGCTTATCGGGCGCATGGACATCATCTTCGCCGGCCAGGCCGACTCGGGCCGCTTCGCCGAGCATCTTTCCGGGCGAAGCTGAGCCCTTCGCGTTGTTCGCTGACCGTGGAGTTTGTGGTCGCGTCATCGAAAGACTGCTACCATGAACCGGCAACCCGCACGTTTAGGAAAGGAACCCCATGATCAAGGAAATCGTGACCGACGCGGAGGCGCTGTCCGCACCTGCCCAGCCGGCCACCATCGACGACGTTTCCGTGGCGATCGATCTGCTGGACACCATGGCCTCCTTGGAGAACGCCGCAAGCCTGGCCGCCAACCAGATCGGGTCCGACAAGGCGGTCATCGCCTACCTGGACGAGCAGGACAGCCCCCACGTGATGATGAACCCCAAGATCTTGCGGGCGCTGGGGCCCTATAAGGCCGAGGAGTCCTGCTTCTCCCACGAGGCCATCTCGAAGGTCACCCGCTTCGCCCGCATCGAGGTCTCCTACGACGAGGTGTCCGAGGCGCTGCTGCATCCCGCCGACGAAGCCGCCCCGGCCGACGCCCAGCTCGTCCGCCGCAAGAAGCGCCTGGAGGGTTGGGAGGCGGAGCTCGTGCAGCACGGCATCGACCACTGCAAGGGCAAGCTGGTGTAGGTTTGGCTCCTCTCATCGTGTAGAATCGGCGCCTCTGCCATGCGGGGGCGCCTTTTCATCTATAATGCGGGTTTCATCGCGCTCTTCGCGGCCCGATGGCGAACCTTGCAAATTTCCATCTCTCGAAGGAGGTACGGTTTCGTGGCAAAGCTCCAAATCATGGACACCACCATCCGCGACGGCCAGCAGAGCCTGTGGGCCACGCGCATGCAGGTGGGGGATATGCTGCCCATCCTGCCGGCGATGGACCGAGTGGGCTACTGGGCCATCGAGGCCTGGGGAGGCGCCACCTTCGACACCTGCCTGCGCTTCCTTGACGAGAACCCGTGGGACCGCCTGCGCTCGATCAAGGCGCAGACCCCCAACACCCCGCTGTCCATGCTCTCGCGCGGCCAAAACCTGGTGGGCTACAAGCACTACTCCCGCGAGATCTGCAACCGCTTCATCAAGGCCGCCAAACGCAACGGCGTGCACGTGTTCCGCGTGTTCGACGCCCTGAACGACATCCGCAACGTGGTGGACAACGCCGAGGCCATCAAGGAATGTGGCGGCCACTTCGAGGGCGCCATCTCCTACACCATGTCGCCGGTGCACACGCTGGACAGCTTCTTGGAGTACGGCCAGCAGCTGAAGGACCTGGGCGCCGACTCCATCGCCATCAAGGACATGGCCGGCATGCTCACGCCCTACCGCACCGAGCGCATGGTCAAGGCGTTCAACGCCGAGATCGGCCTGCCGGTGCACATCCACTGCCACTATGTCGGCGGCATGGCCCCGGCCAACATCATCAAGGCCGCCGAAGCCGGCGCCGCCATCGCCGACACCGCCTCCGCCCCGCTTGCCTTCGGCAACTCGCACCCGGCGGTGGAGATGATCGTGGCCGCCCTGCAGGAGAGCCGCTACGACACCGGACTCGACCTGAACCTGCTGTTCGAGATCGCCGAGTACTGGGAGGAGATGCGCAAGCGCGGCCACTACAAGCGCGGCGTCTCCTCGCTCATCCATATGCAGGTGTACTCGCACCAGGTTCCCGGCGGCATGATGAGCAACCTCATCTCCCAGCTGGAGGTGCAAAACGCCCGCGACCGCCTGCCCGAGGTGATGAAGGAGATTCCTAAGGTGCGCGCCGAGGTGGGCTACCCGCCGCTGGTGACGCCGCTGTCGCAGATCGTGGGCACCCAGGCGGTGTTCAACGTGCTCACCGGCAAGCGCTGGGGCGTGGTGTCCAAGGAGATGAAGGACTATATCTGCGGCTACTACGGCAAGGCGCCGGGCCGCATGGACAAGAGCATCGTGGCGAAAGTGGTGGGCGATTCGGCCATGCTGCCGCCCGACGTGGCGCCCGGCTCTCTTGTCACTACCACCTACAACCAGGTTGCCGAGGAGATCGGCGATCTGGCGAAGACCGAGGAAGACGTGCTCATGTACGCGCTGTTCCCCAACGAGGCGCGCACCTTCCTAAGCAAGCACCGCACATCGGAAAAGGTCGACTTCCTCATGCAGGAGGAGTCGAGCCAGACCAAGGAGGACGATTACGTGGATATCAACCAGATTCGCGAACTCGTGCGCGTAGCCGAGGAGAGCGGCGTGGGAGAGATCGTCGTCGAGGAGGAGGGCACCCGCATCGCTGTGCGCATGCCCGGTGCCGCGCCCGCTGCTCCTGCTGTTCCCGCTGCAGCCGCCGCCCCTGTGGCCGTGGCCCAGACCCAGGCCCAGGCCCAGGCACCCGATTCGTCGGCGCCGGCCGACGACGGCATGGCCCGTCCCGCCAACTGGTACTGCGTGACCGCCCCCATGGTGGGCACCTACTACGCGGCGCCCGCTCCCGGCGAGCCGCCGTTCGTGTCCGTGGGCGACGAGGTGGCCGCCAACCAGACGCTGTGCATCGTGGAGGCCATGAAGCTCATGAACGAGATCACCGCCGAGCAGATGGGCACCGTGCGCGAGGTCTGCCTGGAGGACGCCTCCCCGGTTGAGTTCGGTACGCCGCTGTTCTACGTGGAGCCCCACGGCGCTCCCGCCCCGGCTCCGGAGACTGCCTAATGTTCGACAAGATCCTTATCGCCAACCGCGGCGAGGTGGCCCTGCGCGTCATGCGCGCCTGCAAGGAGCTGGGCGTGAAGACCGTGGCCGTCTACTCCACGGAAGACGCCGACACCTATCCGGTGGCCTACGCCGACGAGGCGGTCTGCATAGGCCCCGCCCAGGCGGCGAAGAGCTACCTGGTCATGGGCAACATCATCCAGGCCGCGCTCAACACCGGCGCCCAGGCCATCCATCCCGGCTACGGATTCCTTGCCGAAAACGCCGACTTCGCCCGCGCCTGCCTTGAGAACGACCTGGTGTTCATCGGCCCGTCCCCCGAGTGCATCGAGCGCATGGGCGACAAGAGCTCGGCCCGTGAGACCATGCGCTCCTGCGGCGTGCCCACGGTGCCCGGCTCCGACGGCTGCCTTGACACCGTGGAGGAGGCCCGAGCTTTCGCCGAGCGCGTGGGCTACCCGGTGCTCATCAAGGCCACGGCCGGCGGCGGCGGCAAGGGCATGCGCGAGGTCCACGACCCCGACCAGCTGGAAGCCCAGTACAAGGCCGCCCGCACCGAGGCCGGCGCCGCCTTCGGCAACGACGGCGTGTACCTGGAGAAGCTGGTGCTGCGACCGCGCCACGTGGAGGTGCAGGTGCTGGCCGACGACTTTGGCAACCGCGTGGCCCTGTGCGAGCGCGACTGCTCTGTGCAGCGCCGCCATCAGAAGCTTATCGAGGAGGCGCCCTCCCCGGCCCTCGACGACGATCTGCGCCGGGCCATGGGGGTAGCCGCCCTCAAGGCGGTGCGGGCCGTCGACTACCGCAACGCCGGCACCATCGAGTTCCTGCTGGACACCGACGGCAGCTTCTACTTCATGGAGATGAACACCCGCGTGCAGGTGGAGCACCCGGTCACCGAGGAGATCACTGGTACCGACATCATCAAGGAGCAGCTGCGCATCGCCTCCGGAGAGCCGATCAGCTGCGCCGGTCGCGCGCCGTTTCATCCGGCGGGTCACGCCATCGAGCTGCGCATCAACGCCGAGGACCCCGAGTTCGGCTTCCGACCCAGCCCCGGCACCGTCACGCGCTTCGAGCCGCCGGCCGGCCCGGGCGTGCGCGTGGAGAGCTACGTGCGCAGCGGGTCTCGCATCTCGCCGCACTACGACTCGCTGGTGGCCAAGCTCATCGTGCATGGCCAGGACCGCGAGGAGGCCCTGGCGCGGGCCCGTCGCGCTCTTGACGAGTTCGTCATCGAGGGCATCAAGACCACCATTCCATTCCATCGCCAGGTGTTGGATAATGAGGTGTTCAAAGCCGGCGATGCGCGCACCGACTTCATCGAAACGCAGATGGGAGATTTGCTATGACCGAGTTGAGCATGAAGGGCATGACGCTTGCCCCCGGCGTGGTGGAGACCATCATCTCCATCGCCACCCAGGAAGTTGAGGGCGTGGCCTTCGTCGGGTCCGCCGCCGAGTCGGCCATCCGCCAGATGTTCACCGCCAAGCCCAGCACCCAGGGCATCGGCGTGGACATGGAGGAGGACGAATCCGTGCAGGTGGTCGTCCATATCGACGTGCTCTACGGATACTCGCTGCCCCAGGTGGCCGACAACGTGCGCCGCTCCATCGCCGATGCGCTGGCAACCCAGGTGGGCGTCCGGGTTGATTCCGTCGACGTGTACGTTGACGGCATCAAGTTCGCCCGCTAGGCGAAGGCGGTTCATCCATGGCATCACGAGACAGGCTTGCCGTTCAAGAGCGTCCCGCCGCCCGGCGCTGCGCCTTGCAGGTGCTCTACACCGCCGAGATACGTGGCGAGTCGCCCTCTAAGATCATCGAGGGCGAGGCGTTTCTCGGCGAGGACGAACCCAGCGACTACGCCTCGATGCTGGTGCAGCGCTGCGAGGCCCATCGCGTAGGCATCGACCAGCAGCTTGCGAGCACCTCCGAGAACTGGTCGCTGGCGCGTATGCCTGTGGTCGACCGCTGCATCCTGCGCATGGCCGTGTGCGAGATGCTCTACGTGGACGACGTTCCCATCTCGGTCAGCATCAACGAGGCGGTGGAGCTGGCGAAGGCCTTCGGCGGCGAGGACGATTCCCCCCGCTTCGTGAACGGCGTGCTCGGGCGCATCGCGCGATCCCTGGAGCAGCCGGCCGCGTCCGCGGAAGGGGGCGCAGCACCGCAGGGCGACTCGCAGCCGGTCGCTGCGCAGACTGCCGAGCAGGCGCCGAGCGAAAAGGGCGAGGGCGATGAGTAAGGTCCAGCCGAGCAGCTTCGACGAGGCGAGCGAGCGCATCGCCCAGATCGTGGAGGCGGTCTCGGATGCCGATGCCCCCTTGGAGTCGCTGCTCGAGCTGTTCGACGAGGCGGCCAGCTTGGGGTTGGCGGCCAGCGACCTTATGAACCGCGACATCACGGTACCGACGGAGGGGGTGGGCGAAGCCCCCGAGAGCGGCGACGAGCCCGTTCGGGGAGAAGGCGTCGCCTAAGCGCAAGAGAGGTGTTCCATGGAGGGAAACCGCATTCTCGATGTCGTCACCTCGCCCAGCGACCTGAAGGCGTTGTCCGACGAAGAGCTGTCCATCCTCGCCTGCGAGATACGCGAGCAGATTCTCGAGACCACGGCTTGCACGGGCGGTCACGTGGCATCGTCGCTGGGGGCGGTCGAGATCATCTTGGCGGTGCACTCCCTGATCGACTGCCCGCACGACCGGTTCGTGTTCGACGTGGGGCACCAGTCCTACGCCCACAAGCTGGTGACGGGCCGTCTCGACGAGTTCCGCTCGCTGCGCACCTACGGGGGGCTGTCCGGGTTTCCCAAGCCCGAGGAAAGCCCCTTCGACGCCCATCCCTCCGGCCACGCCTCCGATTCCCTGTCCGTTGCCTACGGCTTGGCCGAGGCGCGCGATCTGCGAGGCGACGAGCAGAAGATCGTGGCGCTCATAGGCGACGCGTCCCTGGCCGGCGGCATGGCCTTCGAGGCGCTCAACCAGATCGGCCAGTCCCAAACGCCCATGGTCATCATCCTCAACGATAACGAGATGTCCATCTCCCGCAACGTGGGCGCGCTCATGAAGCACCTCGGCTACATGCGCACCACCGCGGAATACCGCCAGGCGCGCGACAGCATCCAGGAGCGCATGGAGAAGAACGGCCCCGTAGCGCGGGCGCTCATGCAGATCGGGCGCAACGTGAAGGATTCCATGAAGCACATGGCTATCCCGCGCTCCATGATCTTCGAGCAGCTGGGCATCCTGTGCACCGCGCCCATCGACGGGCACAACATAGGGCTGCTCAAGGAGACCTTGGCCGTGGCCCTGGCCGCCGACTGCCCGGTGCTGGTGCACGTGGTCACCAAGAAGGGCGCAGGCTACGCCCCGGCCGAGCGCGACCCTGAGACCTTCCACGGCATAGGGCCGTTTGACCTTGACACGGGGCTCGCCGTGAAGAAGCCCGTGGCGCCCCCCTCCTACACCTCTGTTTTCGGCCAGGCGCTTGTGCGCGAAGCCGAAGCCGACGAGCGCATCGTGGCCATGACCGCCGCCATGAAGGGCGGGACCGGCTTGAAGGAGTTCGCGGAGCGCTTTCCGGAGCGCTTCTTCGACGAGGGGATCGCCGAGGAGCATATGGTGGCCATGGCGTCGGGCCTGGCTTTGGGGGGAGCCAAGCCGGTGGTGGCGGTGTACTCGACGTTTCTGCAGCGGGCCATCGACCAGATGATCATCGACTGCTGCCTGCCCGACCTCGACGTGGTGTTCGCTATCGACCGCGCCGGCGTGGTGGGGGAGGACGGCCCCACGCACCACGGCATGTTCGACCTGGTGTACACCCGCATGGTCCCGCATATGAAGGTGCTTGCTCCCTCCGACGAAGCCGAGCTGATCCATTGTTTGCATACGGCCCTGGCCCTGGGCGGCCCCGTCTCCGTGCGCTACCCGCGTGGCGAAGGCCAAGGGGTTGCGCTGCCCGATAAACCGGAAGTGCTGCCCGTGGGAGAGTCCAAGCTCGTCCGCGAGGGGACTGATATTGCTATCCTGGCATTCGGACGCATGGTGTCGCCGTCCCTCGAGGCGGCCCGGCTGCTCTCCGAGTCGGGCATCGAGACACGCGTGGTGGACATGCGCTGGGTGAAGCCGCTCGACCGCCAGGCCATCCGCCGCGCCGCCCAAACCCAGCTGGTGGTCACCGTGGAAGGCGGCGTGGTCGCCGGAGGCGCTGGCGAGGGGGTGCTCGCCGTCATGGCCGAGGAGGGCTGCCTTGCCCCTGCGCTGAACCTGGGCATCGGGGACAGGTTCATCCACCAGGGCAAGACCGACCTGCTGCTGGCCGATTTGGGGCTCGACGGCAAGGGTATCGCCGAGGCCGTGGAGCAGAAGTACCTGTCGCTTTGATTGGAGGATTGCATCGTGGACGTGCGCTTCGTTCCCGTTGAGACCGCCGAGGACCGCTGCCAGATCGCCCAGCTTGCTTCCCGGATATGGAACGAGTACTGGCCGGCCATCATCGGCCAGGCGCAGACCGACTACATGGTGGAGAACTTTCAAAGCCTTTCGGCCTTCGAGCGTGACATGGCCGAGCACGGCTACGAGTACTGGTTCGTAGTGGCCGACGGCGAAGATGGGCAGCCCCAGGTGGTGGGCTATACGGGCGGTCACGAAGAACCCGAGACGAACCGGTTCTTCATCTCGAAGATCTACCTGCTGGCCCCGCACCGGGGCCGCGGTTTCGCCCGTCAGGTGGTGGAGTTCTACGACCGGTTGTGTCGCGAGCGGGGTCTGGGCGGCATGTACCTGACGGTCAACAAGCACAACGAGCTTGGCGTGCGCGCCTACAAGGGAACGGGCTTCGCGGTGATCGACGCCGTGGAAACGGACATAGGCGAAGGCTTCATCATGGACGACTACGTCATGGAGCGTCCCGCGGGGCTGCGGGCCTGACCCCGCTTTGTCCGCCGCCGAGCCGCAGCCCGGCGCGTCAACGATCCGGCGACTACGCCAGCAGCACCCGCCTTGCCGTGCGGGTGCTGCTGTTTTCCGGGCGGACGACTCGGCGCCGGCCCTTCGATGCGCGGTTATGGTGACCTTATGGATGAGGAAATAGTTCTTGCGCCTGCGGGAAGGGAAGAGTAATCTACTAACTCGCGCTTGAGGAGAGCGCATCGCCGCCCCGGAGGGCTGGAAAGAAATTTCCGAGAATCCGAAAATCACCCCTTGACGGGGAGGCGGCGGCAGGGTAGAGTATCTCCTTGCGCGTCTCGCGAGGCGGGGCGCGGCGGGAACCTTGACAACCGGATACTGTGGACAGGAAGACATAAGCCGAGC
>NZ_CALPDA010000019.1:0-16019 GCF_943193145.1 Adlercreutzia aquisgranensis | reverse complement strand
AACCCCGGCAGCGGGAGCATGGCCGAGGGCTGGAAGAAGCTCGGCTCCGCCTGGTACTACCTCAACCCCGGCAGCGGAAGCATGGCCGAGGGCTGGTTGCGCGTGAGCGACAAGTGGTACCTGATGGGCTACTCGGGCGACGGCGCCATGAAGACCGGCTGGCAGAAAGTGGGCGACACCTGGTACCTGATGGGCGGACCGGACGATGGCGCCATGAAGACCGGCTGGCAGAAGATGAACGGCAAGTGGTACTACCTGGGCGAGAGCCATGACGGCGCCATGGCGACCGGTTGGCGCAAGATCGGCGGAACGTGGTACCTGTTCGGCGGCTCCGGAGACGGCGCTATGCGAACGGGGTGGCAGTACGTGGGCGGATTGTGGTACTACCTGAGCGCTTCCGGCGCCATGGTGACCGGCTCCCAAACCATCAACGGCGTGGTGCGCAATTTCGGCGAGAACGGTGCTTGCCTCAACCCTCCTGCCGAACCCGCCCTTGAGCCGCTTCCCGGTGAAACACAAGATCCCGTGCCTTCCGAGAAGCTGCTCACTATCATGGGGGCGCCCGAGTCGACGGTGGCGCAGATGACCCAGGCCTACATGCGCACCAATGCCGTTTACCCCGCTGCGGCGCTTGGCAAGGGAGGGGCGCCCACCATCAAGGACTTCTGTCAGATCATCTACGATGAAGCCGTGGCCGAAGGCGTTCGTCCCGAGGTGGTGTACTGCCAGGTCATGCACGAGACCGGCAACCTTAAGTTCGGCGGCGACGTGAAGATCGAGCAGTTCAACTTCGCCGGGATCGGCGCCACCGGAGGGGGGGCGTCGGGCAATTCCTTCAAGGATGTGCGGACGGGCATTCGCGCCCAGGTGCAGCACCTGAAGTGCTATGCCTCCAGCGAGCCGCTCAACCAGGCATGCGTCGATCCCCGTTGGTGGGATGCCCTGCGCAGCACCGCCGTATACGTGCAGCATCTGGGTATCCAGGAGAACCCCAACACCGTTCGCAACGAGGACGGCACCATCAAGACCGGCCGCGGTTGGGCGACTGCCAAGAACTACGGCTACACGTTGGCCAACAGCATCAAGCTGTACTTCGGCGTGGAGTAGCCTTCTCCTTTTCGAGCGGGCGGAACTGCTGCGGTGTCCGCGCATCCATTGCGAAACGAAACGAGGCCCTGCGTTGATGCAGGGCCTCGTTGCATTGACGCGTAGCGGCGGTAAAGGGCCGCAGCCTTTCTTCTCTAGCCCAGGAAGTCCTCGAGAATCTCCTCCTCGGCTTCCTCCTCGGTAAGTCCCAGGGTCATAAGCTTCACGATCTGGTCTCCGGCGATCTTGCCGATGGCCGCCTCGTGGACGAGCACGGCATCCTCGCTGGCCGCCTCGATGCCGGGGATGGCCGTCACCTTTGCCTTGCCCATGATGATGGCGTCGCACTGCACGTGCCCGCGGCACTCCGCCTCGCCGATGACCAGGGGGTTGAAGATCTGCACGGAGTTGTCCTGGGCCACGCTGCGCGAGATGACCTGCACGCTGGAGCCCTTGCCCACAAGCTCGATCTTCATGTTGGAGGTTGCCGTCTGGTCGTCGTGGGTCAGCAGCTTCTCGGTCAGCACCAGCTTGGCGTCCTCGTGCAGCACCGCATTGGTGTCGCGGACCGTGGAGGAGACGCCGCGCAGCTGGATGAGTTCCATCTCGCAGCTGGAGCCTTCCTCCATCTCCACGTTGGTCACCGGGTTCAGGATGCGCTCGCCGGTGCCTTCTCCTTCGCCGTAGTGCTTCTCCACGTAGCGCACGCGGGAGTTCTTGCCGCAGAAGAAGCTGTGGATGCCGTCGTGCTCGGAGGTGGCATGGGAGTCGTTGTGGATGCCGCAGCCGGCCACGATGGTGACGTCGCAATCCTCGCCGATGTAGAAGGAGTTGTACACCACGTCCTTGAGGCCTGCCTGGGTGACGATGACCGGGATGAACACGGTCTCGCCCTTGGTGCCGGGCTTGATGGTGATGTCGATGCCGGGGTTGTCGGTCTTCGTCGAGATCTCGATGTTGGCCGAGGAGTGCCGCTCCACCAGCTGCCCGTCGCGGCGGATGTTGAAGGCGCCGTTGGGCATGCCGTGGATGTTGGCTATCTCGGCGAGAAGGTTCTCGTCGATGGGTGAAAGGTCTACTGCCATGGTGTTCTCCGTTCGTGGATACGGGACAGGTTCTCGCTGCGTCACGGCGCTAGCGCGAACCCGGCGGGGTTGGTTGCGCTAGCAGGTGGTGGGAATCTCGGTCAGGTGCAGCTCGGTGGGGGTGGACAGCTGGCAGCCGGGAACGCCCTTGGCTACGAAGCCCAGCGTCGGCAGCATCTCCGCCGGCGTGCCTGTGGCCTGCACCTTGCCGTCGCGCAGCAGCACGATCTCGTCGGCCAGCTGGATAATGCGCTCCTGATGGCTGATGATGACGATGGACCGGCCGTCGCGGGCTTCGTGGATGTCTCGGAAGGTCTCGGTCAGGCGGTCGAAGCTCCACAAATCGATGCCGGCCTCGGGCTCGTCGTAGATGGCCAACGCAGGGTCGCGGGCCAGGATGGTGGCGATCTCGATGCGCTTCACCTCGCCGCCCGAGAGCGACTTGTCAACCTCGCGGGTAAGGTAGCTGGCCGAGCACAGGCCTACCTTGGCCAGGTACTCGTTGCAGGCCAGCATGGGCAGCTTCTTGCCTGCGGCGATGTCGAGCAGCTTCTTCACCTTCATGCCCTTGAAGCGGGCCGGCTGCTGGAAGCCGTATCCGATGCCGGCCTGGGCGCGCTCGGTGATGGACTGGTCGGTGATGTCGCGCCCGTTGAAAATGATCTGGCCCGACGTGGGCTTCTCCACGCCCATGATCAGCTTCGCCAAGGTGGACTTGCCGCCGCCGTTGGGGCCGGTGATTACGGTGAACCGGTCGTCGGGGATGGTCAGGCTCAGCTCGTCGATGATGCGCTTGGTGCCGCCTTCGGGCGTGGGCACTTCGAAGGTGAGGTTCCTCAGTTCAAGCATTACGGCGTTCTCCCTCTGTTGCTGTGTGCGGTCGAGGCCGCCCGGTTTTCGGGCGGCCAAACCCTATCGAATAGCTAGGTATTGTACCTCAGTCGGTAGCATTTGTCATCGCTGGTTTTGATTGTCGTCATCGCGCCCGTCGTCGACCAGGGCTACTACCGAAAGCAGCGGGTCAGCGGCGCTTGCGGCTGCCGACTGGGCGATGATGTCCTTGTTGCCGAACACGCAGACGGCCTGCTTTCCCAACGCGCTTCGCAAGGGCTCGCCTAGGGAGCGCAGGTCCTCCGCAGTGGTGCCGACGACGCCGTTGCGGATGCGCATGCGGCTTTCAGGGTCGCGTCCCGCCAGCCATTCGCCGTCCTGGCGTCGGATGAGGGCGCGGGCCTTCTGGGGCTGGTCGATGCCGGCCGCCGTGGCCACCACGTAGCCCTCCAGCTCGTCGGCTCCGAAATCGACCGATTCCAGGTACTCCACGCTTCCGGCGAAGCGCTGCAGCGTTTCGTCAAGGTGCGGGTCGCGGTAGGAGTAGAAGCACGCGTTGGCGTTGGCCTTGGCCTGGAACCCCGTTCCGTAGGCGCCGCCCTTCACGCGTACCTCGTTCCACAGGTAGTCGTAGGAAAGCGCCCGAGCGGCCACCATCCACCGTCCCAGGTCCTCGTCGTCGGGGATGCGGGGCAGCTCGCCGCCCGTGGCCACGTAGCAGACGTCGGTGGGCACCGTGAAGGCCTCGTTGCGCTGCTGCGGCTGGGGGGACGTCAGGCGCGGGGAAGCGGGCACTTCATCCCTTGCGGGCGCGGCTAGCCGCGCCTCCTCGCCCCAGAACCTGTCGAAAGCGCCGTCGTCGCCGGTGAAGCTGACCAAGGTGCGTTCGGCGCCCATCAGCCGCGCCGCCAGCTCCTCCAGCTGGACGATCAGCGCTTCCTTGCGCTCGTCGAAGCAGTCGAGCAGCTCTTTCAGGAACAGGTAGAACCCTATGCCCTCCAAGGCGTCGGCCAAGGTTGCGGCGGGGCGGTAGTAGCTGCTCAGGCGCGCCATGGCGAAGCTGTGTCCCGCGGAGGCGAAGGACTGCTCCATGGAGATGCGCCGCTGGATAAGCCTGTCGTGGATGCGGTCGGTGTCCGAGAAGTCGGTTTCCAGCATGATCTCTCGCACCAGCCCCGAAAGGTGCTCGACGTTCTCGTGCAGGGCGGAGGACCCTATGCGCAGGCAGGCGGTAGGGCCGTCCGGCGGCGTGAGGCCGTTGTCGAAGGTGCGCCGGGCCGGGTCGAAGACAGTGGCCGACACGCTGAAGTTGCCCAGCAGTCCGTTGGTAAGCGTGTCGATCTGCGCTGCGCTGTGCTTGGCCGTGGGCAGCTTGCCCAGCGTCATGGCCAGAACGCTCACGTAGGGGAGCTCGTCGAAGGAAACGCCGCTCAAGTCGAAGAGCCGGTAGACGTAGGCGATGCCGTGGGTCGGCACGTGGTGGCGCAGGCACGGCAGCACGGTGCCCTCCACCATGCCGTAGGCGGGCTCCTCGGGCGCATCGGCGATCTCGCTCAGGGGCAGGCGGGGCAGGGCGGCGAGCGCTTCGGGGGAGTCGGGCTGCTCCTGTTCGTCGCGCAAGCGCGCCTCGTCGGCGGCGATGCGTTCGAGGTCGGCGTCGGAAAGCTCCTGCATGACGGCTTTCAGGCGCGCCCGCTCTCCGGCGTCCGCGTCATCGCCCGCGGGCACCACCTCGGCCAGGGCGTTGTGCGCCGACTCCAGAAACACCTCGCGAGCGAGGTCGGCGAAGTAGGAGGTGTCCAGGGCCTCGCGCAGGAAGGCGAAGTCGTCCTCGTACTTTAGGTAGGTGGTGGCAAGCCGGTCGTCGTAGAGCCATCCCGACAGGCTGCTCATGGCGTACACCACGCCGTCAGCCATGCCGAAATCGTGCTCGCGTATGACGAACTCGGCTCGGGACAGCGATGCCTCCAGAAGCGTTCGGTCGAGCCCTCCCGAGGCCAGCCTCTCGAGCTCCCTTTCCACCACGGCGCGGAAGCGCTCGGCCGCACCGGGGCGCAGCCCTCGCAGCTCGAGGACGGCGAAGGGCTGCAGCAGGGAATCGGCCACGTACCCGCTCGCGTCGTCGGCCAGGTCCGCATCCAGGATCGCCCGCTTGAGCGGCGCCTCGTTGCTGCCCATGATCGCATCCAGCAGGATGTCCACGGCGGCCAGACGCGTTTTGTCGCGGGCGCCGCCCACCACGTACCCCAAGGCGCAGCAGGCGTTGCTGCGGGCGGTGGCCATGGTGCACCGGGCGTGGGGGACGACCACGGCGGCCTGCTCGGCCAACGCGTTCGGTGTCAAGGGGGGCAGCCCTTCGGAGCGGCGCGCATCGTCCGCGGCGCGCTGCTCGTCGGACACGGGGGAAAGGTAGCCCTCGTCGAAGAAGGCCAGCATGGCGTCCAGGTCGAGGTTGCCGTACAGGGTGATGTAGCTGTTGTCCAATCGGTAGTGGCGCCGGTGATCGTCCAGGAACTGCTCGTAGGTGAGCTCCGGAATGCTGGCAGGCGTGCCGCCGGATTCGAAGCGGTAGGCGGTATCGGGGAAGAGCGAGGCCTGCAGCAGATCGAACAGCACCGAGCTGGGCTCCGAGAGCGCCCCTTTCATCTCGTTGTAGACCACGCCGTTGTACGCAAGCTCCACGTTGCCGGCGCGCTCGTTTGCCGCCAGCTCCTGCCGGGCCGCCTCGCCAAGGCCCGCATCGGCCGCGGCGTTGCGGGCAAGCTCGTAGTGCCAGCCCTCCTGCATGAAGATCTCGGGCTTCACGTAGATGTTGGGGTGCAGCACCGCGTCCATGTACACGTCGGCCAAGTTCATGAGGTCGCGCATGTTCGTGCTGGCCACGGGGTACATGGTCTTGTCGGGGAAGGTCATGGCGTTCAGAAACGTCTGCATGCTGCTCTTCAGCAGGTTCACGAACGGCTCCTTCACCGGGAACTTCCGGGAGCCGCACAGCACGGAATGCTCCAGTATGTGGAACACGCCGGTGTCGTTTGCGGGAGGGGTCTTGAAGGCGATGGAGAACGACTTGTTGTTGTCGTCGTTTTGCAGGTAGAGAAGTCGCGCGCCGCTCTTGCCGTGGCGCATGGTGTAGGCCCGCCCGTCTATCTCGGGCAGGTCCTCGGCCGTCTCCACGGTGAACCCGTGCAGGTGTTCGCCGACGCTTGGTTCCATAGGTGCTCCTTCCGTGCTCGCTCGTTTCGGCCATTGTCCCACAACGGGCCAAGGGGCCCTGTCGGGCGGAAGCATCCGCAACGTTGCCGAATACCTCGTTCATTGAATCTCCACTTCCCATCGGAAAGCGAAAGCGTTATAGTTTCCGCCAAGCTGAGTCCCTATTCGAAAGGATCTTCGTGCACAACCCGGCTAGCATCCCGACCTCCTTCATGGCTTGCGCCGCGTTCGCGGTGCCCATGGTCGGCGCCTGGTGGTGGAATCGAAGAAACTGATTCTGGGTCTCTCGGCTTTCATCCTGCGCATACTGAAACGCCCCTTGGAGATCCAGGGGGCGTTTTTCTATGCGCAGACATGTTGGGCTGCGCGGGCAGCAAAGGGTCGGCGGCCGGAAGAGGTCGCACGCAAGAAAGGAAGCATCATGGCACAAGCAACGGCATCCGGTGTTTCGGAGCAGTACACCCAATCTGACGGCGTTCCGTACCGTCTGTACCTGCGACAGGACCAGATTCCCACCCAATGGTACAACCTGCGCGCCGATATGCCCGAGCCTCCCGAGCCCATGCGCCTTCCCGACGGCAAGGTGGCAGAGGCCGCCGACATAGCCCCGGTGTTCTGCGATGCGCTGGTGGCCCAGGAGCTGGACGATACCACCGCCTACTTCGACATCCCCGAGGGCGTGCAGGAGATGTACAAGGTGTACCGTCCCTCGCCCCTGTGCCGAGCCTACAACCTGGAGCGCGCCCTGGGCACGCCGGCGCGCATCTACTACAAGTTCGAGGGCAACAACACCTCCGGCTCCCATAAGCTCAACTCCGCCATCGCCCAGGCCTACTACGCCAAGGAGCAGGACCTGGACAAGATCACCACCGAGACGGGCGCCGGCCAGTGGGGAACAGCCCTTTCCGAGGCGGCCGATCATTTCGGCGTCGACCTGGACGTGTTCATGGTGAAATGCTCCTACGAGCAGAAGCCCTTCCGCCGATCCATCATGGAGACCTTCAACGCCACGGTGACCCCCTCGCCCTCCGACACCACCGAAATCGGCAGGAAGATGCTGGCGGACAACCCGAGCTCCACCGGGTCGCTGGGCACCGCCATCTCCGAGGCGGTGGAGCGCGCGCTGCACGTGCCCGAGAACAAGGGGCGCTACCAGCTGGGAAGCGTGCTCAACCAGGTGCTGCTGCACCAGTCCGTCATCGGCCTGGAGAGCTACACGGCCCTGGAGGAGCTGGGCGAGTACCCCGACATCGTCATCGGTTGCGCCGGCGGCGGCTCGAACCTGGGCGGGCTGATCTCGCCGTTCATGCGCGACAAGCTCAACGGCACCCATCCTGACACCCGCTTCGTCGCCGTGGAGCCCGCCAGCTGCCCCAGCCTCACGCGCGGCAGGTACGCCTACGACTTCGCCGATACCGGCCAAACCTGCCCGCTGGTGAAGATGTACACCTTGGGCAACGGCTTTCAGCCCAGCCCCGACCATGCGGGCGGCCTGCGCTACCACGGTATGAGCCCCATCGTGAGCAAGCTCAAGCACGACGGCTACATGGAGGCCGTGGCCGTGAAGCAGACCGACGTGTTCGCCGCTGCCGAGGAGTTCGCCCGCCTGGAGACCATCCTGCCGGCCCCGGAGAGCGCGCACGCCATCTACCAGGCCATCCAGGAGGCGAAGGCATGCGCCGAGAGCGGCGAGGAGAAGGTGATCCTGTTCGGGCTGACGGGCACGGGCTACTTCGACATGTACGCCTACGAAGCCTTCAACAAGGGCGAGATGACCGACCATGTGCCCACCGACGAGGAGCTGGAGGCGGGATTCGCCACCATCCCCTCCATCCCGGGCATCCAGTAGGCGCGCCGCCCCCCGGCAATCTGGTATAGTGTTTCCGCCTTCCCTCGACGGGTCTCGCCCGCGCGGGGAGGCGGTTTGCACGACGGCGCTCCATCAGGCGCAACGAGGACGAGGAAGACCCATGGCAACTGATACCTTCGAGGCCAGCAAGCGACGCAGCGACCAGCTGCGCGAGGATTTGGCCGTTCATCCGAAAAAGTACACGATGCTCACCGGCGACCGCCCTACGGGCCGGCTGCATCTGGGCCACTACTTCGGCACCATCCGCGAGCGCGTGCGGCTGCAGGATATGGGCATCACCACGCGCATCGTCATAGCCGACTACCAGGTGATCACCGACCGCGACAGCACCGAGCATATCCAGGACAACGTGTACAACATGGTGATCGACTACCTGGCCTGCGGTATCGACCCCGAAAAGACCGTCATCTTCACCCATTCGGCGGTGCCGGCCCTAAACCAGCTCATGCTGCCCTTCCTGTCGCTGGTATCCGAGGCGGAGCTTTTGCGCAACCCCACGGTGAAGTCCGAGCAGGAGGCGTCGGGCCACAGCCTTACGGGGCTTCTGCTCACCTATCCGGTGCACCAGGCCTGCGACATTTTGTTCTGCAAGGGCAACATCGTGCCGGTGGGCAAGGACCAGCTGCCCCATATCGAGCAGACCCGCCAGATCGCCCGGCGCTTCAACGAACGCTACGGGCGCGTGTTCCCCGAACCCGAGGGCCTGCTCACCGACGCGGTGGAGATTCCTGGCCTGGACGGGCGGAAGATGTCGAAGAGCTACGGCAACGCCATCTCGCTTTCGGCCACGGATGCGGAGACGGCCAAGCTCATCAAGAAGTCCCAGACCGATTCCGAGCGCTTCATCACCTTCGACCGCGAAGGGCGACCCGGCGTGTCGGCGCTGCTGACCACGGCGGCCCTGTGCACCGGGCGCGACGAGACGTCCATCGCAGAGGAGATCGGCAACGACGGCGCCGGTGCGCTCAAGCGCTACGTCACCGAGAGCGTGAACGGCTTTCTCGCCCCCATTCGCGAGCGGCGCCGCGAGCTCGAGGGGGACATGGGCTACATCGCCGATGTGCTGCACGACGGCAACGCCCGAGCGAACGCCATCGCCGAGGAAACCCTCGGCCAGGTGCGCGAGGCCATGGGCATGGTGTACTAGCGTCTCGCAGACCGTCCGCGTGCGAAAAGGGAGCCGGCGCCTTGCCGGCTCCCTTCCGTTTCGGCTGCCGCTTCGCTTCGGGGCGGCCCTAAAGTGCCTCGTCGCCCGCTTCTCCCGTGCGAATGCGGATGACCTCTTCCACGGGCACGATGAAGATCTTGCCGTCGCCCACCTGGCCGGTGCGGGCGGCCTTCTGGATGACGGCTACCAGGCTGTCCACCGCCTCGTCGTCCACCACGACCTCGAACTTCACCTTCGGAACCATGTTCAGCAGAACCTCGGTGCCGCGGTAGTACTCCTTCCAGCCGTGCTGGTTGCCGCAGCCCATGACCTGGCTGACGGTCATGCCCTTCACGCCGGCTTCGAACAGGGCGTCCTTCAGGGGTTCCAGCTTCTCGGGCCGCACGATCGCCGTAATGCGCTTCATCTAGCTCACCTCTCCTTTCCTAGTCCAGGCCCACGTAGGCGGGGTAGGCCGACTCGCTGTGCTCCGCAACGTCGAGGCCCTGCGCCTCCGCTTCGCCGCTCACGCGCAGGCTGCCCTTGAAGCATGCTTTGACGATCAGCCCCAAAACGATGTCGCAGACGCCGACGAAGGCGATGGTGACGAGGATGCCCAGGACCTGGCTTCCCAGCAGCGAGAAGTCGCCCGTGTAGAGCAGGCCGCCGTATTCGGTCCAGCTCAGCTCGGGCAGGCAGAAGATGCCGGTGAGCACGCCGCCCACGATACCGCCGACGCAGTGGCAGCCGAAGGCGTCAAGGGCGTCGTCGTAGCCCAGGCGCACCTTCAGCTTCGAGATGGCCAGGTAGCAGATGGGGGAGACTGTGATGCCGATGACCAGCGCCGCCCAGGGCTCCACGAAGCCGGCGGCCGGCGTGATGCCCACAAGACCTGCCACCAGGCCCGTGCAGGCGCCCACCAGCGTGGGCTTGCCTACGGCCAACCGCTCCGTCACCATCCACGATGCCACGCCGGCGCCGCTGGCGCACACGGTGTTGACCAGGGCAAGCGCCGCGATGCCGTCAGCCGCAAACGCGCTTCCCGCGTTGAACCCGAACCATCCGAACCACAGAAGAGCCGCGCCCAGGGCGATGAAGGGCACGTTGTGGGGCCGGTAGCTCATGGCGCCGAAGCCCTTGCGCTTGCCTACGAGCACCGCCAGCACAAGGGCGGTGAGTCCTGATGAGATGTGGACCACGTCGCCGCCGGCGAAGTCGAGCGCCCCGATGACGTCGCCGATGAGCGAGCCGTCCCCGCCCCACACCATATGCGCTAGCGGCGGGTAGACAACTACCGTCCATACGGTCAGGAACGCCACCACGGCCCCGAAGCGCATGCGCCCAGCCACGCCGCCGGTGATGATGGCCGTGGTGATCATGCAGAACGCCATCTGGAACACGATGTCCACCATGGACGGGTACGAGGCGTCTGCCACGGCAAGCTGCGCCTCAGCCAGCATGGCCTGGGTGCTCCCCAACAGCAGCAACTGGTCGAAGCCTCCGAAGATGGGGTTTTCGCCGTTGCCGCCATAGGCCAGCGACCAACCGAAGAGAGTCCAGGTCAGCGCCACTATGCCGATAACGACGAAAACCATCACCATGGTGTTGCCGACGTTCTTGCGCCGCGACAGGCCTCCGTAGAAGAAGGCCAGCCCCGGTGTCATCAGCAGCACGAGCATGGTGCAGACGAGCATGAACGCGCTAGAGCCGCTATCCATTTGTTTCCTCCTGTTCTGTGCGGTAACCAACGCCTGCGATGATGGAACTCCCAGGTTTCAGGCGTGTGAAATGGGCATTCAGTTAATGGAGGGGAAACGTCGATTTAACAGATGCGACTTCGGCGCACGAAAAAGGCCCCGCACAGGCGGGGCCTTTCGGAGTTTAATGGCTCCTCGAGTAGGACTCGAACCTACAACCCTCCGGTTAACAGCCGGATGCTCTGCCAATTGAGCTATCGAGGAATGTCGATGCGCAAGCGCAAGACGATATTATAGCGGAACGCGTTAGGGGTGCAAGGGGGGAATTTGTGAAGATGCGTCGATGCGGCGAGGGGCGCGGCGGTGCGAAGGCGGCGGGCGGCGGGCGGAGGGTTTTGCGACTGCGCGGCACATCTTGCTGCGGGACGGGACGAAAGCCTTTATACTTAGCGGTTGCCGTCTTCGCGCCCGGCTTTGCGGTCGCGCAGCGGGGCGGCCTTGTTGACTACGCAATCCATGGAGGGCATGACGCCATGATCCTGCAGCTCGAGCAGATTTCCAAATCCTTCGGCGGACGCACGCTGTTCTCCGGCGTCTCGCTGCGTCTGGAGGAATACGACCGATTGGCCCTGGTAGGCCCCAACGGCGCCGGGAAGACCACGCTTCTGAACATTGTCTCCGGTCAGGAGGACGCCGACGAGGGCCGGGTGGTGCTCGCCAAGGGCGCGCGCGTGGGCTACCTGGAGCAGGAGGCTATCGAGATGGAGGACCGCTCCATCTTCGGGGAGGTTATGGCGTCGCAGGTGGAGGTCTTGGAGGCCGAACAGCGGCTGCACAGGCTGGAGGCATCGCTGGGCGAGAATCCCACCGAGCAGCAGCTGGCGGCGGCCGGGCGCGCCCGGGACGCCTACGAGGTGCTGGGCGGCTACACCATAGAGGCGAAGGTGCGAAGCGTGCTGTTCGGCCTGGGCTTCAAGGAGGGCGACCTTGGGCGGTCGACCTCGGAGTTCTCCGGCGGCTGGCAGATGCGCATAGCCCTTGCCAAGCTGCTCATCCGCAACCCCGAGGTACTGCTTTTGGACGAGCCCACGAACCACCTGGACTTGGAGAGCGTCCGCTGGCTGGAGGGGTTTCTGCGCACCTACGAGGGAGCGGTCATCGTGGTGAGCCACGACCGCGCCTTCATGGACAACATGGTGGACCGCGTGGCCGAGGTGGCCGACGGCACCGTGAACCTGTACAAGGGCAACTACACGGCCTATCTGAAGGCGCGTGAGGAGCGTCTGGAGCGGCTGCGGGCCGAGCGCGCCAAGCAGGACGAGGAGATCGCGCACCTGCAGGCCTTCGTGGACAAGTTCCGCTACAAGGCCACGAAGGCCAAGCAGGCTCAGGAGCGTGCCCGGCGCATCGAGAAGATCATGGAGAACCGCATCGTGCTTCCCGAGGAGAAGAAGACGGTGCACTTCAACTTCAAGCAGCCGCCGCGCACCGGTGACATAGTGGTGAAGGCGCGCGGACTGCGCAAGGCCTTCGGAGACAAGGTGGTCTACGACGGCCAGGACTTCACCATGTACCGCGGCGACAAGATAGCGCTGGTGGGGCCCAACGGCGCCGGCAAGTCCACGCTGCTGAAGATGGTGGCCGGGGTGGAGGCGCCCGATGCCGGCACCATCGAGTGCGGCGTGCACGTGACCAAGACCTACTACGCCCAGCACCAGCTGGAGGAGCTGCATGCGGGCAACACCGTGTTCGAGGAGCTGGACCATGCGGCGCCGGGCTGGACCATGTCCCAGGTGCGCACGCTGCTGGGCGCCTTCCTGTTCACAGGGGATGCGGTTGACAAGCGCGTATCGGTGCTATCCGGCGGCGAGAAGAGCCGGCTTGCCCTGGCCAAGATGCTGGTGGCTCCCAGCCCCCTGCTGCTTTTGGACGAGCCGACGAACCACCTGGACATCGCCAGCGCCGACATCCTGGAGCAGGCGCTGCGGGCCTTCGAGGGCACCATCCTGCTCATCACCCACGACCGCCATCTCATCCGCGGCGTGGCGAACCGCATCGTGGAGGTGACGCCGGGCAAGCTTTCCGTCTACGACGGTGACTACGACTACTACCTGTACAAGTCGGGCCAGCTGGAAGGTGCCGCCCCTGCGGGCGAATCGCTGGTGGACGAGGTGGTGGGCGCTTCGGGCGCGCCGGGGAAAGCTGCCGAGGCGAAGGGCGGCAAGGGGCGCGTGGTGGCGGTGAACAAGCACGCTCGGCGCGAGGAGGGCGTGCGCGCCGCGAGCGCCGGTGCCGAGGCTGCTGGGGCCGCAGGCGGCGGGGGAGCTAAGGCGGAGCTCACGGCGGCCAAGGGAAGCGCCCCGAAGTCGAAGGAGCAGAAGCGGCGCGAGGCCGAGGCGCGCAACCGCGCCTACGCGGCCCTGAAGAACCACCGCAAACGCATCGCGCAGCTGGACGAGCAGATGGAGCGCGACAACAAGCGCATGGAAGAGCTGCTGGCGCTCATGGCCGACCCGGACTTCTACATCAACGAGGACGCTTCCTCCGACGCCATCGCCGAGCATGCGAAGCTCAAGAAGCGCTTGTCCGATGCCGAGGAGGAGTGGTTCATGCTCACCGAGGAGCTGGAGGCGGAGATGGCCCGCCAGGCGCAGCAGGCCTAGGGGTTCGCGGAGCATGTGGCGTGGGAGAAGGGCTGTTGCGGCTGTGGTTTCGGAGAGGTGTTTCCTATGGTGAGCATCGTGCTGGTGGAGCCGGAGATTCCGCAGAACACGGGCAACATCGCCCGCACCTGCGCCTGCTTGGGAGCGCCGCTGCACCTGATAGAGCCCATGGGGTTTCGCCCCACCGAGCGCAACCTGCGCCGGGCCGGGTGCGATTACTGGGACAAGGTGGACATCACCTGCTGGCCCTGCGCGCAGGCGTTCTTCGATGCGTGGGAGGCCGGGGAGCTGGGCCAAGGCGCGCTGCACCTGTTCACGGGTCAGGCGTCCGCTCCCTACCACAAGGCATCCTACGGCGATGGCGACTTTCTGGTGTTCGGTCGCGAGAGCCGCGGGCTCGATCCGATGCTGATCGACGCCTACGCGGACCGCTGTCGTCGCATTCCCATGGCAGACGGTGCCCGCAGCCTGAACCTTTCCAATGCCGTGGCCATTGCCGCCTACGAAGCATGCCGTCAGCAGGGATGGCCCGGACTTACCTAGCGCGATGGCTCGGGGCACCTCGACGGTGCCGCACATAGTGCATGACGGCGAGGTTTTGCAGGAAACAGCGCAGAACCCCGCTGGTATGCGCTGTATCCATCGGGATGCGGCGGTGCGGAAGTGTGGTGCGCGGGAGTGCGGAATGTGTGGTGTGCGGGATATACGGTGGCCGGGAGATATGGGGCGTTTTGCCGTCGCGGCGGTGCGCGCGTTCGAAAAGCGCTATCATCGGTCTCATCCGCTCAGCAAATCCAAGGAGGTCGCCCATGGCGCGCGTGTACAACTTCTCTGCCGGCCCCGCGATGCTGCCCGAGGAGGTGCTGCGCCAGGCGGCCGACGAGATGCTGGACTACCGAGGCACGGGCATGTCCGTCATGGAGATGAGCCATCGCAGCGCTGCCTACAAGGCCATCATCGAGACGGCCGAGGCCGACCTGCGCGAGCTGCTGGATATCCCCGGCAACTACCAGGTGCTCTTCCTGCAGGGCGGCGCCACCCAGCAGTTCGCCGCCATTCCTATGAACCTCATGCGCAGCAAGGTGGCCGACTACATCGTGTCGGGCAGCTGGTCGAAGAAGGCCTTCAAGGAGGCGAAGCTCTACGGCCAGGCCAACTGCGTCGCTAGCTCTGAGGACGGCAACTTCTCCTACGTGCCCGACGTGGAGGGGCTTGCTTTCAGCCCCGACGCCGACTACGTCTACATCTGCCAGAACGAGACCATCTACGGCACCCGCTACACGAAGCTGCCCGAAACCGGCGACGTGCCGCTGGTGACCGATGTGAGCTCCATGTTTCTGTCCGAGCCCATGGACGTGAGCCGCTTCGGCCTTATCTACGGCGGCGTGCAGAAGAACGTGGGACCCGCCGGCGTTACCATCGTCATCGTGCGCGACGATCTGATTCGCGAGGACGTGCTTCCCTTCACGCCCACTATCATGCGCTACACCACTCAGGCCGAGGCGAAGAGCCTGTACAACACGCCGCCGGCCTACGGCATCTATATCTGCGGCTTGGTGTTCCAGTGGCTTAAGCGCCAGGGCGGCCTTGAGGCTGTGCAGCGTATGAACGAGCGTAAGGCGAACCTGCTCTACGAGTTCTTGGATCAGTCGCAGCTGTTCAGCGGCACCGCCCGCCGCGAGGACCGCTCGCTCATGAACGTTCCCTTCGTCACCGGCAGCGCCGATCTGGACGCGCTGTTCGTGGCCGAGGCCAAGGCTGCCGGCCTTGAGAGCTTGAAGGGCCATCGCAGCGTGGGGGGCATGCGGGCGAGCATCTACAACGCCATGCCCTACGAGGGAGTGGAGGCCCTGGTCAAGTTCATGGAGCGCTTCGAGGCCGACCACCGCTAGAGTTGAGCGGTCGGGCCTGCCTCGGCAGCTGCTCGCAGGACGCTCCCGGGTTGCGAGCAGCGCTACAGGTCCGGCTGCCCGTTGGGCCAGAGCACTTGGTCTTTCAGCTCGTCGAAGCGCTCGCGGCTGATAAGCCCCTTGTCGAAAGACCGGCGCAGCTCCACGATGCGTTCGTAGGCGACATCGGGGTCGATCGAGTCCTCCGAGGGGCAGGTCGCAGGGGCTTGCGGGGAAGGAGCGCCGGGCTTCTGCTCGGCAGGGCTGTTCGATGAGCGGGGAAAAGCGCGCACGGTCTCTCTCCTTCGTCGTGTCCGCGAGGGCGCCCGGAAGGGCTTCTGCACGGGGTCGGTCTTGGCATAACCAGACCTTAGGCGTCGGAAAAAAGGGCTTGTTGCGCAACATGAAACTTTTTTCCGGGCCTAGAATGGTGCAGTCCGCCCGCCGACCCTGCGAACGGCTGGGGGGTGTTCCTATAGTTTTGTCAACTGATTTCCTGGATTGATTTTCGCCAAGAAGGCAATGCTAGCGCGGGGCC
>NZ_CALPDA010000018.1:0-20342 GCF_943193145.1 Adlercreutzia aquisgranensis | reverse complement strand
CTAAGTTCCTCTAAGTTCCTCTAAGTTCCTCTAAGTTCCTCTAAGTTCCTCTAAGTTCCTCTAAGTTCCTCTAAGTTTCTCTAAGTTCCTCTAAGTTTCTC
The DNA here is from genome assembly GCF_943193145.1 of Adlercreutzia aquisgranensis. Classification (NCBI taxonomy): domain Bacteria; kingdom Bacillati; phylum Actinomycetota; class Coriobacteriia; order Eggerthellales; family Eggerthellaceae; genus Adlercreutzia; species Adlercreutzia aquisgranensis. The sequence continues at coordinate 20,241 of NZ_CALPDA010000018.1, read as the reverse complement.
TAAGTTTCTCTAAGTTTGCAAGCGAATCGGACCGAAAAGCGACAGGTAGCCAGAAAGCCGCCGCGCGTGCTTCGACAGCCGCAGAACGACGCACCGAGCGACGGGGGCTCGCAAGCGTATATACTATGTCGGCAGAAACCAGAGGCGCCTGCGTGATGCGCCCCGCACCACCGACCAGGAGATTCTATGGCCATCGACACCGCCACCGGACTGGAAGCGCCCGCCGAGCTTTCCTCGGAGCGGGTGAAGAGCGTGTTCTCGTCCATTGCCCGCAAGTACGAGCGATTCAACGCCATTTCCAGTTTCGGCGCCTACAAGGCCTGGGTGGCCGGCATGATGCGCCAGGCGGATATCGACCCCAGCCACGACGTGCTCGACATCGCCGGCGGCACGGGCGAGATCACCTTCGCAGTGGCCCGGTCGAAGCACCCCCGCCACATACAGTGCACCGACCTGGTTCCCGAGATGCTGGAGGTTGCCCGCGCCCACATGGCCGAGGGCGCCTCGTGCGGCGTGCCGGTGGACTTCCAGGTGGTGGACGCCCAGGACATCCCCTACGCGGACGAATCCTACGATGTGGTCACCATGGCCTACGGCATCCGCAACATGCCCAAGCGCGAGCAGGCGCTCTCCGAGATGCTGCGCGTGCTGCGCCCGGGCGGCCAGCTGGTGTGTCTGGAGTTCTCCACGCCGCCCAACGGCGCCTGGCGCGCGCTCTACCGCTTCTACCTGAAGCGCCTTATCCCCTTCTGGGGCGGCCTGGTCACCGGCGACCGCGAGGGCTTCGTCTATCTGGCCAAATCCATCAAGGCCTTCCCCGACCAGCAGGGGTTCGCAACGCTCATGGAGCAGGCCGGGTTCACGGACGTGGCCTGGAAGAACTACACAGGCGGCATCGCTGCGGTCCATACCGCCCGCAAGCCAACCTAAGCAACAGGCGCCGTTGCAGCGCGGGGCCGCTCGCAGCCAGCAAACGCAAGCGACGCCCCTATAAGCACCGAGGAAAGGACACCCATGAGCGAGACCAACGCCGCCGAAGAGACCCAAAGCCAGCCCGCAGCCCCCGAGCGCTTCGAGGTGATCCTAGCCTCCAGCAGCCCCCGGCGCCGCCAACTGCTGGAAGAGGCCGGCGTGGTCTTCCGCGTGCAGACCCCCATCACCCCGGTGGACGAGTCGCTGGCCTCCCTCGACCCCGACGTGGCCGCCGACCCCGCCGAAGCTTGCAAGAAGCTGGCGGAGAAGAAGGCGGGCGCCGTGGTGCAGGACGTGCTGACGCAGGATTTCACGGGCATGGCCGCCATTATCGGCGCCGACACCATGGTGGTGCTCGACGGCCAGATCTTCGGCAAGCCCAGAAGCCTCTCGGACGGCAAGCGCATGCTGCGGCAGCTGTCCGGCCGCACCCACCAGGTCATGACCGCCGTGTCGTTGTGGCTGATAAGCGCTCCAGACGCGGAGAAGGTATCGCTGGGATTCCGCACGTTCATCGACATCGCCCAGGTGACCTTCCGCGACCTGACCGACCAGGAGATCGACGACTACCTGCGCAAGGGCGAGTCCTTCGACAAGGCCGGCGCCTACGCGGTGCAAGGCGAGGGGGCGGCGCTGGTGAGCCGGGTGGACGGCAGCCTCTCCACGGTCATCGGGCTGCCGGTGGAGCGCCTGCTGGCCGATTTCCCCGATTTGGCGACGCCGGCTTCCTAGGTGCTTGACAAGATCGTGCGCCTTCGTCAGACTGAAAGGGCACGGGGAGCTCGAAACGACGGGCTGAGAGGCAGGTACCTTCCTGCGACCCGCATACCTGATCTGGGTAATGCCAGCGGAGGAACAAGCGCCATACCGGTTACGCGTCTTTGCAACCCCGCCCGTATTCCCAGGCGGGGTTTTCGTTTACGAGCAAAGGAGCGCAACCGATGCAAGCAAGCGCAGCTATCCAGGTTCTGCCCGCCACCTTGGACGACGAGGAAGTGGTACGCATCGTCGACGAGGTGATCGACTACCTCAAGTCAACGGGACTGAAGTGCTACGTGGGCCCCTTCGAGACCACCGTGGAAGGCGACAGCTACGACCAGATCATGGACGTGCTGAAGGAATGCCAGCATGTGGCCATCAAGGCCGGGGCGCCGAAGGTGAGCGCCTACATCAAGGTGGAGTGGAAGCCCGAAGGCGAGATTCTGTCCATCGACCGCAAGGTGACCAAGCATCACCTGGACGACGACGAGTAGAGGCAGCCGCCGGCCATGCTGCGCTCGCGCCTGAAAGCCTATCTGCCGGCCGTCGTAGCTGTCGCTACGGCCCTGGGGCTGTGGCAGCTGCTGTCCGCAAGCGGCCTCGTGCCCGGCTACATGCTGCCCTCGCCGGCGGAAGTGCTGGCAGTCTTCCCCACCGACAGCCCCCTGCTGCTGGAGCACGGGCTTATCACGCTGCAGGAGGCGGCGCTTGGGCTTGCCGCGGGGGTGGCCTTCGGTTTTGCCGTGGCCGTGCTCATGGACGCCTTCGACGCGCTGCGCCGGGCAATCTACCCGCTGCTCGTGCTCAGCCAAACCATCCCCGTGGTGGCCATCGCGCCGCTGCTGGTGCTGTGGCTTGGCTACGACATAATGCCGAAGGTGGTGCTGGTGGCGCTCATGACGTTCTTCCCCGTGGCCGTGGGCCTGCTGCAGGGCTTCCAATCCGTTGATCCCGACGAGGTCGCGCTGCTGCGCACCATGGGCGCCAACCGCTGGCAGGTGTTCCGCTACGGAAAGATCCCCGCCGCGCTGCCGGAGTTCTTCTCGGGGCTGCGCATCGCCGTCACCTACGCCATGGTTGGCGCCGTCATCAGCGAATGGCTGGGAGGCTTCGGCGGCCTGGGCGTGTACATGACCCGGGTGCAGAAAGCCTTCGCCTTCGACAAGATGTTCGCCGTCATCTTCCTCATCTCGGCCCTGTCGTTGCTGCTCATGGCCCTGGTGAGCCTTATCGAACGGAGGGCTATGCCCTACCGGTTCCCCAAGCAAAGCCGCACCGATTCCCCTGAAGGAGACCGATCGAAATGAAACAATCCGCACCCGAAACGCACCGGTCGAAAGCCGGACGCATCCGCGTGGCCCTCGCCGCCGCTCTCGCAGGCTGCCTTCTGCTGAGCGCCATGCTGGCCGGATGCTCGTCGAACGCCACCGAAAGCAGCTCGGGCGAAAGCACTCCCATCACCTTCATGCTGGACTGGACCCCCAACACCAACCATACCGGGCTCTACGTAGCCCTTGCCAAGGGCTACTTCGCCGAAGCGGGCCTGGACGTCACCGTGGTGCAACCGCCCGACAACGGGGCCGAAGCCCTGGTCGCCTCGGGGAAGGCCCAGTTCGGCATCAGCTTCCAGGACACCATGGCGCCGGCGCTCACCAGCGAGACGGCCCTGCCCATCACCGCCGTGGCAGCCGTGGTGCAGCACAACACCTCCGGCATCGTATCCCGTGCCGGCGAAGGCATGGACCGGCCGCGAGGGCTTGAGGGCCACACCTACGCCACCTGGGACCTGCCCGTGGAGAAAGCCACCATCGCCCAGGTCATGGAGGCCGACGGCGGCGACTTCGGCAAGGTGACGCTCGTGCCCTCCACGGTAACCGACGAGGTGTCCGCCCTGAGCTCGAAGTCGGTGGACGCCATCTGGATCTTCGAGGGCTGGGCGGGCAAGGCCTGCGAGGTGGCCGGGCTCGACACCGACTACTTCGCCTTCGCCGACATCGACCCGGTATTCGACTACTACACCCCCGTGGTCATCGCCAACGACCGGTTCCTGGCCGATCATCCGCAGGAAGCGCGCGCGTTCCTTGCCGCCCTCGCCCGCGGCTACGAAGACGCCATCGCCGACCCGGACGCAGCCGCAGCCCTGCTCATAGAGCAGGTGCCCGAACTGGCCAGCAGCGAGGAGCTTATCGTGGAAAGCCAGCGCTACCTGTCCGGCCAGTATCAGGCCGACGCCGCATCCTGGGGCGTCATCGACCCGGCCCGCTGGCAGGCGTTCTACCAGTGGCTGGTGGACAACAGCCTGGTCGAAGGCACGCTCGACCCCGCATCGGGCTTCAGCAACGACTACCTGCCGAACTAGGAGCGTCCCCGTGGCCCGGCCCGCCGACATCTCCCCGCGCAACGCCGTCGATCCCGCCGCGGCGGCCCTCTCGATACGCCACGTGTCCGTGGCCTTCGCGGGACGGACGGTGCTGCGCGACGTCTCCTTGGAGCTGCGCGACGGCGAGGCGACGGCCGTCGTAGGGGCAAGCGGCGGCGGAAAGACCACCCTGTTCAACGTTGCAGCGGGCCTGCTGCGGCCCGACGCGGGCCAGGTGCTCCTCGGCGGGCATGACATCACCGGGCACCCCGGATCGGTGGCCTACATGATGCAGAAGGACCTGCTTCTGCCGAACCGCCGCGTAGTGGACAACGTAGCCCTGCCGGCGCGCCTTGCCGGCGTCCCCAGGGCCGAAGCCCGAAGCCGAGCCGCCGCGCTCCTTCCCGACTTCGGCCTTGGGGACAGCGCCGATTTGTGGCCGAGCCAGCTTTCCGGCGGCATGCGCCAGCGCGTGGCCCTCGCGCGCACCTACCTGCTCGCCACCTTGGGAGGCGGCGGCGTTGCCCTGCTGGACGAGCCGTTCTCGGCCCTGGACGCGCTCACGAAGGCGGAAATGCACCGCTGGTACCTAAAGGTCATGGGACGCATCCGGCTGTCCACCCTGTTCGTCACCCACGACATCGACGAGGCCCTGCTGCTCTCCGACCGCGTGCTGGTGCTCAAAGACGGCGCCATAGCCCACAGCGAAGCCGTAAACCGCGGCGGCGACCCGAAGTCCGCCGACTTCGCCCTGACGGAGAGCTTCCTCGCCCATAAGCGCCGCATCCTCGACGCCCTGGGCTCCTAGCGCCAGGCGAGGAGACCGCCGAAAGGCCTTACGCGCGCTTCCTTCTTGCACGGAAGGCGGCCATGGGCTCCACGCGCACGCCGTGCTTGTTGGCGCTCACGGCAAGATTCCCCTGGATGTTGGCAACGTATCCGCTGTTCACAGAGGCGGTTTCCTCCCCTGCGGCGCGCGGACGCCAGCCGTCGAGCACCGCCTGCACGCTGACGAACTCAACCCGGGCGTCGGGGCCCAGCATCGCCTGAAGCAATCGGTCCGCCAGCCGACGCTGCAGCGGCAGCGGCTGCTCGCCCAGCTCGGGCAGCAAAAGGAAGCCCTCCGACGCATCCGGCGCACCCCCCTCGATGCCCTCCGGGCAACGCCGATCGTCTTTCCCGGACCCCTCGTCGCACAGCCATCGCGCGAAGCGCTGCTGCAGGTCGTCGACCATGGCCTCCAGCATATCGTCCTCGTCGGCCATAAGGTTCATGGTGCGCGTGAGCGTTGCCAGCAGCTGGGGGTTGCGCTCCTTGGCCTTCGGCACGATCTGGTGGCGCACGAAGGCGCGGAAGCGGTCGGTATGGGCGTTGGTGGCGTCCTCGCGCCAGAGCATCGTGGGCGCAAGGGCCTGGCCGCTCTCGTCGGCCACGTAATCAGCGCTTGCCGAGGTCAGCGCCATCGGCAAGCCTGCCTCCTTGCGACAACCCAGGTAGTCGCGCAGCTGCTGGCGACCGAAGTCGAGCAGCGGGCGGCACACCGGTCCGTTGCGGTAGAGCATCGAGCGAAGCCCGCCCGGACCCGTGCCCACGATGGAGCGCATGTAGAAGCTCTCCACACGGTCATCGGCCGTATGGGCCGCGAAGATGCGTCCGGCAGCAAGCGGGAAACCCTCGTGGAAGCACAGACTTGCCAGGGCCTCGTTCGCAGCCAGGTACCGCTCTCGGCGCGCAACGGCCTCCACGTTGCCGCCCTCGCGGCGAACCATGCCGCTTATGTCAACCTCGCAGCTGAACAGAGGGATGTCCAGCAGAAGCGCCAGCTCGCCCACGAAGCGCGCGTCCTCGTCGGCCGCCGAGGCGCGCAGCTTGTGGTTCACGTGCAGCATGGCCAGCGGCCCCAGGGCGCCGCAAGCGCGCAGCTCGGCGCACAGGTAGGCCAGCGCCGTGGAATCCGACCCGCCCGACACCATGAGCAGCACCGGAGTGTCGGGGCCGGCCAACCCCCTGCGCTCGATCGTCTCCCGAACGTCCTCCGAAAGCTCATACGCCATGGCGCTCGCCGCCTTCCGCGATCTCGCCGTGAACCGCGCTACCGCCGCGCACCAGCAGCGCCACGGTTTCCACGTGAGGCGTGTGCGGGAACATATCCACCGGCTGCACAACCTGCACCTTGTACCCCGCCTTCCGCAGCCGATCGATGTCGCGCACCTGGGTTTGGGGGTTGCACGAGATGTAGACGATGCGCTCGGGCGCAAGCGAGGCGGCCGCACGCAAGAACTCTTCGCTTGCCCCCGCCCGCGGCGGGTCCATGAGCAGCACCAACGGCTCGGCGGCCCGCTGCTCTCCCGTCCCGTCGACGGCACCAAAGGCCTGATCGGCCCGCTGCGCCGCCAAGTCCTCCATGAACGCACCCGCATCGCCCACCACGAACTCGGCGTTATCCACCCCGTTGTGCCGGGCGTTTTCCCGCGCATCGCGAATAGCGGAGGCTACGGTATCCACCCCCACGACGCGGGCCGCCCCCGCCTTTGCAGCCACCAGCCCGATGGTTCCCGTCCCGCAATAGGCGTCGATGGCGCATTCGTTGCCGGCGAAGGCCGCCAAATCCACGGCTGTTCGGTACAGCACCTCGGTTTGCACGGCGTTCACCTGGTAAAACGATTGCGACGAAATGCGGAAGCTCAGGCCGCAGAGCGTATCCAGGATGAACCCGGGGCCGTAGAGCACGCGCTCCCGATCGCCTAAGATGACGTTGGTCTGGCGCGTGTTCACGTTCTGGACCACCGTGGTTACCGCAGGGCAGCGCCGCACGAGCTCGCGGCAGAACGACCGCGAACCGGGGAACGCATCATCGTTGGTCACCAGCGTGACCAGCACCTCCCCGCTCTCATGGCCCACGCGGATGACGGCATGGCGCAGAAATCCCTCGCCCGAATCCTCGTTGTAGGGCGCCATGTGAAACTTCGGCATGAGCTGGCGGACGACCTGCACAATGGCCTTCGCCGTCTCGTTCTCCACCAGGCACTCGCGGGTGTCGACGATGCGATGGCTGCCGGCCGCATACATGCCGCAGGCGATAGAGCGCGCCTGCAACGCGCCCTTCCCCGACGCCGAACCCGTCCTTGCGGGCGCATAGGGGGATGTCACCTTGTTGCGATAGTGGTAGGGGTCGCGCATGCCCAGAATGGGGCGCAGCGCGTCCGCCGAAGCAACGCCGGCGAAGAGCTCGGCCACGGCGCGGTCCTTCTCCGCCAGCTGCTCGCCGTAGGGCCTATTCACAGACTGGCAGGCACCGCATTGCCGCGCCACGGGACAACAAAGTCCCCCCGGGCGGCTCTTCCCTGCGCCCGCATCGGCGCGCGCAGCAGCGATTCGCCTATGCGCCGCTTCGGGCCGGGCCTTCCCCGTCGCCTTGGGCTTAGCCGTCTTCGCCACCCTCTTCGGCCGACCCTTCGCCGCTATCTGTTGTTTCTTCTTCGTCATCCACATCCGTCCGCCGGTTCTCGTTCGCTGGATTATAGTATAGCCAGTGGGAAAACCATGAACCAAGCAACCGATAAGGAGAGTTTCATGACCAAGTTTTCGCATGTAATCGTCCGCAAGCCTGCCCGCTCCCTCATCGACGGTATCACCTCCGCTCCCGAGCTGGGCAAGCCCGATTACGATCTGGCCGTCAAGCAGCACGACGACTACATCGCGGCCCTCAAGCAGTGCGGTGTGGACGTCACCGAGCTGCCCGCCCTGGAGGAGTACCCGGACAGCTGCTTCGTGGAGGATCCCGCGGTCATCACGCGCATGGGCGCCATCATCACCAACCCCGGCGCAGAAAGCCGCAACGGCGAGAAGATGGAGATCGAGCCGGCCATCCGCCAGTTCTTCGACGACGAGCACATCAAGCGCATCGAGTTCCCGGGCACCCTGGAGGGCGGCGACGTTATGATGGTGGGCGACCACTTCTACGTGGGCCGCTCCGCCCGCACCAACGAGGAGGGAATCCGCCAGTTCTGCGAGATCCTGGAGGGCTGGGGGCTTGAAGGTTCCGAGGTCCCGCTGGAGTACGTGCTGCACCTCAAGACTGGCGTGAACTACCTCGAGGATGGAAACATGCTGGTCAGCGGCGAGTTCGTGACGAAGCCCGACTTCCAGCAGTACAACCTCATCGAAATCCCCGAGGACGAGGCCTACGCCGCAAACTGCATCTGGGTCAACGGCACCGTCATCGTGCCCGAGGGCTACCCTGCGGTCCTGAAGGCCGTGCAGGACGCCGGCTACAAGACGCTCGTGGTCGACACCAGCGAGTACCGCAAGCTCGACGGCGGCCTGTCCTGCCTCTCCTTGCGCTTCTAAGAGACGGCAGATCGGCAGCCTCCAGCGTTCGGCGGCCCGCCGTGCCGCATCTCCATACTGCTCCCTCGCGAAGGGCCGGAAGCAAAACGTTTCCGGCCCTTCGTTTTGCCGGTGCGACGCAACGCCTCGTCGCACCGGCCCCGAGAGTTCCCCCGCCAGATTCACCATCAGCCAACAGTTTGCCGACCAAGGCGATTCTCCGCCCTATTCCCATTTATAGTTTGCTGCGAACAAGCAAATCGGGTTTAGAGAGCGCATCGAAAGGAGACGCCATGAACTTCCTCATTCGCTGGCTGGTCACTGCCATCGCCGTCGCTGCGGCCGTCTGGATCGTCCCCGGCTTCGAAACCATCGGCGGAGATTCGGCCTGGGTGGCCATCGCGCTGTTCTCGCTGGTGCTTTCCCTGGTGAACATAGCCATCAAGCCCATCCTGCAGATCTTGAGCCTGCCTATCACGGTGCTCACCTTGGGGATCTTCTACCTGGTGGTGAACACGCTGCTGCTCTACATTGCGGCATGGCTGGCCAACGGGCTGTTCGGCGCGGGATTCCTCATCGCTTCGTTCGGCAGCGCCTTCGTGGCCAGCATCGTCATCTCCATCGTGAGCGCCATCGTGAATTCCGTCGTGGGCGCCGATTAAGCCGTAGGTTCCATAGGCTCCCTGCCCTCCCCCGTATCCCGACCCCTCGCTCCCTGCCCTCCCCCGCATTCCGCCCGCCCCGAACGGATAGGGGCAGGATGCATAAGGAAGGGGTTCCGCAGCATTTCCCGCAGAACCCCTCTCCCATGCATTATCTCACACGAGGACAACGCCTCATCTGTGCCGGCTAGAGCAGCTTCACCGCCGTGCCGTAGGCCAGCATCTCGATGGCGCCGTCGGCCACCGTCTCGCTAGCATAGCGCGCGGCGATGATTCCGTCGGCCCCCATGGACTCGGCCATGGCCACCATGCGGTCCGTGGCGATCTGGCGTGCCTCGTCGGTCATCTGCGTGTAGGTCTCGATCTCGCCGCCTACCATGCTCTTGAAGCCCGCCATCATGTCGCGGCCTATGTTCTTCGAGGTCACGATGTTGCCGCGCACCAAACCGATGACCTGCACGTACTGGCCGGGCACCACTTCCGCCGTCGTTACAACCATGCCGTCTCCTTCCCTCGGAAAGCTCCCTTGAAAACCTGCTGCCAGCGTACTAGAACTCCAAACCTTCCAAACGCTCGAACACCACGTCCTTGCGCGTGAGGAAATCCCACGGGTCGAAGATCTCGTCCAGCACCTCGGCCGACAGGTTCGCCTCGGGGTCGGCCTCCAAGCGCTCGCGGTAGGTGGGGCCGTCCACGGCGTTCTGAATGTCCTCCCATACCTTCATGGCGTTGCGCTGCACGATCACGTAGGCGTCCTCGCGGCTGATGCCGGTATCAACCAGGGCAAGCAGCACCTTGCTAGAGAAGATGAGGCCCTTGGTGCGCCACAGGTTGTGCTCCATCTTCGCCGGATAGGTCTGCAGCCCGTCCAGCATCCACTGCATCTTGCCGAACATGTAGTCCAGCGCGATGAAGCTGTCGGCCATGGCCACGCGCTCGGCGCCGGAGTGGGAGATGTCGCGCTCGTACCACAGCGCCACGTCGTCGAGGGCCACCTGGGCGTTCGCCTTCACCACGCGCGCAAGCCCGCACACGCGCTCGGCGGTGATGGGATTGCGCTTGTGGGGCATGGCCGACGAGCCCTTCTGGCCCTTCGCGAACGGCTCCTCGGCCTCGATCACGTCGGACTGCTGCAGCAGGCGCACCTGCATGGCGATGGATTCAAGCGTGGAGGCGGTCACGGCCAAGGCGCACATAACCTGGGCGTGGCGGTCGCGGGCCAGCACCTGGGTGGACAGCGGATCGGGGGTAAGCCCCAGCTTCTCGCACACGTACTGCTCGACGAAGGGGTCGATGCTGGAATAGGTGCCCACCGCGCCGCTGATGGCCCCCGTAGCCGCCACCTCGCGCGCCTGCTCCATGCGCACGAGCGCGCGCTTGAGCGCCCAAGCCCAGCTGCCGAACTTCATGCCGAAGGTCATAGGCTCGGCGTGGATGCCGTGGGTGCGGCCGACGCACAGGGTGTCCTTGAACTCGAAGGAGCGGCGTTTGCAGGTCTCCCCCAGCTGCTTGATGTCTTCTATGATGATGTCGCAGGCCTGGACGATCTGGTAGGACAGCGCCGTGTCGCCCAGATCCGACGAGGTCATGCCGTAGTGCACCCAGCGGCTGGGAGGCTCGGCGTCCTCGGGGATGTCGGCGTCGATGTACTCGGCCATGTTCGTGGTGAAGGCGATGACGTCGTGGTTGGTCACCTTCTCGATCTCGTCGATGCGCTCCACGGTGAAGTCGGCGTGGTCGCGAATCCAGCGGGCCTCATCCTTCGTGATGCCGGACTTGCCGAGCTCCGCCTGGGCCTCGCAGGCCAGCACCTCGATCTCCTTCCAGATGGAGAACTTGTTCTGCAGCTCCCAGATGGCCCCCATGGCGGGACGGGTGTAGCGGTTGATCATATGCGCCGGCGCCTTTCTCTTAAGCACTCCCAACGATTACGCAACCTGTAAAGAATACCACGGCACCGCTAAGCTTAAGCCTGCGCAGCCCCATCCGCGCGAAGATTGCCCGCGACCGAACCGGACCGCAACCAAGCCGCGCGAGAAGACCGCTACAGTCCGCGGAAGGTGGCGCGCACCGCGTCCAGCACGTCGTTGTCAGCCACCACGATGGCCTTGTCGCCGGGGAACATGACCGCTGTGGGGGTGGCTACCTCCACGTTGTCGTCGTCCTTGGGAGAGATGGCAACGATAAGGGAGTTGTCGGGCATGGGCACCTGGCCCACCTGCACCCCCTCCTCGTTAGAATGACGACGCATCCGCGGCACGTTGATCTCGGCCAACATGACGTTGCCATGGGTAAGCGACGTGGCCACGCTCACCGATCCCAGCAGCGCCTCCTCCTCGATGACGCTGGCGATGAGCGTGGTGGACGAGATGCACTCGATGCCCACCTCTTTGAAGATGCGCATGTTCTTCGGGCTGTTCACGCGGGCTACCACGCGGGGAACGTTGAACACGCGCTGGGCGATCTCGCAGGACACCAGGTTGGCGTCGTCCTGGCCCGTGGTGGCCACGAACACGTCCGCATGGCGCACGCCCGCGTCCTCCTGGTACTTCGAGTCGCAGCCGTCGCCGTTGATGATAAGGTAGCGGCCCTGCAGCTCGGCGGACAGGCGGTTGGCCGTGGCCAGCGTCTCCTCGATAATAGCCACCTCGTTGCCGCTGGCAAGCAGCACCGAAGCCAGATACTCCCCCACCTTGCCGCCACCGGCGATCACTACGTACATGCCCGGCACCTTCCGTCGCGCTGAAACAGTGCGCCCATTATAGTCGATACAACGGAGGCCACAGGTGACCGCAACGAGGGACGTGCACTTTCGACACGCTATGCGAACACCGAAGCGGGGCCGCTTCGAGCTAGGGGGCGCCCCGGTGCGCGCCATGGGCGAGAAAGGGCCCCGGCATTGGCCTTCGCGCCATGCCAAGCAATCACGAGGATGCCGAAGCGGGGCCGCTTCGAGCTAGGAGGGGCTGAGGCGAGTGCGAGAGACGTGAAAAGGGGGCGGCATTGGCCTTCGCGCCATGCCGCCCCCTTTGAATGGCTCTCGTGCCGCCTCGGCCTCTCCTAGCCGAAGCGGTATTCGACGCCCATGGTAGGCTGCGGGTTCTCCCATTTCTTGATGATGGTGTCGCCGCAGGCGATGCGGCAGGTGCCGCATTCCAGGCAACCGGCGTAGTCGAAGGAGCGGTTGCCTCCCTCGTCGATCTTGTAGAGGGCGGCCGGGCACACGCGCACCAGCTTCAGGAACTCCTCCAGGTCGCCTTCCAGGTCCACCTCGATATGGGCGTTGGCCTCGTCGACCTCGTACTTGTCCAGGGCCAGAGCCTCGTCCACGTTGACCGTGATGGGTGCTATCTTACTCACAGCGCCTTCACCGCCTTTCGCACTTCTCCGCCGAGCTTGAACAGGCCGCGCTTCTTGACGATGGGCATCATGCGCTTCATCAGCGGCTGCTGCGGCTGTCCGTCCACGCTGAACATGGCGTTGAAGATCTCGGCCACCATGGTGGGATAGTCGTTGAACATGGAGTCCCACTCCTCCATGACATGAGGCCACTTGCTGAAGGTCTGCAAGTCCTTCATGACGAAGGAACCCTCCATCTTCTGCTTGTAGCTGGCAAGGCCGGCAGCGCTCGTGTCGCCGGCGTCCAGAGCAGCCACGGCCGCCTCGCCTGCGAACTGGCCGGAGGCCACGGCGAAGTCCATGCCGCGCACCTGGTAGCCCATGTTCATGCACAGACCCGCCGTCTCGCCGGCCACCAGGCAGCCGTCGAACACGTACTGCGGCACCATGTTGTAGCCGCCTTCGGGCACCATGTGCCCGGAATGCTCCACCAGCTTGCCGCCGCGGATGATGGGCGCCACAGCCGGATGGTTCTTGAAGTCCTCCAGCATCTGGTAGACCGGCACCTCGTTGCGGGAGCCGTCCTCGGCGATGGAGATGGTGGCCACCAGACCCAGGCTGATGGATTCCTTGTTGGTGTACAGGAAGCCGCCGCCCACCGAACCATGGGTGCAGTCGCCCACGAACAGCATGGCCGCGCCCTCGCCCTCGGGGCACAAAAACCTGTCCTCGATGGTGGAGGCGGGCAGCTCGAACACCTGCTTGATGCCCACGGCCATCTGGGAAGCCTTCGGACGGGGGTTGCCCAGGCATTTCTCGGACAGGATAGGGTTGCAGCCCTCGGCCAGGATGACCACATTGGCGCTGATCTCGTCCTCGCCGGCGCGCACGCCGATCACGGCGCCCGACTCGTCCTTGAGCAGCTCCTCCACGGCGATGCCGTAGATGTACTCGGCGCCGGCACTTTCGGCCTTCTCGGCCAGCCACTGGTCGAAGGGGCCGCGCAGCACGCTGTAGGAGTCCTTGCCCTCCTCGGCGAGTACGGGGCTGGTGAAGTCGATGGTCATCTCCGAGTCGCTGTTGAGCATGGCGATACGCTCATGGGTGATCTTGCGCTCCAGGGGCGCTTCCTGCTCGAAGTCGGGGAAGACCTTCTTCAGGGAATGACTGTAGATGCGTCCGCCGGTCATGTTCTTGGCGCCGGCGAAGTTGCCACGCTCGATGACGAGCACGCTCTTGCCGGCGCTGGCAGCCACGTAGGCCGCCACCGCACCGGCGCAACCGGAGCCGATGACGATGACCTCGAAGTCGCGTTCGGGTAGTTCTGCCATGGAAAACCCCTTACAGAGCCGCGTTCAGTGCGGGAAGCACGTCAACGATGTCGCCCACCAGACCGTAGTCGCACTGCTTGAAGATGGGGGCGTTCTTGTCCTTGTTGACAGCGAAGATCACGCCGGAGCGGTTCGCGCCTACCATGTGCTGCATCTGGCCGGAAATGCCCAGGGAGACGTAGACCTTCGGGGACAGCATGAGGCCGGAGACGCCGATGTAGGTCTCGCGGGGCAGCCAGTCCACGCCCTCGGTCAGAGGACGAGAGCAGCCCAGGCCGCCGCCGATCTTGTCGCACAGCTCGCGGGCCATGTCCAGCTGAGCCTCTTCGGAGAAGCCACGGCCGGCAGCCACTACCACGTCGGCCTTGTTCAGGTCGACGCCGCTCTTCTGCACCGGAGCCACCGAAACCAGCTCCACGGCCTTGGCCGGAGCCACCCAGTCCACGGACACGGCCTCGTTGGCGCCGCTGGCCGCTGCATCGGCGAAGGCGCCGGAGCCCACGGTGTACACAGCGAAGTCGGTGGACGGCTTCAGCGCGCGCTCGGCCACGCCGCCGAAGTACAGCGCGGAGGCGGAACCGTCGGCGAAGGACATCACGTCGGTGATGGTGGAAGTGCCCTTGGCAGCGGCGATCTTGCCGGCCACGGTCTTCAGATGACGAGTGGGCTCGACCAGCACCACGCCCACACCCTCGGCATCGGCCAGAGCCAGCAGGGTATCGGCGGCGTCGTCGACGATGGCGCCTTCCGGAACGGCGATGACGGCAACCTTGTCGGCCACGGCCTCGGGAGCCTCACCGAACGTCGCCAGCACCACCTCGTCGGCCATGGTGCGAGCGCCAGCCGACAGCTCGCGGGCGGCGTCGGCGGATTCTGCGATAACGAGTGCCTTCATAGTAGAAGCATCCTTTCTGATACGTTACAACCGGCAGAGGTTCTTACAGGGCGGCCTTGAGGGCGGCGGCGAACTCGTCGATCGCGCCGTCGGCCTTCGCGTCGAGCACCACCAGCTTGCGGTCGGCGGACTCGGGGGCCAAGCAGGAGACCACCTCGGTGGCGCATGCCACCGGAGCCTGCTCGGCGGTGATGGCCGCAGGCTTCTTGCCGGCAGCCAGAATGTCCTTCATGCCGGGGATGCGGGGCAGCGCGATGTCAGGAGTGACGGCAACCACGGCGGGCAGGGCCACGCGCACGGTCTCGACAGCGTTCTCCAGCGTGCGCTCGATGGTAGCAGCGCCGCCGTCGACGTCAACCTTGGTAGCGGCGGTGACCACGGGCAGGCCCATAACGCAGGCCAGCTGCACCGGCACCTGCTGGGCGTAGTTGTCGGCAGAGCCGTCGCCGGCCAGCAGCACGTCGAAGGAGCCAGCGGACTCCACGGCCTTGGCCAGGGCGGCAGCGGTCGCATAGGCGTCCAGGCCGTCCAGGGAGTCATCGGCCACCATGACCAGCTCGTCCACGCCGCGCGCCAGCACGTTCTTCTTCAGCTTCGAATCATCGATGGACTTCGGGCCGACGGTGATGGCCACAACCTTGGAGCCCGGGTTGGCAGCCGCCAGCTGGGCCGCTTCCTCGATGGCGTTCAGGTCGTACTCGGATACCTTCGGCTTGGCTTTGGAGAAATCCAGGGTGCGGTCGGCCTTCACCTGGATGTCCTGGTCGTCCGGGACCACCTTGAAGAGCACTGCGATTTCCATGCTGTTCCTTTCTCGCGTTTTGTTCCCACTCTGCGCCGGGAACGCGAAGAAAACCGCTCCCCCGACAAACAACCTGATACATTTAGTCAGAATAGCAAATAGTGTGCCAATTGGACTACAAGTTGCCTACCAAGAGTTATCAACGCGTAAAGAATCTGATGCAAAATCGCAGAAAACCGCAGCTCATATGCTTATTGATACTGAAAGGAAAGAGGGCGGCGAAAAACAGCCCCGCGAACGCAGCGGACGCGGCTGCGGGCTGGGAATCCGCTAGTCTTGGATGTAGCGGCTGAATTGGTCGATCAGCTCGTGGCGAATGCAGGCGAGCACGGAGTCCCCGTTGTAGAGGATGGAGTCGCGCGTGGGAATGGAGCTGGCCGAGCCGTCACCGCGTTCGAAGGCGATGATGCGGATGTCGTGGTCGCGCTCGATCTCGCCCACGCGGATGGTGCGCTTGTCCGACCAGGAAAGGTCCAGCGAGAAGCGCAGGACCTCGAACTCGCCGAAGGTGTCCAGATGGGCGCCATGGCCCGAGACGATCTTGCTGAACACGTCCTCGGCCACCAGCGACGTGCCGCAGACGTAGTCGATGCCCAGCTGCATGTAGGCGCGCTCGTGGCCCGGGTTGTACAGGCGGGCGATCACATGGGGGACGCCGTGCAGGCGATTGGCGACCTCGGCCACCATGAGGTTCGTGTTGTCGAACTGGGTAACCGCCGCCACCACGTCGCAATCGTCCACGCCGGCCTTCACCAGCACGTCCTCGTCGAACCCGACGCCCTGCAGCGTGGAGCCGTTGAAGCTTCTGCCGAGGTTCGCGAACGCATCGGCGTTCTTGTCGATGACGCAGACGTTGTTGCCGCTGTCGGAGAGCATGTTGGCCAACCGCGATCCCACACGACCGCATCCGACCACGATCACATCGCTCATAAGGCGCCTCCGCGAAAGTTACATGGACTGCATCTGAGAGAGCGTCTTATTGTACCAGTCCGTGGCGTGGGGCGGGCAGTAGGCGGCCGCACCGGCGGGGGTCAGCACGCCGCCGTAGCCTGCAGCCAGGCCGGCGACATGGGCGTTGATGGCCTCTTCCCAGCTGGACCAGCTGGAGTCGCCCCAGCCCCAGGCATTGTAGGGCAGGAAGCAGAAGGAACCCTTGGTGGATTCGGTGTTGGAGATAGCCGGCGACAGGCGCGGGTCCACCCCATTGTCCCAAGCAGCCGTGGCGAACACGCTGCCGTAACCAGCCAGCGGGGAGCCCGCCAGATACGCGTCGATACGGGTGGTCCACTCGGCGATGAAGGACTCGCGGCCCTGGCCCCAGTCGATCTCGGAAAGTGCCGGCTGCGACGGTTCCTCGACGCTCACCTGGGATTCCGCAGCTGCCTGACTGGCAGCAGCCTGCTGGGCCTCAAGCTCGGCTATGCGGGCACGCTCGGCCTCTTCGGCGGCAAGCCGCTCGGCTTCGAGCCGAGCCTCCTCGGCCAGCCGAGCCTCCTCTTCGGCGGCCAGCCGCTCGGCCTCGGCACGGGCCTGCTCCTCCTGAATGCGAGCAACGCCGGCGGAGACGTCGCGGGGGGACGCCTGGGCCAAACCGGACTCGCTGGCATCGGCGGCAAACGCCACCTGCACGTCGTCGACATCGCGCGGAAGCGATACGCGGGTAGCGTTCTCGCCCACGCCAAGATACAGGTTATCCTCCGAAACAGTGCCGCCGGCAACGGCGAACCCGATGCCGATGCAGCCAACGAGCACCAGAGAAATGGCGCCGATGCCCAACGTGGACGCCGCTACGGCGCCTTTGCGGGCAAGAGGTCTTTTCTGAGGCCTACGTGTCATGCGTATCGCACGAATCCCTTCGTTGTCCTGCGCCCAAAAGAGCGCAAAGCAATCCAGCCGCCCGAAGGCGGTCCGCAGCGAGTGTGTGTAGGGTGGATTAGCTGTCGGATAAGGTAGCTGTATGTAAATGACTGGTGCATTTTACCCAAAACCCGCGGGCGAACGCAAAGTTTTGTGGAGCGGGCGTTCACGGTTTGTTCGCTTGACAAAGCCGCTTTTTTGAAGTTCGCAGGTGGCCCCCGTAACATGACGGGGGCCACCTCAAATCTATTGTGAAGAACCTTTGTTCACTTTAACGGAGCCGAAACCCGCAAGGTCGCAATCCTGGCCGCCGGGCATGGCCCACTCCAGCCACAAGGCCGCCTCCTCGCGCCCCGCGTCCACGAGCGAGACCTTGGTTCCCCCCACCCCGGCCGCGGTGACTGCCACGATGGTGGCCGTCCGGGCGAGGCGCTGGAAGGGATTGGTCTTGGTGAAGGCGAACTGTATCTTCTTGCGGGGGAAGGTGACCGACTCCCGCGCAAGGCCGCCGTTGGTCACCTGCATGAACGAGCGGTTGACGGCGAAGCTCGACTCCCGCGCCCACAGCACCGCGCTCACCACCTCGAGCACGAAGAGCACAAGCCCCAAGGCGATCAGGCCGGCGGTCACGATGGTCAACACGAACAGCACCTCGTCCACGTCGGAGGGAACGTCGGCCAGAGCCCAGGCGATCTGGGGCGCGAAGGCAGCCAGCACGCAGCCGACGACGGCGCACCAGAAGCCCCCGCCCAGCCACACCGCTCGGCGCAGGATGGCGCGGCGCAGGGCAACGGCGGCCACGGGGATGGGCGCGGTGGGCACGTCGGCGAACTCGGGCACCAGGCCGCTCAGAATCTCCGGCACGCGACTCATCTTGACGAACGGATGGATGACCAGGCCCTTGTCCGAAACGTTGGCCTGCTTCTCGCCGTCGCCCGTCACGCTGTCCACCTTGCCCAGTGACAGCTCGCAGTAGCCCATGATGCGCCGGATCAGCGACTGGCGCACCACCACGCTCTGCACCCGGTCAACATCCACGCCGGAGAACTGGTGCTGCAGAAGCCCGCGCTCCACCTCGATGCGGCTGTCGCGGCGCCGCGCCTTGAAACCGCCGTAGGTCAGGCAGGTGGACAGCACCGAAAGACCCCACATCACCAGGGCAAACGAAATCAAGGCCACCGCAATGGCAACCGCAGCGTTGCCGCCGAACAGGCGCAACGACTGGTCGATGACGAAGTCCAGGGCCGCATCGTTGGAACCGAAGAACATCGGCAGAACCTCGCCCACAAGCTGCGCGGCGCCGGTCACCAAGCCGACGAGCACCACCACGAAGGCGGTGTTGTTGGAGAGGGCCGTGAGCACCAGCTCCTTGTTGGTCAGGCCGTACTCGTAGCTCACGCGCCCCGTTTCCACGACCTGACCGCCGAAGACGCTGCCCACTTCGTCCCAGAGCTCCACGCCGACGTCCAGCACGTTGCCCGCTCCGTCGGCCTCCGTCGCCGCGACGGCAGCGCGTTCGGAAGAAGGCGCCTTCTGGCCGGCCGCAAGCTGCTGCTTGCGCGAGAACAGCTCGCGGCGCAGCCATTCGGCCCGATTGCGCGTCACGTAGGGAACCACCACTGCCTTGTTCGACGAACCGCCCGCGGTCTCTATCTGCACCGTGCAGACGCCCAGTACGCGCTGCAGCAGGGTCGCCCGCTGGTCGACGGACTGGATGCGCTGGTAGGGCACGTGCACCTGCTTCTTGTTGAAGATGCCCGAGTACAGTGCGAACTCGTCGGGGGTGATCTGATAGTAGAGATGCCTCCAGGACCACCAGGTGCCCAGGAACGCAAGGGCGGCCACGAGCGCCGCGCCGGCCGCCGTGATGCCGACGATGATAAGCGCGATCGCTGCCCCGCCGCCGGGATCGATTCCGTCCGCCAGCAAGCCCACTAGCGTGCCGCTCATGGAGACGGCCAGGGCGAACAGCACCGCGAAGATGCTCTTCAGGCCGCCAAGCCAGATGTAGCTGGAATGCACGTGGAGCTTCTCGCCCTCCAGGGGCGTCTCGCCCGCGGAAGCGTCGGGGACGGCGGGGGCGGCACAGACGACAGGGGCGACCTGCGTCCCCGGGGAAATCGGCGCGGCGGACGACAGAGGCACCGCGGGCTCCACTGCGGGCTGGACCTGCGGCACCCCGGTCTGCGCCGTGGGCGCTCCGGCTTGCGGCACAGGCGCGCCGGCGGCCGGAACGGCCGGAGCCACCCGGTCCTCCACGCGCGGAGCCGGCGGCCGGGGCACGGGGTTCTGCGGCGCCATCACACGTCCTCCCGAGCGATGCGGGCGAGCTCCGCGGCCTTGTCGCGCACCTGGGCGGCCTCTTCGGAGTCCAAACCGGGAATGGCATGCTCGCCGGCGGCCGTGGCCACGGTTACGCTGGAAAGCCCGAACATCCTTAGCACTGGTCCCTGCTGGGTGTCGGTGTTCTGCACACGGATGAAGGGGATGACAAAGCGCTTGCGCCATACGATGCCGCGCTCGATCTGCAGATAGTCGGGGCTGATCTGGTAACGCCAGCGCGCGTAGCGGATAGGCGGGATCACCGCCAACAGCAGCACCAACAGCACAGCGTAGATAGCGGCCATCGCCCCGCAAACACCCCAAGCCCAGGAACTTTCCTCGTCGAAGACCGCTATCAGAAAGAACGTGGCCACGCATCCGAGGAACACAAGCGTAAGCGTGATGGCGTCGGTGATGCGCCACACCGCCTTGACCCGCGGATCCAACTGGTTAGCCAAAGGGTTGCTCATAGGGTTCCTTCCACACGAACGGCGGCCGCATCGTGCAGCCGCGCAATTGCCTCAACGCAAAAGAATACCCCATTACAGTCTGAATCGTAGTTGGTCCGACCGTTTAAGTCCCCTGCCCGGACAGTCGGATTACGATTGACATAT
>NZ_CALPDA010000017.1:0-32901 GCF_943193145.1 Adlercreutzia aquisgranensis | reverse complement strand
CGTCGTATCTGATCCTAAGGTCTGATGGCATAAAGAAGCCTCCCATTTCTCGTGTCCAAGAAATGGGAGGCAGTACAGAGAGACGGGGTTTCTTCTTTTTCATCGCCTGCGGTGCCTTGTCGGCACGAAGGAGGATGAGAGTCGCTACAGCGCCTTCTTGGCAACCTCGACCAGCGCCGCGAAGGCAACGGGGTCGTTGATGGCCATGTCGGAGAGCACCTTGCGGTCCAGCACCACGCCGGCCTTCTTCAGACCGTTCATGAACACGGAGTAGGACAGGCCGTTCAGGCGGGCGCCGGCGTTGATGCGGGCAATCCAAAGACGACGGATCTCGCGCTTCTTGTTGCGGCGGTCGCGGTACATGTACTGAAGCGAATGCTGCACCTGCTCCTTCGCCGCACGGTAGGAGCGAGATTTCGCGCCGTAGTATCCCTTGGCGCGCTTGAGGATGGTACGACGCTTCTTCTTGGCGTTTACTGCACGCTTTACACGAGGCATATCTCACACACTCCTTGGAATCTAGCGAAGCCCGAGGTTGCGGGCGATGACCTTGCGATCGGAAGCGGCAACTTCGGTCTCGTGGCGGAAGTTGCGCTTGCGCTTCTGGCTCTTCTTCGTCATGATGTGGCTCTTGTAGGCCTTGGCGCGCATGATCTTGCCCGATCCGGTGACGCGGAAACGCTTGGCGGTCCCGCGATGGGTCTTCATCTTAGGCATTGCCGTCCTTCCCTTCTTCCTGACTGTCCTGTTCCTTCTTTTTCTTCGTAACCGCTGCAGGCAACGGAGCGATAACCATGTGCATGTTGCGGCCCTCCATCTTCGGCTGGCTCTCTATGACCGCAACGTCCTTCAGGTCGTCGGCAAGGCGTTCCAAAATGGTGAGGCCCTGTTCCGGATGGGCCATTTCGCGCCCGCGGAACATGATGGTGATCTTCACCTTGTTCCCCGCCTCGAGGAAGCGCAGCACGTGCTTCTTCTTGGTGGTGTAGTCTCCCACGTCGATCTTGGGACGGAACTTCATCTCCTTGGTCTCGACGCGGCTCTGGTTCTTGCGAGCCTGCTTCGCCTTGATGGCCTGGTCGTACTTGAACTTACCGTAGTCCATGATACGGCAGACCGGCGGGTCGGCATTGGGGGCGATCTCGACCAGGTCGAGCCCCTTTCCGTCGGCGATCCGCTGGGCCTGCACCGTAGCGTAGATGCCCATCTGGGTGCCGTCGAAGTCGATCAGTCGGCATTCGCGAACCGTGATCTGGTCGTTGAGCCGTGGCTCTTGAGCAGCTATCGCGCTCACCTTCCTTTCCGGTGCGCCTCATCGCTTGGGCGCTGCACTGGCCATGTCGTTTCAACAAGCGAAAGCGCCCCTGCCGGTTTCGGCAGGGGCGCTTCGGAATCATCGTGTCGCACAAGACGGCCGTGCAGTTATCGATGAACCCATCAGCAGCCGAGGCGCCGAACCAGGTGGAAGGCATGCATGTGCGGTGCCTTCGCTTGTCAAAACCTTGATTAGTCTAGCAGAACGGGTTCGGGATGCAAGGACGTTTTTGCCGAAGCGCGCCCTAGAAGCGCCTCAGCGCGAAACCTCCACAACAAAACGCCGCGGCGGCGAGCATTCCTATGACGAACGCAGCTTCATCAAACAGCCCGTCACCTGAGCGGACGAGTGCGGTAGAGGCTGCGGGGCGCGACTTCGCGGAGTCCTGCCCCGTGCGCTCATCGCGCGTCGCATCCGGCGAGCTTTCGGTGCCGGCATCAGCGCCCGCACCGTCGGATGCGGGCGCCTGCAGTGCCGCATCGGCATCGTCGGTGGGCTCCTTTACGGTGGCGCCGGGCACCTGCGGTTCGTCGGGCTGCGCAGGCGAGGAGGGCTCGTGGGGATCATCCGGCGGCTTGCCTTTGTCGCCGCTCTCCCTGAAATACGCTACGAACAGCATCGGCTCCCATGCGCTGCGCCCAGGGTGCGCTCGGGATGCAGCCGCCATGACTTCGGCGCTCAGGCGGGGCTGGTCGGACACCAGCTGCCCGTCGTAGGTGTACCACCCCGAGAAGTCGTAGCCCTCCCCTTCGGATGCCGTGACTGCCTCGAGCCCCTCGCCCGTATCGGCGTTGACGAGCTCGTAGGACCTGTCGACCGTGCCGCCGGCCTGAGGATAGGCGCCGAACAGCACATAGGCCTTCTGCGGAGGATTCTCCTTTGCCAGCACAGAGCAGGAGGCCGGCGCCGAGGCAACCTCGACGTCGCCCATGGAGGGCGCCGAGGCGGTGGCGACGGCGACGTTGGACACGGCTCCCCGCTGAGCGTCTTCGCTTGTGACCGTGTACTCGTAGCTGCGGCTTGCGCTCTCCCCCGGCTGCAGCGACTCTACGGGGTCGAGCTGCGAGAGGGTATCGGAGAGAACGATGTTGTCCAGGGCGACGTTGCCCTCGTTTGCAACCTCGACGCGAAACGACACGGTCTCCCCCACCTGGTAGTAGCTGCCGTTGCGCGGGGAGTTGACTACGGCCTTGCGAACCGATATAGCAGGCTTTGCGGCCTCGAAGCGCGCCTGGAACTGCGTAGGGACGACCAGCCCGCCGCTACGGTCCGCGTTGTCGGTTGCGGTCTGCGCGTCCAACGCCGGCTGGTTCTGGACAAGCTGTGCGCCCTTGTACCACCCGACGAACACGTAGCCGTCCGCAGGAGTTGCCGTGGAACCTGTGATACCCTCGCCGGAAAGCGCCTCGACGGTGTCGACCGACGTGCCCACCGCACCGCCCGCCTGCGGGTCCGCAACGTAGGTGACCTCGACTCTCACCGGTTTCCACAGGGCGTAAAGGGTCACGTTCTCGTCGGGCATCGTCAGGGCAGCACTTGCGCCCGCACCGTAGGCGGCGAAATCCGCTGCGGGGTCGTGGCTCCACCCTTGGAAGGTGAACCCGGGGCGCGTGGGCCGCTGCGCGTCGATCGCCACAGTCTGGCCGACGGCGTAGGCCCTGGCATCCGGCACGTTCGAGCATCCGCCGTTAGGCTCGTATGCGAGCAGATGGCTTCCCTTGTCCATGACGATGCCGTTGACGTTCCATGCCGAAGCGCTTCCGTTGCGAGGCTTGACCACGTACCAGAGCACCTTCTGCGTCTGCGGGTCGAAGGCTGCACCGTAGTCTGCGAGCACGGAGGCCACATCCGTATCAGCCGGAGCCGCGAGGATGTCAGATGCCACCGCCTCCAGGTTGTTCGCGATGGCCACGGGTCGCCGCACCGTGCCCGTAAGAGAGGCCAGCGTACCTGCCGGGGCATAAGAGGCGGTACCGTTTCCGCCGGGCTCGAAGGGGATGCGACCGTCCAGGCGTATGTAGTAGCAGGCCCGCTGAGTGACATCGCTTTGTCCCGGCAGAAGCCAGATGGCGTAGACCGTCGCATCGCCTTTGAGCTTCGCCGAGTTGGTTCCGTTGTCGGGATACACCTGGTTCGCGGCGTACACGTTCGATGTGCCAGCGGCATCGGAGGACCAGCCAACGAACAAGGCGCCGGGCAGCGGTTCGGAAAACCCCAGGGAAGATGGCTCGGGCAGCGTGATTCTGCCTATGAAGGTTTGCACGATATGGGTCTGCCCCGTGGCCTGATTCGCCAGCGTGACGGTGATGGGCGCACCCTGTGTCTCGAGCGCATCGGCGTACTCGTCCTCGATGGCCGGATACGCCGGTCCGCGTGCGGCCTCGTCGGCAGCCCCTTCCTGGCGAAGCGGTCCGATGAGCACCAGTGAGAACGCGAAGAACACTGCGAAGGCCGCCAGAGCCGCCGCGTGCGCGACCGCCTTAGCCCTTGTGGACCTGAGGCATCTTGATACCGCATCTTCTCTCATCATCGCTTCCCCCGAATCTCGCTGCAGTGCGCCTGCGTCGGGCACCTGCATCGAGCATAGGGGTTATGGGGAGAAAACGTGGAAGCCCATGCGGCCTGTTTCCGATCCGCCTCTCAGGAGACGCGCAACCGAATCCGCTTCGTTGCCTTTTCGAAGGACTTCCCTCGGCGCGCCTAGGCGGCCTGGTTCTGCGCTTCGCCCGGCGCAGCCTCGCCCTCGCTCCCGGCATCCTGCCCACCCTCCGCTTGAGGCTCCTCGGCAGGTTCGGGCTCGGACTCCGGCACCGGAGCGGCAAGGGAGGGCGCGTCCAGGTACAGATAGATGAGGCGGATGGTGCTTGCGATGTTGCCAGTGGCATTGGAGGTAGTGTAGTCGTACATGAGCACCGCCGACCACTCGATGTCCATGCTGTTCTGGCTCACCGTGCCCGAGAACGCGCACCGCTCCTTCACCACGGTCTTGCCGTCATCAGCGTAGGTGGCGTAAGTCGACCGATCCTCCGGCAGCACCACATCGGCACTGTCGATGGCAACCCCTGCCTCGGCCATGGCGTTCTCGATGACGCCGTCGGAGGTGACCGCGTCGCTGAAGCTGCTGGGCGCGAAGCCCAAGGAGGACGTCGACGCTGAAAAGCCCGCCTCGATAACCTTCCTTTCGCTGTCGAGCCCCAGGTAGACGGTGGGTATGCCGGAACGTGACTCGGTGGAGGACCCGGTAATGGTAAGGGTGACCATGGTCATGATGGGTCGGTCGGCCTCGTCGGCATCGCGCTCGGAGGTGACGACGGCATCGGACCCCAGCTCTGCGACGGCATCGTCGTAGGCCATGCCCAGAAGCATATCCAGCTCGGGCACGCGGGCGGTCTTGGTCACAGTGATGGTGGTGTCCTGGGCGTTGGAGGCCTCCTGGCTCATGGCATCCACATCCTGGCTCCCCTGCTGCTCCTGAGCCTGCTGAGACGCCAGGGAGCCGCTTTCCACCAACAGGCGGTACCCGAAGTAGCACAGCGCCCCGATAAGCACCACCAGCAGCACCGTGATGGCTATGAGGATTCGCCGCGTCCGACGCGACTTGCGCATCACCGGCGAAAGCTGGGGCTTCTTCGGTTTGCCGTGGGACCCGACCGAAACCGGTTGGGTGTAGACGGTTTCCTCGTCGAAGAGCATAGGACCGGAGTCGACCGGCTCAAGCCCTTCGAAGGCGTCCGGGTACTCCGAGGAGCCGTCGTCAGGACGATAGGGAGCGTGAGGCGCGCTCTCCGTCGCTGCAGGCTTGGTATCCCGAGGCCCGTGGGCCGCGTGCTTCGCCATAGGGGTCCTTTCCGAAGGAGACTGGCTAGCCCATGAAGGCTACGCAATAGACAACCGCGGCGATGACGCCGACAAGGCACAGGCCGATGATGACCTTCTGGGTGACGGACATGGGCGAGCCGCTCAAGTCGTCGAGCGTGGTCTCGCGGTACTCCTTGTCCTTAGCCGCCTTCGCTCGCTCCGTCCGCTTGGAGACAGCCTTCCCGTCGCCGGCATCCGACGCATCGGGGCGAGCGGGGCTCTGAGCAACGGCCTCGCTCCCTTCGGAGCGGGAATCGGCCGCAGGGGCGTCCTTCTCGGAGGAAGGCGCAGGCTGCGTCCCCGCTTGGATGACGACGTCGTCCTCTTCGTTGACGACGATATGGGTGAAGCTCTTCTTCGCTTGGACCACGGTTCGCTCCAATCTGTCGACGCCATTATAGATGATGGCGGCGCTCAGCCTCCCCTCTCCGATAATTTTCACGAGCTGGGCAACCTTCTGGCACCAAGCTGAAAACCCCTTCAGGCTTTCGCCTACAATGGGCGGCGAAACCATCGACGCTATCGCCTTCGAGGCGAACGAGGAAAGCAGGGATTCATGACCGATTCGCGCAATCTCGAAGCCGCGGGCAATGCCGAGCTCGCCCCTTGCTGTCCGGCGCGGGTGCACACTCTCTCCTGCGCCCTGTCCTCCAGCCCCCTTGGCGCCCCCGTCGCCATCGACGAGAGCCTCTACCTCGTGCGCATACCGTTGCCGCACAACCCGCTCAAGTACGTGAACTCCTACTTCGTGCTGGAGCCCCATCGAACCACCGTCATCGACGTCGGCTTCAACCTGCCCGAATGCGAGGCGGCGCTTACGGGCGCCCTTGCATCGCTTGGACGCTCGTGGGACGAGGTGCAGGTGGTGCTGACCCACTCCCATCCAGACCACACGGGCAACCTCGACCGCATCTGGAAGCCCGGCATGCAGGTGGCCGGCAACATCCACTCGTTCATAGAGGTGTGCAACCGCCAGGCGCTCGACGCGGTGGTGTTCGGCCCCGCCGTCGTGCGCGCCTCCACGGCCGAGCAGCGCGGCGACCTCGAGATGCGCAACAGCGCGCTGCATCTGCCGGTTTCGGCGGAGCTGCTGCCGCTGCGCCGCGACATACCCTTCCGCTTTCTGGCGGAAGGCGACACCCTCGAGCTGGGAGGCCGTCGGTTCGAGGTGGTGGAGACGCCCGGGCACGACCCATGGCATATCTGCCTCTACGACCGCTCCCACCGCCTCATGATCGTGGGCGACCACGTCCTGGAGCACATCACCCCCTCCGTCACCTCGTGGAACCTGTCCAACGACGCGCTGTCCGACTTCCTGTGCAGCCTGGAGAAGATGAAGCGCTACGAGGTCGACCTGGTACTTCCGGCGCATGGCGACCCCTACTGCGGGCTTTCCGAGCGCTCCGACGCCCTGATCGCCCACCACCGCAAGCGCTTGGGGCAGATCTACAACCTGGTGGAGGAGGGCAACCGCGACATCGTCTCCATCTCCGAGGCGTTCCCCTGGCGCTATCCGAACTGGAGCCGATGGCCCCTGGACCAGAAGTTCTCCTCCATGGGCGAGACCATGGCCCATCTTATCCACTTGGTGCGCAACGGCGAGCTCTCGGTCGAGGTTCGCCAGGACGAGTACCTATTCTCCGCTGCGCACTGACGAACGCCCCCCCCGGAAAGGCGCCCCCATGACATTCGATCGCATCCTGCTCTCCAACGCCACCTTCACCGGACTGGACGACGACGCCGCTGCCGCCGCGGTAGCCCTCTCGGGCGACCGGATAGCGGCCGTGGGCCCTTTGGACCAGGTGCTGGCCCAGGCGGACGATCCCGACGAGGCGGCGAGGCGGATCGAGGACCTGGGGGATGCGTTTCTGTGCCCCGGCTTCCACGACTCCCACATGCACGTCTTCCATTCGGCGCTGTACTCCTCGCCCCTTGCCTGCACGTTCATGGGGCGAAGCGAGCAGGACTGCGTCGAGCGGTTGCGGGCGTTCGCCGAAACGCGTCCGAGCGGATGGCTTCTGGCCCAGGGCTGGCGGGAGTACCGATGGGATCCTCCCCGCCTGCCCGACAAGCGCTCCCTGGACGCCGCGTTCCCCCATCGCCCCGTCGCGCTCTACTCGGGGGATGCCCACAGCCTTTGGCTGAACAGCTGCGCCCTGGAGGAGCTTGGGCTGACCGACGGCTCGCTGCCCCCTGCAGGAGGCGCCTACGACAGAGACGGCCAGGGGCGCCTCACCGGCATCGTCCGCGAAGCGGCGGCCATGGAGCTTATGCCCCGCATCACCGCCTCCTTCACCGACGAGGAGCTGGATGCCGCCTACGACGGTTTCTTCCGGACGCTGGCCTCAAGCGGCATTACAGGCCTGTGCGACTTGTCGCTCATGGCGGGGCCGGGCCTGGATTTCGTGCGCGACGACATCTACGAACGCCTGCTGCGCAACGGACGCATGACCGTGCGCGCAACGCTCTTTCCCACGCTCACCGACGACCAGGGCCGCTACGACGAGCTGGAAGGACGGCTGCGCGACCCGATGCTATCCGTCGGCGGGTTCAAGCAGTTCTTCGACGGGGTGTCCAGCCAGCACACCGCCTGGATCCACGACCCCTACAGCAACGCGACCGTGCCGGGCGAACACGGCAGGCCCACCATCGACCCCGCCGTCATGAGGCGTTACGTGCTGGAAGCTGCGCGACGCGGACGGGCGGTGCGCATCCACGCCATCGGCGACGAGGCCATACACCAAGCCCTCGATATCTTCCAGGAGGCCCGCGGACGCTTCGGTCCGCTTCCCGGTGCGAAACGCCACTGCATAGAGCATCTTGAGAACTTCCAGCCCGCCGACATGCGCCGTCTTGCAAAGCTCGACGTGGTCGCAGCCGTGCAGCCGCCCCACATAACCCTCGACCCTGGCGGCCCGGAGCGAGACCTGGGCGTTGCGCGCGCCAGGTACATGTGGCCGTTCGCCACCTTGCTCGGCCTTGGCGCCACCTTGGCCTTCGGAACGGACTCGCCCGTGGTCGACCCGTCGCCCGCAGCTGTGCTGTACTGCGCCGTAGCCAGGCAGGACCCGTCCACGGGAGAGCCGGTCGGCGGCTGGCAGCCCCAGGAGCGCATAGGGCGAGCCCAGGCACTGTCGGCCTACACGCGCGGAAGCGCCTTGGCGGCAGGCAGGGGCGACGAGCTGGGGTTGATAGCGCCGGGAATGCTGGCGGACCTCGTTGCGATCGACCGGAGCCTGCTTTCCTGCACCGACGACGAGCTGCTCGACTTCCAGGTGCTGGAGACCATCGTAGGCGGCAAGACGGTCTACCGTCGCGACGGGGATGCGAGCTAGGGCAGCGGGTAGAACACGAGCACGGTGCCCGAGGCGATGCCTACGCTAGCCGGCATGCCCGTAAGCTCGTTGGAGACGCCCCGCGATTCGCGGTTGGTGAGCGGTTCGTCGTCAAGGGAGTACGCCATGCCGCGCTCGATCATACCCGTACATCGGTCGCTCATGGCGATGACGGACACGGTGCCGCTGTCCATCAGCGGCAGATCGAGCACGTCGGGGCCGGTAAGAGCCCGCACAGCGCAGTCCTCGCCCACCAGCGTCACGCACAGTCCCGCCTCCGAGTATTTCGCCGCCGCCTGAAGATTCGACAGCTCGAAGTCGATCCGGCCGCCCAGAGCGCCGTAGACGTAGACGTCGTCGTAGCGCATGGTTTTCGCGCGCTCCAGGGCAAGCTCCAGGTCGGACTGGTTCTTCTCGCGGGGAAAGCGCGAGACGCGCTGGCATGTGGGGACGTAGCCGAGGGAGTCGAAATCCCCAAGCGCCATGTCGGGACGCACGCCCAAGTCCTCCAGATAGGCGAAGCCCGCATCGACGGCCATGACGTAGTCAAACAGCCCCGCCTCGTAGCGCTCCCGGAAGTCGCGGGCGTTGAACTGGCTGGCGGCCACCAGGACGCAGGTTTTCACATCGGCCATTGATGTTCCTTTCGCATGCAGGTCGCCGCCTTGTGCCACGCGGCGAAACGGTACGCTAGAATACCACAGGCGAGCGGGCCAGGCGATCGCGTGCGGTATCCGCATGAGGAAAGTCCGGGCTCCAAAGGGCAGGATGCCAGCTAACGGCTGGGCGGGGCGACCCGACGGACCAGTGCCACAGAAAAGAAAACTCCCCCGGCTGCCCGCTTCGGCGAGCCGTCTGGGAGAAAAGCTGAAACGGTGCGGTAAGAGCGCACCAGCGCATCGGCAACGATGCGGCTTGGCAAACCCCATCCGGAGCAAGCGCAAATAGGAACGCGATACGGCCGCCCTTCCGTGCGTTCGGGTTGCGTGCTACAAGGCCGCTGGCGACAGCGGTCGCAGATAAATGATCGCCCAACGACAGAACCCGGCTTATCGACCCGCTCGCCCTATCCCTTGCTGCCCCAACGCGTCCAGGATGCGTCCCGGTTCGAAGACGCCCCGCTCGGTTACGATCGCGTCGACGAGCTCGGCCGGCGTGACGTCGAAAGCGGGGTTCCAAATCTCCACGCCTTCGGGCGCATCCGCCATCACCTCGCGGGGATCCCGCTGCTCTATGGGGATGAGCGAGCCGCACGACAGGCTCGCATCCACAGTGGAGGCAGGTGCTGCGACGAAGAAGGGAACGCCGAAGCGCTTCGCCAGCACGGCCACTCCCAGCGTCCCTATCTTGTTGGCAACGTCCCCGTTGGCGGCGATGCGGTCCGCACCCACCACCACCGCGTCCACCATCCCCTGGGCCATGGCGCTGGCTGCCATGTTGTCGCAGATCAGCGTCACCGGCACGCCGGCGCGCGCCAGCTCCCACGCGGTCAAGCGGGCGCCTTGGCCCACCGGCCTGGTCTCGTCGGCGTACACCCGCGCGATTCTACCCTCCTGCGCAGCGCTGTAGACGACGCCCAGGGCCGTGCCGTAGAACGAACAGGCGAGGCTTCCGGCATTGCAATGGGTGAGCACCCGGCAGCCGCCCTCCCGCGAAGGCAGCAGTGCCGCACCGAAGGCCCCTATGCGGCGACAGCACTCCTCGTCCTGCGTCTCGACCGCCTTCGCCTCGTCGAAGGCGAGCCGGGCGACGTCTCGGATGCGCCCGCCGTTCTCGATGGCTTGCACGGCCGCATCGCGCACCCTCGACACTCCCCAGGAGAGGTTCACCGCTGTGGGACGAGCCGAGGCGATTTGGGAGGACGCCTGCCGAAGCCCCTCGAGCAACGCGGCTACATCCGCGAAAGACCCTTCCTCAGACTCGGCCGCTCCGTCGAGCCAAAGCGCTACAGCTGCCGCGCCGCACACCCCCAGAGCCGGCGCGCCGCGCACTGCCAAGCCGCAGATGGCCCCGACCACCTCTCTCCAGCAGTAGGTGCGAACCACCTCCAGCCTGCCAGGGAGCACCCGCTGGTCGACGTAATCGAGAAGAGCCCTTCCCCGGTCGTCCCGACCCAAAGTTACAGTGCGCGGCAAGCGTCCCATGTCAACGGGCATAAAAACCATCCCCTCCTTAGACAGCGCGAAGGACCCGTCAGGTCCTTCGCTAATTCTATCAGGTGTTCCGTCAGGCTTGCAGGCTAGACGATGTAGAATCCTATGGCCGGGGCGACGGCGATTATCATTGCCGCGCACACGTTGGCCGCCGCCGCAAGCGCGATCACGCGAGAGGGATGCACGTGCTCCAGCCCCGTCACCGCTGCGCTCGTTTTCGCCTTGCTGCTCCGATTGGCCACTCCGGCGACCGGTTCTGCCGCCCATTGCTTCCTCATTGCACACCACCTCGCTTTCCGAATTACAGGCCACGCTGGATATTCGGCCGCAAACGCCGTCGGAAAGATACGACCGAACGTCCGGCAGGTAAAAGACCTGCGCTTTTCTTTTCTCAACCCAGATGGTAGAAGGCAATTGTGATTAAAATAGGGACTTTACTGGCGCGTAAGCGTTTCGCCGATTGACTGCAACCCCTCCGACCCCTCGCCGTTTTCCCTACGTTGAACATCGCAACCAAACGTAATCGCCCCTCCCGCCGTCTCCCAGCGTCGCCCATAGGCTATAATTCCTACTTAACTGCGCTTAGCGCCGAACCCCCTCGACCCACGAAAGCAGGACCCCATGCTCGAAGGCTTGTCCGAACGACTCCAAGGCATCTTCTCGGGATTGCGCGGCAAGGGCCGCCTGACCGAAGACGACATCAACGAGGCCATGCGCGAGATCCGCCTGGCGCTTCTCGAGGCCGACGTGAACTTCAAGGTGGTCAAGGGGTTCGTCGCCCGAACGAAGGAGCGCTGCCTGACAGCCGAGGTCATGGACTCCCTCACCCCCTCGCAAAACGTCGTGAAGATCGTGCTCGACGAGCTCACCGAGCTGCTCGGGCGCACCGATTCGAAGCTTGTGCTCACCAGCCGCATCCCCAACGTCATCATGCTCGTAGGCCTTCAGGGCTCGGGCAAGACCACCGCGGCGGCCAAGCTCGCCTACCTGCTCAAGAGCCAAGGGCACTCCCCCTTGCTGGTGGCCTGCGACGTCTACCGTCCGGCCGCCGCCGACCAGCTGGAAACCCTGGGCGGCGAAATAGGGGTGCGCGTGTTCCGGGGCGACGGGAAGGACCCGGTGGCTATCGCGGAAGGCGGCATCCAGGAAGCCATCGACAACCTGCGCGACGTGGTGATCGTCGACACGGCGGGACGTCTGCACGTGGACGAGCAGATGATGGACGAAGCCAAGGCGATCAAGCAGGCCGTGCGCCCCGACCAGATTCTCATGGTAGTTGACGCCATGACCGGCCAGGACGTGGTCAACGTGGCCCAGGCCTTCGCCGAGCAGGTGGACTTCGACGGCGTGATCATGTCCAAGATGGACGGCGATGCCCGCGGCGGCGGCGCCCTGTCCATCAAGCAGGTGACCGGAAAGCCCATCAAGTTCATCAGCTCCGGCGAGAAGCCCAGCTCGCTGGAGGAGTTCCACCCCGACCGCATGGCCAAGCGCATCCTGGGCATGGGAGATATGGTCAGCCTCATCGAGCATGCCGTCAGGGTGCAGCAGGAAGCCGAGGAGGCCGAGGCCGCCGAGCGGCTTATGAGCCAGACCCTTACGCTGGACGACTTCATCGAGATGAACCGCCAGATCCGCAAGATGGGGGGCGTGTCGAAGTTCATCTCGGCGTTGCCCGGCGGAGACCGCGCCATGGCTTCGGGCAAGGTGGACGAGGGCGCGCTCGACGACATGGAGGCCATCATCAACTCCATGACCCGTGAGGAGCGCCAGCGGCCCGACATCCTCAACGGCAGCCGCCGCGCGCGCATCGCCCGGGGCGCCGGCGTGTCGGTCACCGAGGTGAATCAGCTGGTCAAGAAGTTCAACGAGACCAAGAAGATGGTCAAGCGGATGATGCCCGCGATGGAATCGCTCCAAGGAGGGCACGGCAAGAAGGGCAGGAAGGGTAAGAAGCGCCGCGGCATGCCGGGGCTGCCCGCCGGCATGAGCATGTCGGACCTGAAGAGCATCGCGAGCATGCTCGACCAGTAAGCGACGCGACGGCGACTACGAGCGCTCATCGAAGCTCCCCACCAGCGCCCGCGCGAAATCGTGGGCATCGAAGTCCCTCAGGTCGTCCAGCTGCTCGCCTACGCCGATCTTGAGCACGGGCAGGCCCAGCTCGTGGCTGACCGCAAGGGCGATGCCGCCCTTCGCGGTGCCGTCGAGCTTCGTGACTATGAGCGCGTCGAGGTCCAGCGCCCGATCGAACTCGCGAGCCTGCTGCAAACCGTTCTGCCCGGTGGTCGCATCGATGACGAGCACCGTGTACACGGGCATCTTCGAACGCTTTCGCACCACGGCGACCACCTTCTGAAGCTCGCGCATCAAGTCGGCGGACGTGTGCAGGCGCCCGGCGGTGTCCACCAGCACCAAATCGGCCCCCACCTCGTCTGCCCGCTCCAGGGTATCGAAGCACACCGAGGCCGGGTCGCTTCCCCGCTCGCGGGTCACCATCTCCACGCCGGAGCGCTTCGCCCACACCTCCAACTGCTCGATGGCTGCGGCCCTGAAGGTGTCAGCGCTGCCGAGCAGCACCGTGCGACCCTGGTCGGTCGCCTCCTTCGCGAGCTTTCCCACGGTTGTGGTCTTGCCCGTACCGTTGATGCCCACGAACAGCACCACGGCAGGGCCGCCCCCCAGCACCTGCTCGCCGCCTTCGGCGAAGGTGCCCGCGATCTCGTCGTTGAGCAGGTCGAGCACGGCGTAGGCGTCCGGAAGCGCCTGACGCGTGGCGCGGTCGCGCATGCGCTCCACGATGTCGCTGGCCGCCAAGGCCCCCATGTCGGCCAGAATAAGCGTCTCCTCCAAGCCCTCCCAGAAGCCCTCGTCCACATCGGGACCACGGTCCAGAAGGATGTTCATCTGCTCCTTGAGCTTCGTCCGAGAGCGCGACAGGCCCTCGCTGATACGGTCGAGCATACCCATGGAAACCCTCCTTCGGTAACCGGCTCTCGCCTGGCCGGTATCGTTCTTTACGCGCATCCGTCCCGCAAGGAATCGATGCGAAGCCTGCGCTTATTCGGCGTACTGCAGTGCCCGGTCGAGCTTCTGGCTGATCACCTTGGTCACCCCGTCGGCATGCATGGAAACGCCGAAGAGCACGTCGGCCATCTCCATGGTGCGCCGCTGGTGCGTGATCATGATGAGCTGGGTTGTTTGGCGCAAATGCTCCAGGTACGCGGTGAGCCGGCGCAGGTTGCTGTCGTCGAGGGCCGCCTCCACCTCGTCCAGGATGTAGAACGGGGTGCTGCGCGTCCGGTAGACGGCGAACAGCAGCGCCAAGGCCGTCAGAGACTTCTCGCCTCCGGAGAGCAGCGACATCTTCGCCACGCGCTTGCCGCGGGGCTGCGCCGACACCTCCACGCCGGAGTTCTCCACATCGTCGGGGTCCACCAGGGAGAGCTCGGCCTTGCCCCCGGGGAACAGCTGGGCGAATATCTCGCCGAAGTATCCGTTTACCTCCTCGAACGTGCGAAGGAAGTCGCTGCGCATGCGTTCGTCTATGATGCGGACGATCTTGGCCAGCGAGCGCCGCGCCTGGGCCAGGTCGTCCATCTGCGATTGAAGGAAGTCGTAGCGCGCCTTCAGAGCCTCGTATTCGCGGGCGGCATCGGGGTTGATGGCGCCCATGGAGCCGATACGCCTGCGAAGCCTGGCGGCCTGTTCCTCGGCCTCGTCCCTATCCGTCAAGGGTGGAAGGCCCAGCGCCTCGTCGAGGGGCATCCCGTGGGCATGGACCACGGCGTTCATGACGGCGTCGAGCCGCACCTCCAGACGACCCTTCTCCACCCGCGACTCGGACAGGCGTCCGGAATCCTCATCGTAGGCGTCGTGGGCGCTCTTGGCGGCCGCCCGGGCCTCGGTCACGGCGGAGTATAGGCCCGAGGACGCCTCCTGCGCCTGGGTCGACTGCGACTCCAGGCGAGCGACGCACCCGCGCGCGGCTTGGGCTATGAGCTCCAGCTGCTGCAGAAGCGGCTCGGCCCGGCGCATCACCACGGACTTCTCGGCCAAGGACCACCTTGAAGAGCGGTCCTCCTCCTCCAGGCGCTCGACGTCGTTGAGGCGCGCGGTCACCATGCGCTCCAAATAGGAGACGCGCTCGTCGAGTCTCGCCTGCGAAAGCTTCGCCTCGGACATCTCGTCCCGAAGCGCAGCCGCGGCCTTGCGAAGCGGCACGGCCGCATCCTCGTTGCGGTCGAGCAGAAGCGACAGCTCGGCTGCGCGCGCGGTCTGCTTGGCCAGGGACTCCTTCAGCTCGTCCACCGTCGGCTGAGCGGCATCCACGCTCTTGCGGGCCATGGCGCGCTGCGCCTCGATGTCCTCGAGCTCCCTCTGCTGCGACGAAAGCTTGTCGCGCGTCTGGAAAAGCAGCTGCTCGGCTGCAGACACCTGTCCTTTCACCTGGGCAAGCTGCTGGGAGACGGCAAGGCTTTCCACCTGAAGGGAGCGCAGGGACTCCTCGGCGGACTCGAGGGCGGTTCGCGACAGGTCCTCCCGCTCGCTCGCACGGGAAAGCTCGTCCTTCGCCTCGCGAAGCTGTCCGGCGCGGGCGAGCACCCCGCCCGTGCCGTCGTCGTCGCAGGCAACGGAACCGTAGCGCTCCACCACGCCGTCGGGCCGGTACACCACGCCTTCCGGGCAGCAGAACCTCGCGGGCAGCGGGCATTCGTCGTGGGCCTTGGCCGCGTCGGCTGCGGAAGGGCACAGCACCACATCGCCGATAGCGCCCTCAACGAGCAGGCGCATGTCGCTTTCGCAGGCGATGCGGTCGACCAGGACGCTGCCCCACCCGTCCAGAGCCGCTTGCTTGGCCGCCGCTCGCCCCGGGGCCGACACGTCGCTGCCGCCGGCCCCTCGACTGGCCAGGGCCACGTAGCCGTCGGCCCCGTGGGACACGAGCGCCTCCACAGCCAGGGCAGACTCGCGCCCGTCTTGGGTGAAGAGCAGGTTCACGGACTCGCCCATGAGGGCTTCGACAAGCGAGCTCAGCTCCGCAGGGACGTCGATCACCCGGGAAAGGGGGATCAGAGCGCCTCCGAAATCCGATTCCGGCCCGGTGAGCCATGCGAGGGACGGCGAGGACTGCGAAGCCGCACGCTCGAGCTCCTCCAAGCCCTTGATCTTCGAGGCGAGAACTGAAACGCTCTCATGGGCACGGTCAAGCGACTCGCGCGCCTGGTCGCGAGCCAGGACGGCCTCCGCCACCCGCGCGCGCATGGAGGACTCCCGCGTCGCAAGCTCCTCGCAGCTTGCCAGTATGCGCCGATGCTCCTCTTCGGCGCGGGCCACATCGTCTTGGGCGGCCTGCAGGCCCGACGATAGCTCGCGGCTGCGCCCCTCGACCAGCTTCATGTGGGCAAGGTTGTTGGCGAGCTCCTCCTGCGTGCGCTCGAGGAGCTGCCGGTCGGCGGCAACGGAGCGCTCCAGCGACCGCCGCTCGTCGCGAGCCTCGTCGGCCTCCCTCTCCAACCGCCTGCGCGCCTGCGCGTTCTCCTGCTGCCGCGCAAGCACCTCGCGGACCTTGGCGGCAGCCGCATCCCGCTCCTTGACGATGCCCGAAAGCGACTCGACGGCGGTTTCGTGCTCCTCCCTTGCGCGCGCAGCCTTCTCCTTGTTCGCCTCAAGGCTCACCTCGAGCGATTCCACAGCATCCATGGCCGAGCGCCGCCTCTCGCGGACGAGCAGGGAGGCGTTGTCTATCTTCTGGGAGAGGGAGAGCGCCTCCCGCAAGTCGCGGGCGATGTCCCCCGCGCCCTTCGCGTCGCTTTGCATCTGCTCCTGCAGCTGCTCCACGCGCGCATCCGCCAAGGCTATGGCCGCCTTGCGCTCCTCCACTGCGGCCTGCAGCTCGCTTTCCCTCCTGGACGCCTCGGTCCAGGCGAACTGCAGGGTGCGCAGGTCGTCCACCGCCAAGGACAGCTCGACGGATGCGAGCTCGTCGCTGAGCGCCTCGTAGGCCCGCGCCCGCTTCGCCTTGCGCTCCAGCGGCCCCAGCTGCCGGCCCACCTCGCCCACAACGTCCTTGACGCGGTCGAGATGAGCGTCCATCTGAGCAACCTTGCGGGCGCTCTTCTCCTTGCGCTGCTTGTGCTTGAGGATGCCCGCAGCCTCCTCGATGAGCGCTCGGCGGTCCTCGGGCTTCGACTGCAGGACCGAATCGAGGGCCCCCTGGCTGATGATGGAGTGCGTACCCGTGCCCAAGCCGGAGTCGTGAAGGATATCGAGCACGTCGAGCCTACGGGCCACCACGCCGTTGATGAGGTACTCGCTCTCGCCCGTGCGGTACATGCGGCGCGTCAGGGACACCTCGGAGTAGTCGACGGGCAGCGTGCCGTCGGTGTTGTCGAGCACCAACTCCACTTCCGCCACCGAAACGCTCTTGCGCGAGCTCGATCCGGCGAAGATTACGTCCTCCATGGCCTGTCCGCGCAGGTTCTTGGCGTTGCGCTCGCCCAGCACCCACAGCACCGCGTCGGAGATGTTGGACTTGCCCGACCCGTTCGGCCCCACGACGGCAGTAATGCCGGGCTCGAGGGCGAGCGCGCTTCGGTCGGCGAACGACTTGAATCCTTTGAGTACGAGCGACTTCAGATACATGGGAACCTCGCGCAGGCTAGGAGTGCTTCTGCTTCGCGCGCTCGCGCTCGTTCTTCTTGCGGGCCTTCTCTTCGGCCCGGGCCTTCTCCTGCTCGGCCTTGGCAGCGGCCTTCTCGGCCTTGGCCTGCTTGGCGGCCTCGGCCTTCTCGGTCTTCTCCTCCTCGGTAAGACCCAAGCCGAAGAACTCTCCCAGGCGGGCCAGGGTGCTCTTCGCGGCCTGGCTCTCCGCCTCCTTCTTGGTGCGCCCCGTGCCGCGGGCGAGGCCCTGCTGCCCTGCGAACACCTGGGCTACGAAGGTACGGTCGTGGGGAGGCCCTTGGGTCTCCACCAGCTTGTAGGTAGGCGTGATGCCGTCCTCCTGCAGCTTCTCCTGAAGCGCGCTCTTGGGGTTTTCGGGCTCCTTGGCCATATCGATGGACATGCGCGGTATGAGCGTTTCGCTGACGAAACGCACCGCCTTGTCGAGCCCGCCGTCCAGGTAGAGCGCGGCAACCACGGCCTCGTAGACGTTCTCGAGCGCCGAGTGCAGCCCTCGGCGCCCCGTGCCCGTCTCGGACGAGCCGAACACGATCACGTCGGCGAAGCCGATCTTCTCCGCCACGCTGGACAGGCTCGACCCGGAGACAAGCGCCACCTTGATGCGCGTGAGACCGCCTTCGTCCAGATCGTGGAAACGGTCGAAGGCCACGGTGGAGACGATGGCGCCCAGGATGCTGTCGCCCAGAAACTCCAGCCGCTCGTAGGAGTAGCGGACGGACTTGCCCTCGGTGGCGGAAGGATGGGTGATGGCGGAGAGCAGCAGCTGCTCGCAGGTGAAGCGGTAGCCGATGATCTGCTGCGCCAAGCGAAGCTTCTCCTCCTGCTCGGGCGTGGGGTCGAAGGGTTCGGGGAACTCGACGACGTGGAGTTTCGTCAGACTAAAGCTCATGGGCCACATCCTCGGCCGCATCTTCCGCCCCATCGCCTTCCGCGTCGAGCGCGGCGATCTGCTCGGCTATCGCGCGCCAGACCCCGGCGCGAACCATGCGGGCGGTGGTGAGGATGCCGTTTTTGATGGCGAGCTCGTTGGACGAGCCGTGCCCCACGATCAGCTCGCCCTTGACGCCCAGAAGCGGACCGCCGCCGTAGGTATCCGGACTGAGCTGGTCCTTCAGCGAGTAGACGGAATTCTTCACCAGCAGGGCGCCCAGAGAGGACACGGGGGTGGCGGTCATGCGCTCCTTGAGCGCGGCCATGAGCACCTTGGCGGTGCCCTCGATGGTTTTCAGGCAGACGTTTCCCGTGAAGCCGTCGGTCACCACCACGTCGAAGGTGGAGGCGAGCACGTCGCGCCCCTCGCAGTTCCCGGCGAAGTTGGGCAGCTCGGCGCGCAGCAGCTTATGGCTCTCCTGCGCAAGGGCCGAGCCCTTCTCGTCCTCCTCGCCTATGTTGAGAAGCGCCACCTGAGGGTCGGCGACCCCTAGAATGGAGCGGGCGAACACGGTGCCCATGGTAGCGAACTGCACCAGGTACTCCGGCTTGCAGTCGGCGTTCGCACCGATGTCGAGCATCACCGACTCCCGGACGGGGCTGGGCACCACGGTGGCCAGCGCCGGACGCTGAACGCCCTTTATGCGGCCCATGACGAACATACCGGCAGCCAGGCAGGCGCCGGTGGAGCCTGCGGAGAAGAAGCCTTGGGCCTTGCCCTCCTTGACTTGGCGGCATCCGACCACAAGCGACGAGTCCTTCTTCGTGCGGACGACCTTCGCGGGGTGCTCGTCCATTGATACGACCTCGGTCGCCGTCACCGCTTGGCAGCGATCGAGGTCGGCTGCGAAGGGCTGCACCACGTCGGCGGGCCCGCACAGCACCACGGACAGGTCGGGGTCGGCCAGAAGCGCGTCGGCAACCCCCTGAAGCACCACGCTCGGCCCGCGATCGCCTCCCATGGCATCCACTGCCACCGTGACCTGCTGCGCCATAGCGATTACTCCGTTTCCTCTATGAGACCATCCTGTTTATTTTGCAGCATGCGCCTGCGGTTTCGGCTCGCAAAGAGCAAGCCGAACAGGAAATGCAAAAGCTGAAAGCCCCTTCGTCGCCTAAGCGTAGGCTTAGATAACGAAGGGGCTTTACGACAGCGAAACCGTCAGAGGCGCGGGAGGGTTACTCCGTCTCGATAACCTCGCGGTTCTTGTAGAAGCCGCAGTTGGGGCACACGCGATGGGGAAGCTTGGCTTCGCCGCACTGCGGGCACACCGAGCGGGAGGGTGCCGAGATCTTGTCGTTCGTGGTACGACGGGCATGGGTGCGGGCACGGCCCATCTTGCGCTTAGGTACTGCCATTTCCTTACGTCTCCTTCATTTCTGCATCGGATCAGCTTTGAGACCCGGTTATTCCAGTGCAATGCACGCGAACGGTTATGTTACCAAACCACGCCGTTGGTAGCAACAGACGGTTTGCCCGCTTCCGCAATCAGCATATTCGCTTCACAGAACGGGTTTTACAGGCCGAACTCGACAAGCAACGCATCAAACCGCTTCGAATCAGCAAGGGCGCCGGCCAGCTCGTCGACACGACCCTCCTTCTCCAGACGCTTCGCCAGCATCGCTGTGCGCGCCCGCTCTTCGGCGATTCCCTCAGCTCTGCCTTCCGCAATCCCTTCGGCGATGCCTCTCGCCATGCCTTCGGCCCGCCCCTCCTCGGCAGCAGCCTTCCTGGCAGCCGCAACCTCGTCGCGCATGAGGATCTGGTAGCGCATGCGCAAGCCGTCTTCCAAGCTCATGACCGATTCCACGTTCCTCACCCACCCCGAATCGTTGTTTGCGTCCCTTACCGCTTCGTCTATCCTGCCGACAAGTCCGCCGCGGTGACGAACCTCTCCTGTAGCCGCATATTCTAGCACGTCGGCCAGCTGCCCATCGTTCGCAGCGGCGTAGGCAGTCGCGTTGAGCACGATCCAGTGGCTCTCGTCCCCAACATCGACACTCGAATCCTCGACGCAGCATCGCTCCAGCGTATACACGGGAAGACCCCTCCCGAACGGGTCGTGCGTGCAGAGAAAGATTATGAAGCTTTCCGGCAGCACGCCGTAATCCGAGCCCTTGTCCAGATGGCTCACGTCCAAGGCCGCCTGATAGTAGCGGAGGCGCTTTCCGAGGTATGGCTCAAACTGGGTCTGCATCTCGATGTCGACCACCCTGTCGTCCCCCACGGCGACCACGTCCATGCGCACGCCTTTCGAGGACAGGGTGGGTTCGAACGTCCTTTCCGCCTGGGGGTCTCCCGCCAGCTCGAAGCGAATCCCCGTCAC
Source organism: Adlercreutzia aquisgranensis (assembly GCF_943193145.1). NCBI lineage: Bacteria > Bacillati > Actinomycetota > Coriobacteriia > Eggerthellales > Eggerthellaceae > Adlercreutzia > Adlercreutzia aquisgranensis. Next base: position 12,299 of record NZ_CALPDA010000017.1, on the reverse strand, counting down.
GACCTCGACCAGGTCTACGAAGATATCGGGGGTGGAAACTACCCGGTTGAACATCAGTCTGTTCGTGAACGTGAAGTGACCGACATGGGCGCCTTCCCCATGCGCGCCCGAGACGAGATCTGCCACGATATGCTCCTTTCCTCAGTGTTCCGTAGGAAGGAGCATAGCCGGGCGCTCTCACAAATCGGTAGCAGAGGGAAGCTCGCACGATACGCCGGGACCATGCCGGTCCCATGCATCCGAATGCAGCGCTTCTTGCAGGCGCATGCGCTATTTGCGCACCGCAGCTTGCAAACGAATACGCTATTTGCTCGTCGCGGCTTGCAGGAAGTCGTCGACCAGGGCGGCTTGGCGGAGAATCTCCTCGCGTTGGCGCGCCGCGACGCCATCGTCGGCGATGCAGCGCAGGAAATGCTCTATGGACTTCCCGAAGCTGTCGTCCGGTTCGAGCGAGACCGTCTGCACCTGGCCGTTCGACGAGAGCTCGAAGGTGGGGGCGAACCCGTCGGGCGCCGTCAGGATGCGATGGCTGCGCAGCGTCGCCGTGCTGCCCCACACGTCCACGTCGCAGCGGTAGTCGTTGTCCATGCCGAAAGCCACCTGCACCACGGCGCCGTCTTCGCCTTCCAAGGTGGCGCTGCCGAACAGGTCGACCTCGAAGCCGCGGCCGTAGCCCATGGAAGCAGCCGTCACCTTGGCCGCAGGCCCCAAAAGCATGGAGGCAAGTTTCAAAGTGTAGCCACCGCAATCCAGCAGCGCTCCCCCGCCCATGTCCTTCGAGTAGCGGAAATCGGAGCCGCCGCGGAAGGGAAAGCCGAAGTCCACCCGAATGCAGCGCACGTCCCCCACGGTCCCTTCGGCAAGCTGCCGCTGCAGGTAGGCGATCTGGCTGTGGAATGCGAACATGTAGTTCTCGTGCACCGCCAGGCCCCGCTCGTCCGAAAGCGCAATAAGCTCTGACGCCTGCGCAGCGTCCATGGAAAAGGGCTTCTCCATCAGCACGTGCTTGCCGGCAAGAAGGGCTCGTTTCGCCCACGGATAGTGCAGCGCGGGCGGAAGCGGAATGTAGAGGGCGTCGACAGCGGGATCGGCGAGCAGGGCCTCGAAGCTCTCCCACACGCGTCCGCCGAACTCGCGAGCGAACTCCTGGGCCGCCGCCAGCTGGCGATCGGCTCGCTCGGCGGCATCCGGCCCGACCGAGGACGCCCCTACCGCGCGCTCCTCAGGGGTGGCGCAGCCGATTCCCACGAACTCGGCGCCCTCTACCTTGGCCAAGGCCGGCATGAACCGCCGCTTGGCGATTTCGGACGGGCACAGAACCGCAATCCTCACAACGCGATCGCTCAAAGCATTCCTCCGTCTTCGGGCCTCTCCCACGGATCGATCAGGGAAAGCAGGTTCCTCAACTGTATGTTCAGCACGTTGTTGAACTGAACAAGCCGGTTAAGGATAGCACAGTCGACCCAGAAGCAGTCCCGCGGCAACTCCCCAGACGGAAAGAGCGCCTCGGCACGGTCGGCGGAGAGGCGCAACAGGACGTTGCGGTTCTCCTCGCAGTAGAAGCGCCCGCCCTCCTCGGAGAGCACCACGTCGCGCACGACGCCCTCGCCGCGCTCGAGAAGCCCCAGCACCGCAGAGTCCACCGCATCCGGAAGCTCGATGCTCCCCGCTTCGCGCTGCAGCGTGGGTGCGAGCTCGGCCGTATCAAAGCAGCCAGGCTCTCGCTTAAGACGTACCAGAAAACGCAAGCAATCAGCGTCCTCCCGGCACACAAGCGCGAAGGTTGCCATCCCCTGCGCCTCGAAGAGCGGCTGCCTCCAGCGAGCCACCTCGCGCCCCTCTATGGCGATGTCGAAGAAGCCCACGGAGAACGGGTAGGGATCCCTGCACGTGAACCTTGTTCCGTCGGCCGAGAAACTCCAATCCTCCAAGTCGCAGAGTCCCACGATGCGTCGCTGTGAGAAATCGAACATCCTCGCGTCGTTCATGGCCTGGAAGATTTCGACTGTTTCATCGAAATCGTATTCTCCGAGGATCGAATTCAACGCCAATCGGTCGGCCCCGCCGCCCTCCAGCGCGCCCGCGGAGGGAGGCCCCCACAGCGACCAGGGGATGCAGGAGAGCACGGTGCGCGTGTCCATGTTCACCAGGTTCGGGTAGCGCATGAGGCGCTTGACCTGGCCGAGGGTCATCCAGCGGTGGGTTGGAAGCGCCTCCACCTCCCCCTCGGCGAGCACCACCACGTTGCGGTTGCGCTTGCCCAGGAAGCGCGAGGACTGCTCGGACTGCACCTGGTCGACCAGGGTGGAGACGGGACGGCATTCGGCGGACCCGTTGCGCAGGAAGTACTCCAGGTAGGCGGGGCGCCGGCCCCCGTGCAGCCGCAGGAAGTTCGAGCGCGTGGCCTGGACGGTCGGGGAGACCTGCACCCTGTTGACGTTGCCGGGCTCGACCTTGGCCTGCATGAGCAGGTGGGCCACGCCGTCGAACACCTTCGCCACGATACCGAGGTAGCCGATCTCGCCCTGCAGCAGCACCGGCTGGGCCAGCTCGCGCTGCCCCTCGGCCACCTCGAGGCCCGCCACCTGGAAGAAGGACCCCGCGGGGTTGCCGATGCGCCCGGTGGCCGGGTCGAGCCGCCAGGGCGAGCACTCGTCCAGGCCCACGCGGGAGACGGAGACCTCGGTGGCCTCGTTGCGCTCGCGCACCCAGCCGAGCAACGACTCGAAGGGCTCCAGCCCCTCGTCGGACGCCCAGGAGCGCCAGAACGCGTCGACGGTCTGCTTGTCGGGGGCCACAGCGCGTTCCCTAGGAGAGGATGTCGAAGACGCCGGAGAGCACGCGGTCCACGTCGGCCGCCGTCATGTCCGCGTGCAGCGGCAGGCGCAGGGTGCGCGAGCCCAGATCCTCGGTCACCGGGCAGTCCCGCGGGTCGTTGCCCAGCCTGCGGCCCATGGGGGCGGAGTGCAGCGGCACGTAGCAGATGTAGGCCATGACGCCGCGCTCCTTCAGGCCCTCCACCAGGCGGGTGCGCGTGTCCTCGTCGGGCAGCACGACGTTGTACATGTGGGCGTTGTGCTCGACGTGGCCGGGCACGGAGAGCCGGCGCAGGCGCCCGTCCGCCTCCAGCGGCGCCAGCTCGCGCTCGTAGGCCTGCCATACCGCCATGCGCTTGCCCATGATCTCGTCGTAGCGCTCCATCTGCGCGTGCAGCACGGCCGCCAGCACGTCCGAGGGCAGGAAGGAAGATCCCAGGTCGTGCCAGGTGTACTTGTCGGTCCAGCCGCGCAGCACCTGGCGGCGGTTGGTGCCCTTCTCGCGTATGATCTCGGCGCGCTCCAGGAACCGCCCCTCGTTGAGCACGATGGCGCCGCCCTCGCCCATGACGTAGTTCTTCGTCTCGTGGAAGCTGTAGCAGCCGAACTCCGAGAGCGTGCCGGCGGGGCGCCCCTTGTAGGTCGACCCCACCGCCTGGGCGGCGTCCTCGATGACGAACAGGCCGCGCTCGGCGGCCACGGCGTCGATGGCGTCCATCTCGGCGGGGACGCCGGCGTAGTCGATGGCGTAGACGGCGCGGGTTCGGTCGGTGATAAGCCCCTCCACCAGCGACTCGTCCATATTGAGCGTGTCGGGCCGCACGTCGCAGAACACGGGCCTGGCGCCCCGCAGCAGGAAGGCGTTGACCGTGGAGGAGAACGTGAAGGACGGCACGATCACCTCGTCGCCGGGCTGCAGGTCGATCAGTATCGAGGCCATCTCCAGCGCCGCGGTGCCCGAGGTGGTCAGCAGCATGCGCTCGATGCCGAAGCGCTCGCGGAACTGCTCGTAGACCTTGAAGGTGTACGAGCCGTCGCCGGAGGTCTTGCCGTTGCGCAGCGCGTCGAGGGCGTAGCGCTCCTCAAGCTCGGTGATGGATGCCTTGTTGAAGGGAATCATAGGGGCCTTTCGTTCGGTGTCGGGTGCGGGTCCGCATCGCCTTTCGGCGCGTTGACGACGGTCCGCACGACGTACTGGGGCATGCGGTTCAACGTCATGAAGACGCGGCCCGTGCTGAATCCCCACAACTGCTCGCGTATATGGCGTAGCCGAACCGGGTGGAGCTGTCCTGCACCCGGGCGCCCGGGTCGTGGTCCTTCAGCTCGCGCCGCAGGCAGGCAAGCCCGCGCCCGCAGACGAGCTCCTCGTCGAAGCGCTCCAGCTCGCCGTCCTCGAAGGCGAACCGCACGCACGCCTCGTCGAAATGAGCCCCCCGCGCCAGGTCCGGCTCGCGCCCGCAGGCGACGTCGACCACCATGCGCAGGAAGTCGTAGCCGGTGGACAGCTGCACGAGGTCCGATCCTATGAAGTCCCCGCCCATGCGCGCCCCTATCTCCACGATGCGCACCTCGCCTGCGGGGGTGAGGAAGAACTCGGTGTGCGACGCCCCGTAGCGGATGCCGAGGGCGTCGAGCCCCGCGAAGACTGCATCGCGCACGGAGGGGACGATCGCTGTGGGGATCCCCGACGGCTCGTCATGGCCGTGCTCGATGAAATGGGGGGCGCCACTGGTGTGTTTCCTTGTGAGGGCAAGCAGAGTGTGCCTGCCCTCGAAGGAAATGCACTCGCAGCTGTACTCGTCGCCGGCGATGAACTCCTCGACGACGGCCTCGCCGACGAAGGAAGCCTCGCATGCGCGCATCACCGCGGGAGCCAAACCGTCGGGAGCGTCGACCCGGTTGATCGCGCGGCTGCCGGACCTGTCGACGGGCTTGACAATAAGCGGATAGGGCAGCGCCGCAGGGTCAGCCGGCATATGCCCCACCGTGGCGAGCAGGTGGGCGGGCACCGGCACGCCGGCTGCCTCGAACGCCTCGCGCATGAGATACTTGTTCGTCGCCACGCGGTCGCATCGCTCGTCATTGGCGGGATTGCCCAAGGCTCGTTGCACGTGGTTCACCGTAAGTACGGCCAGGTCGGACCCAATCGAGGCGGCTGCATCCACCCCGACGCGCAGGCACTCCTCCAGAATCGTGTCACGCTCCACGATGCTCACCGGGTGGAACACGTCCGCCGTCCGCTCGCCGACGTCGCCCGACTCCCAAGCGAACACGTGCGTCTCGTAGCCCATCTCCTTGGCCTTGAGTATCAATGGGTTCTGGAACTCGTTGGCCCCTATGATTGCAAGCTTCTTCATAGCGCTCCTGCTCCTACAACTTCACCGTATTGTCTTGGTGATCCCGAAAGCGTTTATTTCCCGTGTGCGCGCTGGATGGATGCGAGTTGTTGCTAAAGGGTGACACAGTCAAGCGTGACTGCTCCGCAAGTCGTTAATCGCAAGAGACTAATAACGCCTCGAACAACCAGAGACACGACTGTTCATCAATCAGATTTGACAGCTAGAGGAAACGATTGATGCTTAGAGCGCATCTCTCTACCTACCAATAGTTTTTCTTATCACAAACTGCGGTTTATCATTTAAGACCATGTAGATCCTACCTACATATTCACCGAGAAGACCTAGGACGAGCGAATTGATGGCACCGCAGACAAGCACTATTAGAGAAAGGGCACCTATTATCGGTACGCCTAGAATGGAAAAGGCCAGACAGCTAACAACCCCGCAAAGTGCTAACAGTAAAGCAAAGACGTACGAGATTCTAAGTGGCTTGATAGAGAAGCCGGTAAAACCGTTAAGCCATAGAGAGAGGCTTTTGCTAAATGTAAACCCCGACGAACCTGACTCACGAGCGCGCTCATCCATTGGAATATTTACAATTTTGTCTGTAAACTGGCTAACAAGTCCATAGAGATAGGGGTAGGGCTTATTCCATAGGGATATCTGATCGCGTACGAATGAATTGAAAGCGAAGAAGTTCGAGAACGTCAAATCCTTCGGCCTGTTCATAACCCAACGCGACATCAGCCCATTGAGCTTGCTACCCATATTTTTGAGTGCACTTTGCTTTTTTTTCGGATAAGCGGCGATAGCCATATCGGCACCTGCTATTACAGCGTTGACCAAATCGCCTACATGGTCAACTGGGCATTGACCATCATCATCGAGGGAAACAACAATGTTGCCTTGTGCAAGGCGGAATCCAGCCATCTTGGCATTGGGCTGACCGAAATTTTTCGAAAAACTCACCACCACGAGTTTGTCATCCCAGGAGGCACGCCTCTCCAATACATCTGCAACATTGTCTGGAGAGCCATCGACAACGCAGATTGTCTCGAACGACTCGATGCTGGGCACCGCTGTAGCGCAGCGGTAAAGCTCATCAAGTACTTTTTCGATGTATGCTTCGCTGCGATAACATGGCAAAACAAAGCTAACTCGCACTGCCGCAACAGCTGTTTCTGGAGTCAAAGACGCTTCACTCATTCATTCTGCTCCTCGGAGTTTGAGCATTCATTTACAGGGCTATATATAGTGATATCGCCAATCGACGATTCTTTCTCGAGCGAAAACCCAGGGTTGTAGTGATCGACGATGTATTGCTCGATATACTTACTGTTGTATCGATCTACAAGCCGTACATTTACACCCGACGCAAGCGCTTCGAAGCCGTTGGAAAACGCATCGCATTGCTCTGCATGTCTTGCTATTGTGGAACGGTCCACAGGAGTTAACGCGAGCCACCCCCCAAGAGACGAAACGTTTTCATAGGCGTCTTTATCCAGCGCGTGAAGAGGGTTCATATACTTCGTTTCCAAGTCGCTTAGCGTAGGCCTATCTACGAGATAGAGAATTTCTTTGTTGTCAGCAAACTGGTCCTCAAGAAGGTATGCAACCTCCTCCGATTTCCAGCCAAACTCAGTGTCTTCAAGAAGACGCGCCGAAGAACTGACGCCAACGCATGCAATCAACACCAAGCCCGTGACCAAGGCAGTTACTGCGGGGCCGGAGGCATGTTTCGCTGCACATCGTGAATCCTCACTTGCACAAATAGAAGCACACAGGAAGAACAATGCCGCAAGCGATAGAGCCGCGAATGGCCCATAAAGCACGCGATTTGTTACGTTGCCGGCAATCGCTAGAGCGACAAGCTCGAGCGCGCAAATAAGCAGCGGGAGATAATAGAGCCAACTACGGTACCGAACTCTCTTGATAACGGTTGCATACACTACAAAGTAGAGAGCGATAATCAACAAGAAAATATCGGCGTGAGTTATCAACTGAGCAAGCCCAACCAATCGTCCGGCCATCGAAGGGCTGACCATCGGCCCTTTTAAGCTCGAAAGGCTTTCGAGAAGCTCTGGCTGGAGAACGTTGTCGTCGCTTACGCCCCACCGAGAAAGCAATATCCAGTCGTTACGATTGAAGCCTGCAGCGTTAATTTGCTCCTCGTTCTCATCGTAGTCGGGAACCTCACCAAAAGACAGCAGCTCGCTTTTTGCGTCGTTGAAAGTATCCCACTGGCTCCAACCGGCATCAGTTTTGAAATAGAGAGCGGTCCCCCCAATGCCTGCCAGGCCTACTGCGAGAAAGACGACAACAACAATAATGGGTTTACCTAGCGAGCGTTGTATACCATCACCCGATCGTCTCCTCCTTGCGCTCGCACTAATGGCGATTACAGCACAAGGAACAAGTACTGCAATCGATTCGAGTGCCGCCATCGGACGAATCGATAAACCAGCAACAGCGATAATCGCCGCTAGCATCCAAATAATAATTGGCTCTTTTTTCTGGGAATACATCAATCCGCAATAGACGAACATGCCAGCGGAGGCATAGAAAGAGGCATTTTTCGTCCATTGGAAAGAGACGAATTGGTTGTAATAAAGAAGGACAGAGATGGCGAGAATCGCGATGATTGCTTTCTTCGCGCCAATAATCCTAATTGCAATATATGTTATAAGGGAAAAGGCGAGCGCAGTAAGAAAATAACAAGTAACCACGTACCAGTTAACCCAAGTTCCAAATATATCGAACAAAAGCGAGACAGGCACCGTAAAAGCTAGGGACATGAAGTAGGTCTGATACGAAAGCTCCGAGCCATATGCTCCAGATAAAATGTTGCTAAAAATTCGATCGTCGTTGGTTTCGAAAACGCACCCAGCAAAGCTAACGCTTGCCAGCGTAAATGCCAGCCAAAACAGAAGGGTAACGGCAAACAATAGACCGCAACGCATTGCAGCCAGCTCATCGACCCTTTTCGTGAATGCGTTCAGTACCCTCATCAACGATTAAGAAGCTCTCCGTCTGCCCCAACGACACGAAGCGTACCCCTCGCCCACTCGACGATTTCATCCAAGGCATCTTCACTGGGTGCCTTGAAATAAATACGGGCAAACTCTTGCTTAAGCGTCCCCTCTACGCTTTGGTCAACAGTGTCCCCTCGCTCGTAATACACCGCCATATCTAAGAAGCCATCAGCATTCGCTATCTCATCAAGTCCCTCTATGCGCTCAATCACCCCAGGTCGTAAATTGACTGCCATGATTGAGTAACAAGAATCGAACCTCGCATCGTTGCATTCTTCTGCTTCCCAGCCAGAGAATCCTGTACCTAGGGCATGTCGAATGTGCATCACCAAAGAATTGATGCCATTTGCGTCGGACTCTATAACGTAATTGCGAGCGCCATTTGTCCTGAAGCCCGATTCAAAGGCCATGAACTTTCCATCCTTTGCAAAAAGCTGAATGAACATCGTTCCGTTTTTGATTCCAAGATCCCTAATCAAGGCCTTAATTGGCCCATCCAAAGAGCGATAGTACTCATCAATATGCTTTGACGGGAATCGAAGCTCCGCTGGCTGAGGTGCTCCAGACGTGAGACATGGCTCCATTATACGATCGCACATAGCTGAAAGAGAATGAACCCCATCCTGTATCGTGAGATACAGACAACTGTCATCCCACCCTTCGATGAAAGGCTCTGCAAGAACGTTGCCCGTGGGAGAGAATGACCGCGCAAATTCCACCGCACCATCCAAAGCATCGGCGGTTCTTACCACAGATATCCCTTTGCTCCCAGCGCTGTCGTAAGGCTTAATAATCAAAGGGAGCAATCGCTGAAGTTCGTCAGGAGTAGACGGGAGATCCTCGACGGAGTACTCGTCTACGACGGGTATACCAGCACGTTTGCAGGCTTTTTTGAATAGATGCTTGTCGCAAGTAATTGCAATCTGTTCTGCGGTCGCGTAAAACGGAAGCCCAAGATTGTCTGCAAGTCGTCGGCACGGTTCGAGATTGGCGTCAACGCAAGCGGCAAACACGCCGTCCACTCTGAGCCTTACTGCCTCTTCAGTTAGAGCATCAACATCGTGAGTGCTGATATCAAGCGCCATATCGGCGATTCTTTTTACGGGAGAATCGGGATAGTAATCGGTAGCTATGGTGTAGACGCCCATCTCCTGGGCGGCTTTTACGACGTCATCAATTGGACGCACCGCCCCAAGAATTAGCAGCCTCTTGCCCGCCATATCAACAGATTCTTGATTCAATTCCATTTTTCCCCTATCAGCGATAACGATCAAGACTCTCCAGATACTCTTCCAGCGCAAAAACGGCATCGGCACCTGCATCCCGCTTCTGCGCAACAGAGAAAACCTCCCCGCATATCCGGACCATGGGAAGAAACTCGTGCATGCGAACCTTTTCAGCTACGGCTAAAGAAATAAGCGAATCCTTTGCGTGAATAGCAACATCGCTCATTCCCGTGTCCCTATTGTTGTCTATGAGCGACACAAACCTCTTCTCGAACATTTTCGAGTATGCCGACGAGAGCATCACCGAATCGTAAAGTCCTTGCGGATCAATACCGTTTTCCTTCGCTATGAGATACGCCTCCGAAGTTGCCAATATGTTTGCATTGATAAGCATCTGAATAATGGATTTAACAACGCAGGCATTTTCTGGTCGCGCACCGAAATAGACCGCCTTCAAACTGTAGGCACAAATTGCAGGCCGAGCCAGCCGCAGCCAACGCTCGTCACCAGATACCATTGACAGAAGCGCACGGTTCTCCGCGCCCGATACCCCTCCTGACACAGGAGCGGATAGATAGCCGGCACAATGCATTGAGCACCGCCGCGCGAGATCGCTTGCCTCTTCTGGGGTAATGGTACTTGTCATGATTACGCAGCCGGCAAACTCACCTTTAGTGAGCAATCCCTCTTCTCCCTCCAAGCAGCTCAAGGCCTGCGCATAGTCTCGCACAGCTACGATAACTAGATCGCACGTTGACAGCTGGAAACAAGTGCTCTTAAGCTCAAACCCCGCAGCAGCACCTTTCTCTTTGGTAGCCTGGGAGCGGGCGCAGAATGATACCCTGAATCCCGCATCACTTACGGCGCACGCCATGGGAAAGCCCATAGAGCCGAGACCAATAAACCCCACATTCGTCATCGCGAAACACCTTTTAGCGCGATAGCCTTTCGGGAAGATTCGATTATTTCCTCTATGCTGATGCAATTTGCTCGATAGTTTTCCTCAACCGAACCCGAATGAGCAAAACTATCTCGTATTCCTACCCTCAAAACAGGAATGGGATATGCTTCTGAAACCACTTCGGCAATAGCAGATCCGAGACCACCGATTATGTTGTGGTCATGTATGGCAACAACCGCGCCGCATCGCTTGGCATACTTAAGGACTGAATCGCGGTCTATTGGCTTGATTGTCGGAATCTCGACAACAGTCGAATAAATACCGAGTTCTTCGAGCCTACCGGCCGCGCTAAGTGCCATCCCAGTAAGCGCCCCCGATACCATAAGACATACGTCGCTCCCGCTTGCGAATAGTTCGTATACTTTTCCGATTTCGAACTCGAAACCAGAATGATGAACCTCTGGAATGGGTCGGTAGTGCAACCTTACATACAACGGACCCTTGAACCTTAGGGCTGCTTCAGCAAGTGATTCAGCACTAGACCTGTCGCTTGGCTCGACAATGGTAATGTTGGGCATCGAACGCATGATAGCTACATCCTCAATGCTTGAGTGAGAAGCCCCTTCGCTTCCGGCATTGAGCCCAGCGTGCGTTCCGACCATAAGCACATCCGCATTTGTCAGGCACGCATAACTTCTCACCTGCTCGCATGCCCTCATACTCAGGAAAACAGCATAGGTTGACAGCACAGCCTTGCGCCCCGATAGAGCGATACCAACCGCCCCATTAACAAGATTCTGTTCTGCGATTCCGAATGAGACCTCTCGATCAGGATATAGCTTCCCAAAATTTTCCAAGCTACAAGTTTTAGTGTCCGCGTTGCATACTACAAAATCATAATCATTCGCGAGCGATATAAGCCTCTTGCCAAAAGCAGTACGCGTAGGAATCAAGAGTTTCTCTTCTTTCATTTACGCCAGATCCTTCAACGCGACCTCGTACTGCTCTGCATCGGGACTGCCGACATGCCACGCCTTGTTCCCCTCCATGAAAGAAACCCCCTTGCCCTTAGTCGTGTGGGCGATGATAGCCGCGGGCCTCCGCTGCGCAATGGCCCATTCGAGACCATCGATCACCTGGTCAGCTTTATTTCCCTCAACGTTTGTTACGAGCCACCCAAATGAGCTGAGCTTTTCGTCGAGCGGGTCAATCGATAGCAATTCTTCTGTTGAACCGTTAATCTGCAGCTTGTTCCTATCAACGATAAGTACCAAATTATCGAGATTGTGATGGGATGCAAACATGCACGCTTCCCAAATTGCCCCTTCCTGGCACTCTCCATCCCCCACCAAAACAAAAACTCTTCCTGGACTACATGAAAGCTTGCCTGCGATAGCCATCCCAACGCCAACCGACAGTCCATTACCCAAAGAGCCTGACGGGCACTCGATTCCAGGCGTGCTCATGTTGGGGTAGCTAGTAGCAAGGGAGTTGAACTGTCGGAACTTAGACAACTCATCAATAGAGAAAAAGTTTCTTCGAGCGAGCGCAGCATAGAGAGTGGGGCAACCATGTCCCTTTGAGAGAATGAATCGATCCCTGTCATGTGCTTCAGGCCTACAAGGATCAACGTCAAGAATCCTGAAATACAATGCGGCAATTATTTCTGCCTCGGACAATGACGCACCAGGGTGCCCCGCTCCGGCCTTGTATATCATTTTCAGAGCATCGCGCCTGAGCTGCTGAGCAATAGATTGAATCTCGGAAGAGCTAAATCTCTTCTCGGGTAGGAGCGACACGAATAGGTTTTCAAAATCCATTTCTTTCGACATACGCACCACCTTAAATGGCAAATCGTCACGTATGAGTCAGTTCCTATCCACGCCGTCCTGCTCCTGGTTGGAGATCAGGAACAGGTGCTGGCCGTACTTGGTCTTGTTGGAGCGCGTCGAGGCGATGCGCTTGAGCTGCTCGCGGTCGATGAA
>NZ_CALPDA010000016.1:0-40998 GCF_943193145.1 Adlercreutzia aquisgranensis | reverse complement strand
CCGCTATGACGGGTCGGGGCCTCTCGCCGCTGCGGAATCGTGTCGGAACCGCAGCCCCGAACTTCCGCCGCGTGCGGGTTCCTGCCGCTCCTGCCGCCTTCCCCGCTCCGTGCCGCTATGACGGGTCGGGGCCTCTCGCCGCTGCGGAATCGTGTCGGAACCGCAGCCCCGAACTTCCGCCGCGTGCGGCTCTCTCTATCGCTGCCAGACTTGGTCTTCGGGGCGTGAGGGGGTGCTGAGGAAGTCGCCGGGGGAGAGGGGCTCTTCGGCGTCGATTGCGTAGATGTCCCCGGTTCGGTTCGCGACCGCGACGTCGACGGGGCGGGGATGATCGTCTTCGGGAGAAGGCGCCGGGTACCAGCGGATATTTCGGGCTGTAACGACGAAGGGGGGCCGGCCGGGGGAGAGGGCTTGGAGCTTGTCGCCTTCGAAGATGCGGTTCTGGCAGCGGAAGCGCACGCGGTAGGGGCCGCCGCCTTCGCATTCCAAAACGGTGCCGGCGTGCAGCCGCTCCTTCAGGTATCCGTCCCTCTCGGGCGACTGGGTGGCGCGGCCGAAGTAGAAGCCGGTGCTGTAGGGGCGGTGCGATACGGCGTTCAACTGGTCTTTTACCGACGAAGGATCGGCGCCGTCCAGCACTGCCCGGTAGGCGGCCACCACGTTTGCCACGTAGAAGGCCCGCTTGTTGCGTCCTTCCAGCTTGATGGAGTCCACCCCGGCCTCGGCCAGTTCTCCCAAATGTTCGATCATGCACAGGTCCTGGGCGTTCATGACGTAGCTGCCGAAATCGTCCTCCTCCACGCTCATAGCAACGCCCGGCCGTGTCTCCTCCACCACTGCGTAGTTCCAGCGGCAGGGCTGGGCGCAGGCGCCTTGGTTGCCGCTGCGGCCCGTCATCGCCGTGCTCAAAAGGCATCGGCCCGACACCGCCATGCACATGGCCCCGTGGGCGAAGGCTTCTATCTCCAGGTCGGCAGGGGCGTCGCGGCGCAGGCGCGCGATTTCGGCCAGCGACAGCTCCCGAGCGCACACGATGCGGCTCGCCCCCAGATCGCGCCACATGCGGGCGGCTTCCGCATTGGCCACCGAGGCCTGGGTGCTCACATGCAGGCTCACCTCGGGTGCGTAGCGTTTCGCCAGCGAGAACGCTCCCAAGTCGCTTACGATGAACGCGTCGACACCTGCCTCGGCCAGCGCCTCCAGGTAGGAGGGCAGCTCGTCCAGGTCGTGTCCGTGCATGAGCGTGTTCAACGTCACGTGGACAGCGACGCCGCGCTCGTGGGCGTAGCTCACCGCGGCGGGAATCTGGTCGAGGGCGAAGTTGTCGGCCCGGGCGCGCATGCCGAAGCGGTCTGTCGCCAGATACACCGCATCGGCGCCGAACCGTATCGCCGCCTCAAGCTGGGCCCGCCCACCCGCCGGTGCCAGAAGCTCCATTGCCGCCAGTCCTTTCCACGAAATTGCTCCGAGCATGATAGCAGACCCCCGCTGCACAACACCGCCCCGCCACTCCGCCGTCCCCGCTACCTCCTCCGATTCGTGCCAGAAATCGGAGGGGTGACGAGTACCAGGGCGGCGCTATCAGCGTGCCCACCTACATACGCCATCTGCGCACGAAGCTGGAGGACGACCCGGCCCGCCCCAAGGTCATCCAGACGGTCTTCGGGTTCGGCTACAAGCTGGGGGATTGAGCGAAGCGCGCTCGGAAAAAAGAAGGCCCGCAAGCCGCCAGGGCTCGCGGGCCTTCTGTGCGTTCGGCGACGTAATCGGCGCTTACGCCTTCGCGTCGGCCATGGCCACGTGGGCCTCGATGGCGGCCACGATGGGATCGAGCTGTGCCTCGGCGTCGTACTTCTCCACCTGGCCCTCGTCGCACAGGCGCGCGAAGGCGGGATCCATCGGCAGGGTGGCGTAGGCCGGGATGTTGTAGCGCTCGGCCACGGCTGCGCCTTGCGGGTCGCCGAAGATGAAGTGCTTCTTGCCGCACTCGTCGCAGGTGTAGTAGGCCATGTTCTCCACCAGGCCGATGACGTCGACGTCCATGTTGTGAGCCAGGTTCACGGCCTTGCCCACGATCATGGCCACCAGCTCCTGCGGGGCGGACACGGTGACGATGCCGTCCACGGGCAGCGACTGGAACACGGTGAGCAGCACGTCGGAGGTTCCCGGAGGCATGTCCACGAACAGGTAGTCCACATCGCCCCAGTTGGTCTCGCCCCAGAACTGCTGGATGGCGCTGGTGACCACGGGGCCGCGCCAGGCCACGGGCATGTCTCCCTGGGGAAGCATCAGATTGGTGGACATCACCTTGATGCCGCTGTCGGTCACGGCCGGGTTGATGCCGTCGGCATCGGCGCTCAGGTGCCCCTGGATGCCGAAGGTCTTGGGAATGGACGGGCCGGTGATGTCGGCGTCCAAGATGCCCACGCTGTAGCCGCGCTTGCGCATCTGGCTGGCAAGCAGGCTGGTCACGAGCGATTTGCCCACGCCGCCCTTGCCGGACACCACGCCGATGACGTGCTTGATGTTGGTGCGGGCGTTGACGGGCAGCGTCTTGGGACCGCCCTGGCGCTCGCCGCACCCTTCCACGCCGCAGCTTCCGCACTGGTGGCTGCACTCTTCTGCCATGAAAACCCCTCCTCTGTGTACGGGTCTCTCGAATCGGGCCAACCGTGGGACTTGCGTCGGCTTGACCCGAAGTGTCCGCCCGCAGGCGGCTCGTCTGGTATCATCGCGCATCATAGGATAGCGCGGTCCCCAGCGGCCGAATCCCCGGCGAAAGCACGAAAGAACCAGGAAGCGGGAGGTCCCCCATGCTCTTCGAGCGCATCGGCATCATAGACGAGAACTTCGCGTTCCGAAAGGACTACTGGGTGGGCGTCACCGGCGACCGCATAGACTACGTGGGTCCGTGTCCGCCCAAAGACCCCGAGCGGTACGGGCAGCGCTACGACGGCGCCGGAAAGCTCATGATCCCCGCCTTCTACGACGCCCACGCCCATGCGCCCATGACGCTGCTGCGTGGTTACGCCGAGAACCTGCCGCTGCAGTCGTGGCTGTTCGACCGCGTATTCCCCTTCGAGGCGAAGATTACGGCCGAGGACTGCTACTGGGCCACGCTTCTGGCCTGCGCCGAGATGGCGCGCTACGGCGTGGTGAGCTTCTCGGACATGTACTACCACATGCAGGAGGGCGCGCGCGCCGCTTTGGACGCGGGACTTAAGATGAACCTGTCCGACACGCTCATCGCGGGCAACGGCGAGAGCCTGTTCGACCTGCCGCTGTCCACGCAAAACGACCGCCTGCTCGAGCGGTGGCAGGGCGCGGGCGACGGGCGCATCGTGGTGGACTGCAACGTCCATGCCGAGTACACCTCGCACCCCGGCGCCGTGCGGCAGATCATCGACTTCGCCCGCGAGCACGGCCTGCGCATGCAGGTGCACATGTCCGAGACGCGGCTGGAGGTTGAGGAGTGCCGCCAGCGCCACGACGGACTCTCCCCGGTGCAGTACTTCGACGAGCTGGGTATGTTCGAGCTGCCCACCACCGCCGCCCACTGCGTGTGGGTGACCGACGAGGATATGGACATCCTGGCCCGCAAGGGGGTGTTCGTGGCCGCCAACCCCGCCAGCAACCTGAAGCTGGGAAGCGGCATCGCCCCTTACGGCGCCATGCTCGAGCGCGGCGTGCGCCTGTGCCTGGGAACCGACGGCATGGCCTCGAACAACAACCACGACATGATGCAGGACATGTACCTGCTGG
This sequence comes from Adlercreutzia aquisgranensis, assembly GCF_943193145.1. Lineage (NCBI taxonomy): Bacteria > Bacillati > Actinomycetota > Coriobacteriia > Eggerthellales > Eggerthellaceae > Adlercreutzia > Adlercreutzia aquisgranensis. The sequence goes on along the minus strand of NZ_CALPDA010000016.1, from coordinate 37,236 downwards.
CCCTGCTGCCGAAGGGCGCAACCCATAACCCGGCCGTAATCACTCCTGCCGAGGCGCTGCGAGCCGCCACGCGTACCGGCGCGCTGTCCCAGGGGCGCGACGACTGCGGGTGCCTGGCTCCGGGGGCGAAGGCCGACCTGGCCGTGCTCGATGTGACCGGCCCGTCCTGGGCCCCCTTCACCGACCCGCTCGTCAACCTGGTGTACTCCGGCCACGGCAGCGACGTGTGCCTGACCCTGTGCGACGGGCGCGTGGTCTACCGCGACGGTGAGTGGCCCACCATCGATGTGGAGCGGGCCAAGGAGGAGGTTGCGTCTCGCACGGCCCGCATCGTCGCCGAGCTGTAGGGCCGTTTCGCGCGCTTCGGCTCCACCGCGGGCCGCACCGGCGCTATACTTGAAGGGTTTTGCGGGCTGCCTCGGCGGCGGCCCCGAAGGGTTTCGCGAAAGCAGAGGAAAGGACGACCGTATGTACGCCTCGATGGACACCGATCAGCTCAACGCGCTGAAAGACCAGCTGGAGAACGAGTACGCGCAGATCAAGGCCAAGGGGCTTTCGCTGAACATGGCGCGCGGAAAGCCGGCGTCCGCCCAGCTGGACCTGAGCATGCCCATGCTCTCCTGCGTGACGGAGCAGGAGGACTGCCGGGACGCGGCGGGCACCGACTGCCGCAACTACGGCATCATCGACGGCATCCCCGAGGCGAAGGAGCTCATGGCCTCCATGCTCGACGACAGCCCCGACAACGTCATCGTATTCGGCAACTCGTCCTTGAACATCATGTACGACACCCTGGCCCGCTGCTGGATGTTCGGCACGCTGGGGAGCACCCCCTGGGGCCGGCTGGGCGAGGTGAAGTGGATCTGCCCCGCCCCCGGCTACGACCGCCACTTCGGGGTGACCGAGGCCTTCGGCATCACCATGATTCCCGTGGCCATGACCGACGAGGGCCCCGACATGGACGAGGTGGAGCGCATCGCCGCCTCCGACCCCTCCGTGAAGGGCATCTGGTGCGTCCCCAAGTACTCCAACCCCGGCGGCGTCACCTATTCCGACGAGGTGGTGCGCCGTTTGGCCTCCATGGAATGCGCCGCGGACGACTTCCGCATCTTCTGGGACAACGCTTACTGCGTCCATCACCTGAGCGATGATGCGGCCAACCAGGACCAGCTGCTCGACATCTCCGTCGCCTGCGCCGAAGCGGGCAACCCCGACCGTCCCTTCAAGTTCGCCTCCACGTCGAAGGTGACCTTCCCCGGGGCGGGCATCTCTGGTTTCGCGGCCAGCCCGGCCAACGTGGCCGACGCCAAGGCCCGTATGAACGCCCAGACCATCGGCCATGACAAGCTCAACCAGCTGCGGCACGTGAAGTTCCTGCGCGACGGGCAGGGCATCGCCGAGCACATGGCCAAGCACGCTCAGATCCTCCGCCCGAAGTTCGACTGCGTCGTCGAATGCCTGGGCGAGGGCCTGTCGGAGGTGGGGGAGTGCTCGTGGTCGAACCCGCGCGGCGGCTACTTCGTGTCCTTCGACGCTCCGGCGGGCACCGCCAAGCGCATCGTCGCCCTTGCCAAGGAGGCTGGCGTCACCATGACCGGCGCCGGGGCCACCTACCCCTACAAGCAGGACCCCAACGACTCCAACATCCGCATCGCCCCTACGCTGCCGCCGCTCGAGGAGCTGAAGGAGGCCATGGACGTGTTCGTGACCTGCGTGAAGCTTGCCTACGTCGAGTCGCTTCTGGCACAGCGAGCCTAGCGGGCCGGAACGCGGGCGAGCTGTGCGCAGCATCGGGTCGGACATCGCCACCATACTGGCCAAGTCCCGCGTAAGCGGCGGCTTGGCCCTGCGCGTCGCCCGCAACAACGCCGCCTTCGCCCGCTCGGTGCGGCGAACCTGGGCCGACAACCCCGCCGCGGCGACGTTCATCCTGGCCCATGTGAACTCGCTTTACTTCAAGCGCGAGAGTCCCGAGGCGGCGGCGGTGCGCGGTGCGGGCAGCTACGGCTGCCTGGGCGTGTACCTGGACGACCCCATGGCCCGGGCCGAGCTCAACGCCCGCCGCGAGATCCTCTCCACCGCCTGCCGCTCGGAGGGGCTCGACTTCGACGAGCTGCGCATCCACGCCTCGGTACGCAGCATGCGCGACCGCCGCGCCTTCGAGGACCCCTCCCGCGCCGGCATGCCCCCTGCGGGCGCCCCCGGACGGGCCGCCGGCCCCTCCCAGGCGCCCCGGCGCACCAGCCGCGACGCCTCCGCGGTGCTGCAGGACTTCAAGCGGGCGGCCATCATGGCCTTCGGCTCGGCGGAGATGGCGGCAACCGTGCTCGACGAGGTGCAGGCCGCCGCCCTCGAGGAGCGCTGGGCCAGCGACTACGAGCAGCTGAAGGAATCGCGCAAGAAGCAGCCGGCCGTGGGCTACTGGGTGCACCTGTTCGTCGCCGAGGGCAGCCGCGTCACCGTGGCGCATCTGTTCTCGCGCTACCATCAGGCGCTGCGAGCCCGCTGCCTCGATGCGGGACTGCGTCTCGAGGGGGTGGCGGTGCATGCGTCCTCTCCCGAGATGGCCGGACATCACGCCTTCCCGCGCAGCGGGCATCCCCGGGTGCTGCGCAACGCCGACCAGCGCCGTCTGAGGGCGCTTCGCTGCGAAACGGAGAATCCCGACTAGATTGCATATCCTTTCGCCTATAATGCGGCCCCATTGGAATTTTTCGAAAGGGAATGCATTATGTCTGGTGATTTCTGGGTAATGTTCGCGATGCTTCTGTACTTCGTCGTGGTGCTTACCATCGGCTTCCTCTACGCGAAGCGCTCGAATTCCTCCACCTCGGAGTACTTCCTGGGCGGGCGCAAGGTGGGGCCGTGGCTCACAGCGCTTTCCGCCGAGGCCTCCGACATGTCCGGCTACCTGCTCATGGGCCTTCCCGGCGTCGCCTACTTCACCGGCGCCTCCGACGCGGGCTGGACGGCGGTGGGCCTTGCCATCGGCACGTACCTGAACTGGAAGTTCGTTGCCAAGCGCCTTCGCTTGTACTCGGTGGTGGCGGGGGATTCCATAACGCTTCCTGGCTTCTACTCGAAGCGCTTCCACGACGAGCGCAACATCGTGGCCACGGTGGCTGCCCTCATCATCCTGGTGTTCTTCTGCGTGTACGTGGGCAGCTGCTTCGTCACCTGCGGCAAGCTCTTCAACACGCTGTTCGGGCTCGACTACGCCTCCATGATGGTGCTCGGCGCCATCATCGTGTTCCTCTACACCCTCGTGGGCGGCTACCTGTCCGTGGTGGCCACCGACTTCGTCCAGGGCGTGCTGATGTTCTTCGCCCTGGCCGTGGTGCTGATCGGCTCCATCGCCTCGGCTAGCGGCGTGGAGAACATGGTGGCCTACCTGCAGTCCATCCCCGGGTTCCTCTCGGGCACCCAGATCGCTGTGCCGGTGCTCACCGACGCCGGCGCCCAGATGACCGAGAACGCCATGCCGCTGTTCGGTGACGCCGCCGAGTACGGCGTCCTGTCCATCGTGTCCATGATGGCCTGGGGCCTGGGCTACTTCGGCATGCCCCAGGTGCTCGTGCGCTTCATGGGCATCCGCAGCGCCTCCGAGGTCAAGCGCAGCCGCGTCATCGCCGTCACCTGGTGCGCGGTGTCGCTGTTCTGCGCCATCTGCATAGGCCTTGTGGGCCGCGCCCTGCTGCCGGTGGAGTTCGCCACCCAGTCCGCCGCCGAGAACATCTTCATCGTGCTCTCGCGCCAGCTGCTGCCCTCGTTCATGTGCGGCGTGGTGGTGTCCGGCATCCTGGCCGCCTCCATGTCCTCGTCGTCCTCCTACCTGCTCATCGCCGGCTCTTCGGTGGCCGAGAACATCTTCCGCGGCGTGATCAAGAAAAACGCCACCGACCGCCAGGTCATGATCGTCGCCCGTATCACGCTGGTCGTGGTGTTTCTGTTCGGGATCCTGGTGGCCTACGACGAGAGCTCGTCCATCTTCACGGTGGTCAGCTACGCCTGGGCGGGCCTGGGCGCATCCTTCGGCCCTCTGACCCTGGCATGCCTGTACTGGCGGCGCACCACCATGCAGGGCGCCATCGCCTGCATGGTGACGGGCACGGCCTCGGTGCTTGTCTGGCACAACCTGATCAAGCCCTTGGGCGGCGTGTTCGGCATCTACGAGCTTCTGCCCGCGTTCATCCTGGCCGGCGTTGCCCTCGTGGTGGTGTCGCTGCTCACGGCTCCCCCCTCGGCGGCCGTGCTCGACGAGTTCGATCACTACCTGGAGCGCGGCGACGCCCTGGAAGGGGAGGATCCGGCGCAGGAGCCCGAAGCGTCCGCGCTCGCCTAGGCGGCGCGTAGGTTTCGTGGAGACACACCCGGGGGCGTGTAATCTGTTTGACAGCCCTTGGAGGGTAGCGTATTATTCCACTGCTCACAAACCGCCCCGGCGGTTCTGCGGGCAGGCAGCTTGATAAATGCACATGAATTGAGCAGCGAACAATGGGCGTGTGCCCGAGTGGCTAAAGGGGACGGGCTGTAAACCCGTTGGCTATGCCTACCTAGGTTCGAATCCTAGCGCGCCCACCATTTTCGCCTGTGTAGCTCAGTCGGTAGAGCACTTCCTTGGTAAGGAAGAGGTCGTCGGTTCAAGTCCGATCGCAGGCTCCATTCCGGCGGTGTAGCTCAGTTGGTTAGAGCACACGGTTCATACCCGTGGCGTCACTGGTTCGAATCCAGTCACCGCTACCATTTGCACTTCACCGCGTCCGTCTTCGGACGCGTCTTTTTGTATAAGGTTTCAATTCGCGCAAGCGATTATCCTTAAGGAGGATTACATGGCTAAGGAGAAGTTCGAGCGTTCGAAGCCCCATGTTAACATCGGCACCATCGGCCACGTTGACCACGGCAAGACCACGCTGACCGCCGCTATCTCGAAGACGCTGTCCGAGAACGACGGTTCCCATGGCACCGCTCATGCCGACTTCACCGCGTTCGACCAGATCGACAAGGCTCCTGAGGAGCGCGAGCGCGGCATCACGATCTCCATCGCTCACATCGAGTACGAGACCGACACCCGCCACTACGCTCATGTTGACTGCCCCGGCCACGCCGACTACGTCAAGAACATGATCACCGGTGCTGCTCAGATGGACGGCGCCATCCTGGTTATCGCCGCCACCGACGGCCCCATGGCCCAGACCCGCGAGCACATCCTGCTCGCCCGTCAGGTAGGCGTGCCCTACATCGTGGTGTTCCTGAACAAGTGCGACATGGTCGACGACGAGGAGCTCATCGAGCTCGTCGAGATGGAAGTTCGCGAGCTGCTCGACAGCTACGAGTTCCCCGGCGACGACACCCCGATCATCCGCGGTTCCGCCCTGAAGGCCCTGGAGGGCGACAAGGCGTGGCAGGAGAAGATCTGGGAGCTCATGGAGGCTGTGGACTCCTACATCCCCACCCCCGAGCGCGACGTCGACAAGCCGTTCCTGATGGCCGTCGAGGACACCATGACCATCACCGGCCGCGGCACCGTTGCCACCGGCCGTGTGGAGCGCGGTGTGCTTCACCTGAACGACCCGCTGGAGATCGTCGGCATCAAGGAGACCCAGAAGACCACCTGCACCGGCATCGAGATGTTCCGCAAGCTGCTCGACGAGGCTCAGGCCGGCGACAACATCGGCTGCCTGCTCCGCGGCATCAAGCGCGAGGACATCGAGCGCGGCCAGGTTCTCTGCAAGCCCGGTAGCGTGACCCCGCACACTGAGTTCGAGGGCCAGGTCTACATCCTGACCAAGGAAGAGGGCGGCCGCCACACCCCGTTCTTCGACGGTTACCGTCCGCAGTTCTACTTCCGCACCACCGACATCACCGGTGTCGCCCACCTGCCCGAGGGCACCGAGATGGTCATGCCTGGCGACAACATCACCATCAAGGGCGAGCTCATCCACCCGATCGCCATGGAGGAGGGCCTGCGCTTCGCTATCCGCGAGGGCGGCCGCACCGTTGGCTCGGGCCGCGTTACGAAGATCTTCAAGTAACTCGGTAAGCAGTCGTTGATAGCGGGGCGGGACGTTCTCGCAACGTTCCGCCCCTTATCAAGCTCTCATGTGCAACCGACTCAAGCACCTTTACGGTACTGGGTTTTGAAGGAGTAATTCATATGCGTACGTTGGTCACCTTGGCATGCACGGATTGCAAGCGCCGCAACTATACGACCACGAAGAACAAGCAGACTCATCCTGATCGTATGGAGCTGAAGAAATACTGCAAGTGGTGCCGGTGCCACACGCTGCACAAGGAAACTCGCTAGCACATCGGAGTTGTTTGTACGGGCATACGCCAGTAGTTCAATTGGTAGAGCAGCGGTCTCCAAAACCGCAAGTTGAGGGTTCGAGTCCTTCCTGGCGTGCCAGCTCGATTGTTGAGCAGCTTGCTTTCAGGTTGCCGAAGAGGAGCAACTTGAAGACAGGCTGCTTGTTTGGCGTTTAGCATTGATACCTATCGGTGAGGAACCAGATGGCGAAGAAATCGAAAACTCAGAAGGCCAAGGCATCGGCCGCCCGCGCTGCCCGCAAGGAAGCCCGGGTTGCGTCCGAGGTCGAGGCAGAGTCGAACCAGATCGAGGCCACCGAGGTCGACGCGGCCGAGCGCGAGAAGAAGCGCATCGGTTCCTTCCTGAAGAAGGAGGAGGCCAAAGCCGAAGCTCCGGCCAAGGCCGAATCCAAGGCCGAGAAGAAGCCTGCGAAGCCCAAGAAGAAGCGCTTCCAGTTCCTGAAGGACGTCAAGGGCGAGATGAAGCGAGTCACCTGGCCCACCCGCCAGGACGTGGTTCGCTGGAGCGTGGTCGTGGTCTGCGCCCTGCTGTTCTTCGGCATCTACGTCGCCATCCTCGACAACGCCATCGTGACGCCCATCCTGGTGGGCATCTCGAGCCTGGCGGGATTGGGGGCTTAAGCCATGGCGAAGAAGTGGTACGTTCTGCACACCTATTCCGGCTACGAGAACAAGGTGAAGTCAAACCTGGAGGCTCGCAAGGAGGCCCTGGGCCTGGAGAACAACCTGTTCGCCATCGAGATTCCCACCGAGATGGTGACCGAGATTCGCGAAGGGGGGCGCCGCGCCGACGTCGAGCGCAAGGTGCTTCCCGGTTACGTGCTGGTGCGCATGGAGCTTGACGACCGCACCTGGTCGGCCGTGCGCAACACCCCCGGCGTGACCGGCTTCGTGGGCGCCGACGGCACCCCGGCCCCGCTCACGCGCGAGGAGTACAACAAGATTATGAAGCGCACGAGCCACGAGGCCCCCAAGAAGACCTCCACCTCGCTCGAGGTCGGCCAATCGGTCAAGGTGGTCTCCGGGCCCCTGGCCGAGTTCGACGGCGTGGTGGCCGAGGTCATGCCCGACGCCGGCAAGGTGAAGGTCATGGTCTCCATCTTCGGGCGCGAAACCCCGGTCGAGCTCTCCTTCGACCAGGTGGCCAAGATCTAAACCGCGAACAGGCGGACCGACCGTGCCCGAGTGGACCGGGGCTTCTCACGGCGGAACGCTTATTCATAGGCGCCTCGGCGCCAAACCAGATCAGAAGATCCGCTGAAAGGAAACGTTTCAATGGCTGCAGCAAAGAAGCAAACGGGCTTTGTAAAGCTCCAGATTCCCGCGGGTGCCGCCAACCCGGCTCCTCCGGTCGGTCCCGCCCTCGGCGCCCAGGGCGTCAACATCATGCAGTTCTGCCAGGCGTTCAACGCCCAGACGCAGGACCAGGCGGGCACCATCATCCCCGTCGAGATCACCATCTACGAGGACAAGTCCTTCACCTTCATCTGCAAGACGCCTCCGGCGGCCGTGCTCATCAAGGAGAAGCTGGGCATCCAGAGCGGTTCGGGCATTCCCCAGCTGCGTTTCGTGGGCACCCTGACCCAGGATCAGCTGCGCGAGATCGCCGAGATCAAGATGCCCGACCTGAACGCCAACGACATCGACGCCGCCATGAACATCGTCGCCGGCACCGCCCGCTCCATGGGCGTGCTCATCGAGGGCCGCGAGATGAAGAAGAAGTACGTGCCGTCCAAGAAGCTGGCGGCAATGCTCCAAGGCAAATCCGAATAGGATTCTGGCCTTCCCTGGCACGCGCCCTGAGCCCTCAAAGGACTTGGCATGGCGCGAAGGCCAATGCCAAGCCCTTTTCGCGCCCAGGACACGCACCAGGAAAACCCAGAATCCTATTCGGTCCGAATAACCGAGGGTTCTGGATGAGACGAAGCAGCAATGTGGGAGGACGATAGGTCCGCCATTACCACGAAAGGAAAAACAATGAAGAAGCTTGCTAAGAAGTACCGTGCCGCCGAAGAGGCCATCGGGGACGCCGTCTACGCACCGCTGGCGGCTATGGCTAAGGTGAAGGAGGTCTCTACGGCTAACTTCGACGAGACCGTGACCGTCGACTTCCGTCTGGGCATCGACACCCGTAAGGCCGATCAGCAGCTCCGCGGCACCGTGAGCCTGCCCTTCGGCTCGGGCAAGACCGTGCGCGTGGCCGTGTTCGCCGAGGGCGAGGCTGCCCGCGCCGCCGAGGAGGCCGGCGCCGACATCGTGGGCACCGACGAGCTCATGGCCCAGATCCAGGCCGGCGAGTTCAACTTCGATGCCGCCGTGGCCACCCCCGACCAGATGGGCAAGGTGGGTCGTCTGGGCAAGGTGCTCGGCCCCCGCGGCCTTATGCCGAACCCGAAGCTGGGCACCGTCACCACCGACGTGGCGAAGGCCATCACCGAGCTGAAGGGCGGCCGCGTGGAGTACCGCGCCGACCGCTACGGCATCGCCCATGTGATCATCGGCAAGGCCAGCTTCACCGCCGAGCAGCTGGCGACCAACTACGGCACCGTCTACGACGAGATTCTGCGCATGAAGCCCTCCGCAGCCAAGGGCAAGTACGTGAAGTCCATCACCGTGTCCGGCACCATGACCCCGGGCATCATGGTCGACTCCTCCGTCACGCGCAACTACGCCGGCGACGCCGAGTAGGCTTTCGGAAGCTGTCTGTCGGAAAGGCCGCCTTCGGGCGGCCTTTCTTCTTTGTCGGCACGAAGACCGGCTGAGGCGAACGGGTGACCGGAGGGGACTGCGGGGTTTCGGTTCGTCCTCCGTTTCGCACTGCCTGCTCCCGCACTATGGGGCTTTTTTGATAGGTCAGGTTGAGGCTTTCCGATTTTGCTAGTATAGTGCACTGAATATGACTGATTCCACGGAGTGCGCACGCAGCAGGCAAACACACCATGCACCATCCGTTGCCAGTGCCACGCCCGGGCGTTCTTCGGTCCGCCGAAGCTGCTTCGAGGCGGTTGTGCGCGCCAAGAAAGGCGAAGCTATGATGCAGACCAACCTCCCCCTGAGCCGGCGCTCGTTCATCGCGGCGTCTGCGGTTCTCGCGGCAGCTGCTGCCTGCGTCCCTTCCATCGCCTACGCCGACCCGACGTCGGCGGAGAAGATGGCGGAGGCCGACGAGGTGCGCTCTCGGGTGTCTGCCATGAATTCCGATTTGGAACGTCTTGCCGAAGAGTACTATGCGGCCCTTGACGAGCACGACGCTGCCGTCATTGCCCGGGACGAGGCCCAAGGCCGCATCGACGAGGCGTCCTCCCATATCCGCCAGCTTCAGGAGAAGCTGGGGACCCGCGCCACCAGCATGTACCGCACCGGCAATTCCAGCATGCTCGACATGCTGCTGGGCGCTACCACGTTCGAGCAGTTCGTCACCAACTGGAGCCTGCTCACGAAGATGAACAAGCAGGACGCGCTGCTCATCAACCAGACCAAGGAGCTTCGCCAGCAGATAGAGGTCGAGGAGCAGGAGTTCGCCAACCAGGAGCGCATCGCATCCGAGAAGGCCGAGCAGGCCCGCACCACCAAGGAGCAGGCGGAGGTGACCGTTTCCGCCCTGCAGGCTGAGCTCGACTCCCTCGACGAGGAGGCGCGGCAGCTGCTGCTGAAGGAGGAAGAGGAGGCCGCTGCCGCCCTGCGCGCCGCCGAGGCCGAGCGGCTGGCCCGCGAGCAGGAGGAGGCGGAGCGCCAGGCCCGCGAGCAGGCGGCTCAGAACCAGCCGCAGCAGACCGTGTCCGACCCCGAGCCCAGCACCGGGAACAACGACCCGGAGCCGAACCCCAGCACGCCTGAAGAGCCGGAAACCCCCAGCGACCCCGGCAGCAGCTGGACCGAGCCCGACCCTGAGCCCGAGCCCGACCCGACCCCCAGCATGCCCGCGCCGCCGGCCAACGGGTCGGTGGTGGCCTATGCCGAGTACTGCCTGGGTACGCCTTACGTGTGGGGCGGCAACACGCCGGGAGTGGGCCTTGACTGCTCCGGCCTTACCTACTGGTGCTACCAGCAGGTGGGCATCACCATCCCGCGTACCACGTACGGCATGAAGGATGCCGCCTCGTGGGTGGGGGCCGTCTCCGAAGCACAGCCCGGAGACATCCTGTGGAGCTACGGCCATGTGGGCATCTGCACCGAAGCGGGAGGGGGGACCTACATCCATGCCCCAACCTTCGGGCAGGTGGTGAGCTATTCCAGCTGGCCGCAGTTCTCCTACGCGCTGCGGTTCTAGGCGGCACGGGAAACCATTGGCAGGCGCGCTCTCAAGGGCGCGCCTTTTTCATGCGCTGCGTTCGGGCCGCTCGTTTTGGGGCCCCGGGCCGAAGTGCGCACGCGTTCGAGGGAGGAGAGGAGGCGGTTATCGGCGCCGGATGCGTCGCGCAAGCTTGCCCAGGGCGTTCGACACGAAGGCAGCTTCGGGCACCTTGAAGGCCAGGGCCAATCCGAAGGTCACCGCCAGCGAGAGCAGCCCGCCTGCCGCGGTGTAGCCCAAAGCCTGCAGGATGGAGCCGGACAACGGCGCGACGAAGTGCTCCAAGGCCCGAAGCGCCCCCCAGCCGGCCGCGGCGCCCAGGCCGCCGAAGGCAAGGCCCAGCACTGTGGGCCTCACAAGGCGCCGCAGGCCGAAAGATCCCAGGCGCAGCCTCAGGTACATCCACAGGCACGCATCAAGAACCACGCCGAACAGCACGTCGCCCCATGCGATGACGTTGATGGAGACCAGATGGGGGTTGGCCGCGCCCCAGGCCGTAAGCGCCACCTGAGCCAAAGACGCGACCAGGCTGAAAAGGGCGAACACCCCGGTCCGGCGCAGGCTGCTGAACACCTTCTGATAGTAGGCGCTCAAGGCGTAGACGGGAAGGGCCAGCGCGAACGTGGCAAGGTAGGAGGCGATTACCGCGGCGGCGTCCATGGTGAAGGCCCCCGCATGGTAAAGCGTGATGAGCGGCAGCGAGAACACGACCAGGTACAGCGCGAAGGGGATCATGAGGAAGAGTATCTGGGCGGAGCCGGAGACGATGCCCCGCTTGACGCCGGCCATGTTTCCCTCGGCGTGCATATCGGCCAGCTCGGTGAACATGGCCGTGGTGATGGGGACGGCCAGAAACGAGTAGGGCAGCGTGAACCACAGGCGCGAGTAGGCGATCACCGACGGGCCGTAGTCGACGAACACGTAGCTGGCAGCGTTCTGCACCGACACCACCGCGAACGTGCACACGGTGACTAGCAGGATGGGGACCCCCAGCCGCAGTGTCTCGGCAAGGGCCGGGTCGCGCAGGTTGATGCGGGGCCGCAGCCGGATGCCGTTGCGGCGCAGGGCCGGCAGCTGCAAGGCCATCTGCATGAACACGCCCAGGGGGTTGCCCACGGCGATGACGTAGAGCGCCGCCTGCGGGTCATGGGGCGCCAGGTAAGCGTAGACGACGAAGGTGGCGATGACCACCACGTTGTTGGCCACCGGCGCGATGGCGGGCCACAGGTAGTCGCGGTTCGCGTTGAGCAGCCCTCCCAGAATAGTGCTCGCCCCGTAGAAGACCACCTGGATGGCGAAGAACTGGAACAGGAACACGGCGCTTGCCATGGTGCTCTGGTCGGAATAGAAGCTCTGTGTGTAGATGATGGCCGACGGGAAGGCCATGCAGACGGCTGCCAGCACGACGCAGAGCAGAAAAACGAGCGTGAGCAGGTTCGAGGCATACTCGTTGCCCGCCTTGTCCCCCAGGCGCTTCTTCGTGGACAGGTACACGGGCAGAAACGCGGTGACGATCATGCCGCCCGCCACCAGCTCGTAGAGCATGTTGGGCAGGTTGTTAGCCACCGCGTAGGCGCTCGAGAGCATGGTCGAGCCGAGGGCGAAGGCCATGGCCCAGGTGCGCCCGAAGCCGGTGATGCGGGAGACGATCACGCAGAGGCTCATGAGCGCCGCCGAGGAGCCCACGTCCTTTCCCTCGCCGCGCGCCGCCAGGGCGCCATCGCCGGCTTCCCGGACGCGCTGCGTCGTCTTGGCGGGCGCAGGGGCGCCGTGTCGGGCCCGAAGCCGCAGGGCGGCCGTGGTCGCGCTCGATTCGGCTTCGGGGCAAGGGCTGTCCGGGCGCTCGAAGGCGACGGCTTGCGAGGCGGGCCGCTGCCGGTAGCGGCCGCGCGGGCTTTGCGCGGGGGCGCCGGAGAAGTCGGAAGGCGACGTTTGGGGGGCGAGCGGGTCGGATGCGCGGGTGCGGTCGGTGCCGGCATGGGAGCCGCCCACGTAGATGCGTGCGGTTTCACCCGGGGAGGCCAAAGGCTCGGTCCTGGACGGGTCGCCTGCGACGACGGTCCTGGCGGGACGGCGCGAACGGTCGGAAACGACGGATTCGGCTACGGCTGCGACAACGACGGTACGGTCGACGCCGGCGTGGCGGCCGCCCACGAACAGCTCGGACGTGCGGCCGGGGTTGACCGGACGGGCGTGGCGGGCATAGGAGCTATTCTGAGCCATAGCGCGTAAAGGCGCACCCCTTAGAGTAGACAGCGACTATAATGGCTCCATCATATCCCTCTGCGAAGGAACGAGCTCATGCATATCCTCATCGTACGCAATAACTCCAACAGACAGGCCATGGAGGCGTCGCTTCTTCTGGGGCTTTATCTGGACAATCAGGGCATCGACCACACCGTATGCGACCTTGGCGGCCCCGACTGCAGCGACCGCGACGAGCGGCTGTGCGCCGTCGCGCGTCAAAGCGCCCTTGCCGTGGTTCTGGGCGGCGATGGCACCATGCTCAAGACCTCGCATCTAGTGGGATCTGCCGCCGTGCCCATCCTGGGGGTCAACTTCGGGCATCTAGGCTTTCTGGCCAACCCCAACGACGAGGGGGTCGTCGCGTTGGTAGGCCAGGCTCTTGCCGGCGAGCTTGCCGAAGAGCGCCGGACGAACCTTGCGGTGACGGTGGTCTGCGAAGGGCAGCGCGACCCCTTCGAGGACGGGTGGGGGGACGGTGCGCCCGAAGCGTTCGCATCGGCACAGGGCCGATGCGCCCCGGCATCGTTTTTCGCCCTCAACGAGCTGGCGGTGACCCGCGGCGCGAACGGGCGCGTGATCGAGGTGGGGCTCACCATCGCCGGCCAGCCCATCGACGACGTGCGCGGCGACGGATTCGTGGTGGCCTCTGCCACGGGCTCGACCGCCTACGCCCTCTCCGCCGGCGGACCCGTGCTCGCTCCGCTCTCGAAGAACCTGGTGGCCGTGCCCATCTCCCCCCACTCGCTGCGCAGCCGCGCCATCGTGACGGACCCCTCCGACGTGGTGGAGCTTGACCTGTCGCGCAACGGCGAGGGGCGCGACGCCACGGTGTTCATCGACGGGGACCTGCTGGACCTGCCGTCGGCGCCCCGGCGCATCTACGTGCAGCGCGGCGACGCGCCCACGGTGCTGCTGCGAAGCGGCAGCCAGCGCTTCTACCGCCACGTCTCGGAGGTGTTCTTCTAGACCCTGCGTTGCGACCTTGCCGGGCTCCGTGAAGCCCGCTTGGCCCGGGAAGCGGACATTGTGGCGGGGATGCGGCCTCCTATCGTGTAAAATCCGGCACCAGAGGAGTTTCGGGGAATCTCGGCAAACACAGAAAGGAGAGCCATGGAAGGTCTCAACGACATGCTCGTCGCCGTAACGGGCGAAATCGACGGGTTCATGTACACCTACATCCTGGTGATACTGCTCGTCTTCGTGGGTATCTACTTCTCCGTGCGGACGAAGTTCGTGCAGGTGCGCTACATCAAGGACATGTTCACGCAGCTGACGGAGAAGAAGCACGTTCCCGGCCAGAAGTCCATTTCGTCGTTCCAGGCGCTCATGGTGTCCACGGCTAGTCGTGTCGGCACCGGCAACATCGCCGGTGTGGCCACGGCTATTGCCACGGGCGGCCCGGGTGCCGTGGTGTGGATGTGGATCATGTGCATCGTGGGCGCCGCCTCGGCGTTCATCGAGAGCACCTTGGCCCAGATCTGGAAGGTGCGCGGCAAGGAAGGGGAGTACCGGGGCGGCCCGGCCTACTACATCGACCAGGCCTTGGGCAAGCGCTGGCTGGCCATCCTGTTCGCGGTGCTGCTCATCCTCTGCTTCGCCTTCGGCTTCAACGGCCTGCAGGCATACAACGCCGCGAGCGCGCTGGAGTACTACATCCCCGACTACGCCACCAACGGCGCCGCCATCGCCGTGGGCATCGTGCTGGCCGTGTTCACCGCCTTCGTCATCTTCGGCGGCGCGTCCCGCATCTCCATCATCACCTCCATCATCGTGCCCGTCATGGCCATCGCCTACATCGCGCTGGCCGTATGGACCACGGTGACCAACCTCGGCGAGATCCCCGCGGTGTTCTCCACCATGTTCGCCTCCGCCTTCAACTTCCAGTCCATCGCGGGCGGCTTCGCGGGCTCGGTGGTCATGCTGGGCATCAAGCGCGGCCTGTTCTCCAACGAGGCCGGCATGGGCTCGGCCCCCAACGCCGCCGCAACCGCCAGCGTCTCGCATCCCTGCAAGCAGGGCCTGGTGCAGAGCCTGTCCGTCTACATCGACACGCTGGTCATCTGCACCTGCTCCGCCATGATGGTCATGGTGTTCTACGTGCAGAACCCCGCCGCGGCCGAAGCGCTCAACGGCATGCCGCTCGTGCAGATGGCTGTGAACAACTCCGTAGGCGAGATGGGTATCCATTTCATGACCTTCGCCATCTTCGCCTTCGCGTTCTCCAGCCTCATCGGCAACTACTTCTACGCCGAGAGCAACTTCCGCTTCATCACGAAGAACCGCTGGGCTCTGCTCGTGTTCCGCGTGCTGTGCCTGGCCTTCATCTACTATGGCGCGGTGAACAGCTTCGATTTGGCCTGGAACCTGGCCGACATCTTCATGGGCTTCATGGCTATCGTGAACCTGATCGCCATCCTGCTTCTGGGCAAGTGGGCGCTGCGGGCCCTGGATGACTACACCGCCCAGCGCAAGGCCGGCAAGGACCCGGTGTTCGTGGCCGAGCACATTCAGGGCCTGCCTGCCACCGAGTGCTGGCACGTGGATCAGCTGGAGGAGTACGGCCCCAGTCCCATGAAGGAGTACCTGGAGGAGGCCATCGACACCGACTTCGTTACCCTGAAGTAGGTTCGCTGACCGCACCGCTTCGCTATAATGGAGCCCGCAGGCGCCCGTACGGGGCCTGCGGGCTTCTTTCGGAAAGGTGGTAGCCGTGGCTGAGGACGATCGTCGAGCGGGGGATTGGCTCCATCGCGACCAGCGCCGTCGCGCCCGCGAGGAGGGGCCGCTGCAGCAGCCGGGCTCCGCGCCGGCGAAGTGGTACGACCAGACCTTCTGGATCGTGGTGTTCCTGGTGGTGTTCTGGCCGGCGGGCATCGTGCTTGCATGGAGGAGCCGCTGGCCGCTGGCCGGCAAGCTGCTGGCCACGTTGTTCGTGGTCGCCTGTATCTACCTGGCGCTTTCCATGCAGGCCTACGTGCGGGGGCTTAGCTAGCCCCTATGGCGGTTTGTTGTGGTCTCGCCGATGCCGTCACTTTAGTACTCTACTGTGGTAAAGTGACGGCTCGATAGGGTTCCCACCGGACTCAGGCGTCTGGAGGGAGCGCGATGTGGAAGCTCCCGCAGAAGAAGGATCGAAGGGCATGATCTACAGCACCCCCCAGGGGTTCCGCGATATTCTCCCCGACGAGGCCCTGCGCCGCGAAGTGCTCGTGCGCCGTCTGCAGGACCTGTTCGCCGAGGCGGGCTATGCGCCCATCGAGACGCCCACGCTCGAGGTCATGGCCGTGGCCGACGCGGGCGGCCGCATGCCCGCGTCGCCCTTTCGGCTGTTCGACGCCAGCGGCACGCTTCTCGCCATGCGCCCTGACGTCACGTCCCAGATCGCGCGGGTATGCGCCACCAGGCTGGCCGCGCAGGACGGCCCCGTTCGCCTGCGCTACACCCAGCGCGTCTTTCGCGAGGCGAAGAACCCCTTTCGGGCCGACCCGCGCGAGGAGACCCAGATCGGCATCGAATGCGTCGGCCCAAGCGGTGCGGCCGTCGATGCCGAGGTGGTCGTTCTGGCTGCCCGCGCCTTGGAGCTTTGTGGCGTGGGGGAGTTCACCATCGCCGTGGCCTCGGTGGGGGTGCTGCGGCGGCTGCTGGAGTCCTGCGGGGCGCCCGAGCCGTGGAGGCGCGCGGTCCTGGAGGCCTACCATGCCTCCGACCTCGTGGAGGTCGACCGGCTCTGCTCGGATGCGGCATGCGTGGCTCCGGTGTACGGCTCGGCCATCGCCTCGCTTGCCCGCATTCGCGGCGGGCGCGGCGCCGTTGCGGAGGCGGAGGCCCTTGCGGGTCCCCTGGGTTGCGCCGGCTGCCTGGCCGAGCTTAAGAGCCTTGTCGACGAGCTCGACCGGCGGGGCCTGGGCGAGCGGCTGCTTGTCGACTTCTCCATCATGAGCTCGTTCGACTACTACACCGGGTTCGTGTTCGAGGTGTTCGCCCCCGCTCGCGCCGACGCCTTGGCCCGGGGCGGGCGCTACGACAACATGCTCGGCTCCTACGGGGCAAGCCGCCCGGCGGCCGGGTTCGCCCTGGGGCTGGAGGCCTGTATGGAGGCTGCCGAGCAGCAAGGCGCTCCAACGTCGGGCGAGGCTCGTCCGCTGCGCGTGGCCGTGCCGAAAGGCTCGCTCAACGCCGACGCCATCGCCGTGCTTGCCGGCGCAGGCTTGGACGTTTCGGGGCTTGCGCATCCCGGGCGTTCGCTCATCATCAGAAACCGCGGCGTCGAGTACCTTATCGTGCGCCCCTCGGATGCGCCGGCCTTGGTGGCCCTGGGCGCTGCCGACTGCGGCATCTGCGGGCTCGACTCGCTCCTGGAAACCGATGCGAGCGTGGTTCAGCTTGCCGACCTGCGCTTCGGCGCCTGCCGCTTCATCGTGGCCGAGCCCGCTGGCACCTCCGACGAGGTGCGTGAGCGCTACGAGCGCCACGGCTCGGTGAGGGTGGCTACGAAGTACCCGCGCATCGCGCAGCGCTACTACGAGGGACGCTGCATGAAGTGCGACATCGTAGCCCTGCACGGCAACATCGAGCTGGCGCCGCTCACCGGCTTGGCCGAGCAGATCGTCGACATCACTGCCACAGGCGCTACGCTTCGGGAGAACAACCTGGTCATCGTCGACGACGTGCTCTCGTCCACGGCCCGCTTCTTCGCCAACGGCTCGGCCTTGCGCACCGACGAGCGCATAGGCGAGCTGGCAGCGCGTCTGTCGGATTTCGCAGCAACGCAACCCTTCGAGCCCATTGCCGGTTCGACGAACTAGAGGAAGGAACTTGCCATGCGTCGTGTCATCCTAGGTCCCGGCGAGGTTTTCGGAAACGGGCATCTGAGGCGCACGGGGGCGTTCAACGCCCAGGCGCTCACGGCTGCCACGGCCATCGTCGAGGACGTGCGCGAGCGCGGGGACGAAGCCCTGCACGAGTACACCCTGCGCTTCGACGGCGTGTCTCCGGAGGCGTTTCGCGTTCCCCCCAGCCGCATAGCCGAGGCCGCCAGCCAGATCAGCGACGAGCTCTCCGACGCGCTTCGCCAGGCTGCCGCGCAGATCCGCGACTTCCACGAGCGTCAGCGCCAGCAGAGCTGGTTCACGGTGCGCCAGGACGGCGCCCTCACCGGAGCGAAGGTGACCCCGCTCGACTCCGTGGGCATCTACGTGCCGGGAGGCCGGGCCTTGTACCCCTCCACGGTGCTCATGAATGCCATCCCGGCATCGGTGGCCGGGGTGGGGCGCATCGTGGTGACGACCCCGCCTACCGCCGACGGCACCGTGGACGCCGCCATCCTGGAGGCCTGTCGCATCGCGGGCGTGACCGAGATCTACACCGTGGGCGGCGCCCAGGCCGTGGCCGCCCTGGCCTACGGCACCGCCTCCATCGCGCCGGTGGACAAGATAACCGGCCCTGGCAACGCCTACGTGGCCGCCGCCAAGAAGGTCGTGTCGGGCGACGTGGGCATCGACATGATCGCGGGCCCTTCCGAGGTGTGCGTGGTGGCCGACGAGACCGCCGACCCTGCGCTCGTGGCCATAGATCTCATGGCCCAGGCCGAGCACGACCCGCTGGCCAGCTGCTATCTGGTATGCCTGAGCGAGGGCTACGCCGACGCGGTGCTCCAGGCGGTGGAAGCGCACATGGCCCGCTCCACCCGCGCCCAGATCACCCGCGCCTCCCTGGACGAACAGGGGCTCGTCGTGGTGTGCCGGACCATGGGCCAGGCGCTGCAGGCGGTCAACGTCATCGCCCCGGAGCATCTGGAGCTGCACGTGGCCCATGCGCTCGACTACCTGGGCGAGGTCCGCAACGCCGGCGCTATCTTTCTGGGCGAGTGGACTCCCGAGGCCGTGGGCGACTACGCGGCCGGCCCCAACCACACGCTGCCCACAGGGGGCACGGCGCGCTTCGCCTCGCCGCTTTCGGTGGATGAGTTCGTGAAGAAGTCCAGCGTCATCCAGTACTCGCCGCAGGCCTTGGCCCGCGATGCGGCCACGGTCATGGCCATCGCCGACCACGAGGGGCTGTGGGCCCATCGCGAAAGCGTGGCCCTGCGCAGGAACCTGCTCGAGACGGGCGCGCTCTTCGGGGGCGGTTCGCAGGATGCGGGCGGAGCGCTCCATGCGTAGCGTGCGCCCCCCTGCCGCCCATCTGGCCCGGATGCAGCCCTACGACCCGAAGTACCTGCCTGCGCGGGCGTTCCTCTCGGCCAACGAGAACCCGCTCGACGTGGAGGACAAGCTGCGCCAGGAGATTGCCCGCGAGCTGAAGCGGGTACCGCTCAACCGCTATCCTGACCCTCTGGCCAACGAGCTGCGCGACCAGATAGCCCGGGCCTACGGCTTGCGGCGCGAGCAGGTGCTGGTGGGCAACGGCGGCGACGAGCTGCTGTTCGACGTGGCGCTGTGCTGGGGAGGCCCGGGGCGGACGTTCCTGAACCTGCCGCCGACGTTTTCGGTCTACGAAGCCAACGCGCGCCTGACCCACACGAAGACGGAGAACGTGCCCCGGCGCGCGGACTTCTCCATCGACGAGGAGGCGGTCCTTGCCCGGGTGGCGCGCGGGGATGTCGACTACGTGGTGGTGACGAGCCCGAACAACCCCACCGGCAACGCCGCGCCCGCAGGCTTCGTCCGGCGCCTGCTGGATACCACCGACGCGCTCGTGCTGGTGGACGAGGCTTACGGCGAGTTCTGCGACGAATCGGTGATGCCCTTGCTGGGCGACTACGAGAACCTGCTCGTTCTGCGCACGTTCTCGAAGGCATACGCCCTGGCCGGCGTGCGCATGGGTTACGTCTTGGGGGCGCCGACGGTGATCGAGCAGCTCTGCAAGGTGCGCCAGCCCTACTCGGTCAACGCGCTCTCCCAGACGGCGGCTTGCGCGGTGTTTCGCAATCGGGAGCGGTTCGCCCCCGCTATCAGGGGTATCGTGGCCGAGCGCGAGCGCGTGTTCGGTGAGCTTGCGGCCATGCCCCAGGCGAGCCCCTACCGAAGCGACGCGAACTTCATCCTTGTGCGAGTGCCCGACGCCCACCGGGTATGGGAGCGGCTCTACGACCAAGGCGTGCTGGTGCGCGACCTCTCGGGCAACCCGCTGACAAGCGACTGCCTACGGGTGAGCATCGGCACCCGTCAGGAGAACAACCTGTTTCTGGGGGCCCTGGCCGAGGCGCTGGGGCCAAGTGAGCGGAAGGCGGATCGATGATGCGGGAAGCTGCTGTCGAGCGAACCACCAAGGAGACCTCCGTATCGGTGCGGCTGGGCATCGACGGGACGGGTCGGTCGCAGGTGCGCACGGGCATCGGATTCTTCGACCACATGCTCGAGGCCTTCGCCCGCCACGGATCGTTTGATCTGGACGCCGTTTGCGAGGGCGACCTTGAGGTGGACGGGCACCACAGCGTGGAGGACACGGGCATCGTGCTGGGGCAGGCCTTCGCCCGGGCGCTGGGCGACAAGCGCGGCATCGTTCGCTTCGGGTCCGTTGCTCTGCCCATGGACGAGGCGCTGGTGCTGGCCGCCTGCGACATCTCCGGGCGCGGGCAGCTCCATTGGGCCGTCGACGTGCCCTGGGGCATGATCGGGGACTTCGACTCGTCGCTGGCCAAGGAGTTCTTCATCGCCTTCGCCTCCAACGCCGGGGTGACGCTGCACGTGCGCCAGCTGGCCGGCGAGAACGCCCACCATATCGTGGAGGCCGCCTTCAAGGCCGTGGCGCGCGCGCTTCGCCAGGCGGTAGCCGTGGATGCGCGGCACCCCGAGGAGCTTCCCAGCACGAAGGGCGTGCTGTGATGACTATCGCCGTCGTCGACTACCACAAGGGAAACCTGCTGTCGGTGCAGCGGGGGCTTCAGGCTGCCGGTGCCCAGGTGGCGGTGACCGACCGCGCAAGCGACATCGCCACCGCCGGCGCCATCGTGCTGCCGGGCGTGGGCGCCTTCGCCGACGCCGCCGACGCGCTGCGCAGGCTGGGGCTGGACGGGCTTCTGCGCCGCCGGGTGGCCGAGGGCGCGCCTTTTCTGGGCATCTGCCTGGGCATGCACCTCATGTTCGAAGAGGGGGTGGAAGGCGCTCCCGAGCCCGACGACGAGGAGTCTTCCCATAACGCCGTCGGCCTGGGCATCCTGCCCGGGGTGGTCGGCCGCCTTCCCAGAACCGACGAGGCGGGCAACCCCTACAAGATTCCCCATGTGGGGTGGAACACCGTGTCGCTTGCGGGGGAGGGCGCCGATCCGTCGGCCGCCTCTGCGCTCTTCGACGGCATCCCCGACGGCGAGTACTTCTACTTCACCCACAGCTACGCGGTGCCCGACGGCCCCTTCGTCATCGGGCGCACGCGCCACAGCGTGCGCTTCCCCAGCGCGGTGCGCTACGGCGATCGCGCCTTCGGCGTGCAGTTCCATCCGGAGAAGAGCTCTGAAGCGGGTCATCGGCTGCTTCGGAACTTCGTCTCGCTTGCCCAGGAAGGCTAGGTGCCCATGTATCTGCTACCGGCGATCGACATCCTCGGCGGGAAGGCCGTGCGACTGATGAAGGGCGACTACGACCGGGTGACCGTCTACAACGACGACCCCGTGGCCCAGGCCCGCGTCTTCGCGGAGCAGGGCGCGTCGTGGCTGCACGTGGTCGATTTGGACGGCGCCCGTTCGGGGCTGCCCGAGAACATCGCCGCCATCGAGGCCATCGTGTCGGCCACGGGGCTTTCGGTGGAGGTGGGCGGCGGCGTCCGCTCCCTGGCCACCGTGCGCCGCCTGGTCGACGCCGGGGTATCCCGCATCGTGCTGGGAACGGCGCTCGTGGCCGACGAGGCCTTCGCCCGCGACGCAGCCTTCGAGTTCGGCGATCTGCTGGCCGCAGGCATCGACGCCCGAGGGGGAGAGGTGGCCGTGGCCGGCTGGCGGCAGGGAACGGGCCGCGACGCCTGCGAGCTGGCGCGGGCCATGGCGGAGCTGGGCTACCGCCATCTGGTCTACACCGACATCGCCCGCGACGGTATGCAGACCGGCATCGATCCGGCCGCCTACAAGGCCATGGCCGAGGCGTTCGGGCATCCGGTCATCGCCAGCGGGGGCGTGGCCGGCGTATCCGACATCGAGGCGCTCGCCCCCATTGCGCGGCATATCGAGGGCGTGATCGCGGGCCGCGCTATCTACGAGGGCTCCCTGTCCGTCGAAGAGGGCGTGCGGGCGTGCGCAGCGGCCACGGAAGCGGGGTGTCCATGCTAGCGAAGCGCGTGATCCCCTGCCTGGACGTGGCCGGCGGCCGGGTGGTGAAGGGCGTGAACTTCGTGGGCCTGCGCGATGCGGGAGACCCTATCGAGCTGGCCGAGCTCTACGACGCCCAGAAGGCCGACGAGGTGGTGTTCCTGGACATCACCGCCACCTCCGACAAGCGCGCGACCGCCCAGGAGCTGGCCAGCCGCGCTTCTGCGTCGCTGCATCTGCCCTATTGCGTAGGGGGCGGCTTCCGAAGCGTCGAAGACATGCGCTCCATGATCGCTGCCGGCGCCGACAAGGTGTCGGTGAACAGCGCCGCCGTAGCCGACCCCTCCCTCATATCCCGGGCCGCCGCGGCGTTCGGCAGCCAGGCGGTGGTGGTGGCCGTGGACGCCAAGGCGGAGGCGGGCAGGCCCAACCGCTGGGAGGTCTACGTGGCAGGTGGGCGCAAGGCCACGGGAATCGACGCCGTGGCCTGGGCTGCTCAGGCGGCCCGCGCTGGTGCCGGCGAGATCCTGCTCACCTCCATGGACCGCGACGGCAGCCGCGAGGGGTTCGACTGCGCGCTCACCCGCGCCGTGGCCCGCGCCGTGGACATCCCGGTCATCGCCAGCGGCGGCGTGGGGTGCCTGGAGCATTTCGCCCAGGGGATCTTGGAGGGGGAGGCCGACGCGGTGCTGGCTGCGAGCGTCTTCCACTTCGGCGAGTTCACCATCTCCCAGGTCAAGGAGTCCATGCGCTCCTTCGGAATCCCCGTGCGGCTGTAGCGCGCCTCGGCTGCTGCTGTGTTTTTCTTGCAGCGCCTGCGGGCTTGCGCTACTATGGGCAGGTGGATTCTTCAAGGCTCCCTTTGCGCCGTCGCCATGCCGGCGCCCATCGGGAGCGTACGTCTGTCTTTCACATCAGTCCAAGAGAACAGGTGTCTTGCTGCGCGTCGTTGGCGCATGGGAAACGGTAAGCCTTGCAAGGGAAGGGGAACGCGTGAAGTTTTTCCTGGATACGGCCGATTTGGCGGAAATCGAGGAGGCGGCGAGCTGGGGCGTGCTCGCGGGGGTGACCACGAACCCGACGCTCTACGCCCGCACCGGCGGCTCGGTGGATGACTTCCACAGCCATATCAAGCGCATCTGCGACGTGGTGGACGGCCCCGTCTCCGCCGAGAGCGTCGCCATGACCCGCGACGACATCGTCGCCGACGGACGGGTTCTGGCCGCCTTGGCCCCCAACGTGGTGGTCAAGGTCCCCACCACCATCGAGGGCCTGGCCGCCACGCGCCAGCTGGCGCAGGAGGGCATCCCCGTGAACATGACGCTGTGCTTCACGGTGCCCCAGGCCATCATGGCCGCCCGGGCCGGCGCCCGCTACATCAGCCCCTTCGTAGGCCGTTTCGACGACATCTCCGAGGACGGCCTGGCCCAGCTGGCCGACGTGGTGACCGCCATCGGCAACTACGACTTCACCGACAGCACCGTGGGCGGACAGCAGATTGAGATCATTGCCGCCTCCGTGCGCAGCCCCCACCATGTGGCCCAGGCGGCGCTCATGGGGGCCGATATCGCCACGGTGCCCTTCGCTGCCCTGAAGAAGTGCGTGCAGCATCCCCTGACCGACCGCGGCCTGGATGCTTTCATGAAGGATTGGGAGAAAGTTAAGAACGCATGAGCGAAGAAGCAGTAACCGCGGAGGGGCGCCCCGCCGCCGATGCCCCGGCCCGTAAGACGCGCACCCGCGCCTCCTCCGCCTCCGACGCCTCCGGCTCATCGGAGAGTGCGCCCGCCGAGGCCCCCAAGCGCAAGCGCGGCCGTCCGCGCAAGGCCGACGCGGAGCAGGCGAAGGCCGCCGAGAACGCCGAGAGCGCCGCTTCGGCTGACGAGGCCCCCAAGCCCCGTCGCGGCCGCCCGCCCAAGGTCAAGCAGGACGCGGCGGAGCAGGCGAGCACCGAGAACCGCGCGCCTGCGGACGATGCGGCCCCCCGCTCCGAAGGCGAGTCGCAGCGCCCCCAGGGCCGCGTGCGCCGCAAGAGCGTGAAGGTGCAGCACCAGGACGCCGCGCGCAGCGCCGACCGCCCCCAGCCCCGACCGGCCTCGGGCACCCAAAGCCAGAAACAGCAAGGTCGCCAGAAGCAGCAGGGCAAGGGCAACCGCGGCCAGCAGCCCTACGGCAACCAGGGAAACCAGGGCGGCAACCGCAAGCAGCACGGCCGCCACAACAACCAGCAGCGCGAGATGGTTCCCAGCGTGAACAAGGACGAGCTGGCCAAGCTCAAGGTTGCCGAGCTGCGCGAGAAGGCGACGGCGCTGGGCCTCGACGGCGCCGGCATGAAGAAGGCCGAGCTCGTGGAAGCCGTGTTCCAGGCGGCGGTGCGCGCCGAGGGCTTCAAGGACGCCACGGGCGTCTTGGACATCATGCCCGACGGCTACGGCTTCCTGCGCACGAGCGGCTATTTGCCCGGCGAGGACGACTGTTTCATCAGCACGCAGTTCATCCGTCGCTTCGGCCTGCGCAAGGGCGATATGGTCTCCGGCCAGACGCGCCCGGCGCGCCCCAACGACAAGTACGGCGCCCTGCAGAAGATCACCGCGGTCAACGGCCGCGACCCCGAAGAGGCCGCCCATCGCGTGCGCTTCGGCGACCTTACGCCGGTTTATCCCGACGAGTGCCTGGTCATGGAGCACGGCAAGAGCGCCGTCACCGCCCGCGTCATCGACTTGGTGTCTCCCATCGGCAAGGGCCAGCGCGGCTTGATCGTGTCGCCCCCCAAGGCCGGCAAGACCACCATCCTGAAGGACATCGCGGCCTCCATCACGGCCAACAATCCCGAGGTGCACCTCATGTGCCTTCTGGTGGACGAGCGTCCCGAGGAAGTTACCGACATGCAGCGCAGCATCAAGGGCGAGGTCATCTCCTCCACCTTCGACATGCCCACGGAGAACCATATCGCCGTGGCCGAGCTGGTCATCGAGCGCGCGAAGCGCTTGGTTGAGGAGGGCCGCGACGTGGTCATCCTGCTCGACTCCATCACGCGCCTCGCCCGCGCCTACAACCTGGCCCAGCCTGCCAGCGGGCGCATCCTGTCCGGCGGCGTGGACTCCACGGCCCTCTATCCGCCGAAGCGCTTCCTGGGCGCCGCCCGCAACATCGAGAACGGCGGCAGCCTCACCATCCTGGCGTCCGCGCTGGTGGATACGGGCTCGAAGATGGACGAGGTCATCTTCGAGGAGTTCAAGGGTACCGGCAACATGGAGCTCAAGCTCGACCGCAACTTGGCCGACCGCCGCATCTTCCCGGCCATCGACCCGGTGGCTTCCGGCACCCGCAAGGAGGAGCTGCTCATGGACCCGCAGATGGCCACCCTGGTGTGGGGCGTGCGCCGCATCCTCTCGAACATGAACTCCACGGAGCGCTCCATGGACATGCTGATCAAATCGCTCAAGCAGACCGAGACCAATGAGGAGTTCCTCATCCGCACCGCCCGCAAGGCCAACCGTAGCGCCAAGGGCGAGGGCGTGGCGGAGCTGTAGGCCTGAAGGGGAGAGCGCATGGACGACAACGTGAATCGCGGGCAGTACCCGGGCCAGGCCGCCGTCCCGCCGCCGCAGCCGGCCTCCTTCGTGCCTCCGTCCGCAGCGCCGGGCGCACCGCAGTGGGGTCCGTACGGAGCTTGCGGGCAGCCGGTCTACGCGGTTCCCGCCCAGCCGCGGCAGTCCCGGGGCTGGGTGGTCGGCATCGTGGTGGCGTTGTGCGTATGCCTTGTGCTCGTGGTGGGCATGGGCTCGTGCACGGCCCTCTTCGCATCGTCGTTCGGAGCGCTGGGGTCCTCGTCGCTCTACGACGGGGCCGAGTTCCTCGAGCGCGACACCGTTGCGGTCATCGACATGAGCGGCACCATCCAGTACGACGGAACCACCTGCAGCCCGGAGGGGCTGAAGGCCCAGCTCGATATCGCCAGCGAGAACCCCCATATCAAAGCCGTGGTGCTTCGGGTCGATTCGGGCGGCGGCGTGTCCACGGCGGGGGAGGAGATGTCGGCGCTCGTGCGCGACTTCGACAAGCCCATCGTGGTCTCCACGGCATCGCTCAACGCCAGCGCCGCCTACGAGATATCCAGCCAGGCCGACTGCATCTTCGTGGCCAAGTCCTCCTTCGTGGGGGCCATCGGCACGCTGATGCAGGTGACCGACCTGTCCGAGCTCATGGAGAAGCTGGGCATATCCATCGACACCATCGCGTCGGCCGACAGCAAGGATTCCAGCTACGGCTACCGCCCGCTCACCGAGGAGGAGCGCCAGTACTACCAGGACCAGGTTAACGCGGTGAACGACCAGTTCATCGAAACCGTTGCCGAAGGGCGCGGCATGAGCGCCGAAGAGGTGCGCGAGCTGGCGACGGGCATGACGTTTCTGGGGACCGAGGCGGTGGACAACGGGCTGGCCGACCGGATAGGCTACGAGGACGACGCCGTGGCTTACGCGGCCCAGCTCGCCGGTCTTTCCGGCTACGATGTCTACCACCTGGGCGGATACTCGTCCGATCTCTCGCAGCTGCTCGACCTTCTCTCCGAGGGCAAACCCTCCCTTGACGGCGAGACACTACTCGGATTGCTCGGTTCGTCTTCGGAAGGAGCATTGAATGGCGACCGATAACCTCCAGGCTGCGTGGCCGGCCCGCGCCGTAGTGACCGCGGGCATGCCCTACGGCAACAAGCCCCTGCACTTCGGCCATATCGCCGGCGTGTTCGTGCCCGCCGACGCGTTCGCCCGTTTCCTGCGGGACCGCATCGGAGCCGACAACGTCCGCTTCATCAGCGGCACGGACTGCTTCGGTTCCCCCATTAACGAGGGGTACCGAAAGCTCAGGGAGGAAGCGGGCTTCGACGGCACCATCGCCGACTACGTCGAGCGCAACCACGAGGCCCAGAAGCGCACCCTTGCGGCTTACGACATCAGCCTGAGCATCTACCAGGGGTCGGGCATCGGCCATGCGGGGGAGGTCCATCAGGCCTTCACCGACCGCTTCATCCGTTCCCTCTACGAAGCAGGGCATCTGCGCCGCCGCTCCACCCTGCAGTTCTTCGACCCGCAGGCTCAGACCTTCCTCAACGGCCGCCAGGTGACCGGCCGCTGCCCTGTGCAGGGCTGCAAGTCCGAGAAGGCCTACGCCGACGAGTGCGACCTGGGCCACAGCTACGCGCCCGAGGACCTTATCGCGCCGAAGTCGTCGCTTACCGGATGCGTGCCCGAGATGCGCCCGGTGGAGAACTGGTACTTCGACCTGCCCGCCTTCGGCGACTACCTGCGCGCCTACGCAGCCGAGCTCGGAGCCGATGCCGACGTGCGCGCGATCGTGCCCCAGACCATAGCGGAGTTTTTGCTGCCGCCGGTGCTGTACGTGAAGAACGATATGGAAGAGGCATTCAACCAGGTGCGGGACGAACTGCCCGCCTGCGAGGTGGTGCCGGCCGCCGACGGCAAGCAGAGCTTCGAGGTGGGCTTCGCCAACATCGAGGACCGCGACGTGGCCCGTGCGGTCCTGGAGAAGGCGGGCATCCGCTTCCGGTCGGGCAAGACCCTCGTGCCCTTCCGCATCACGGGCAACATCGAGTGGGGCGTGGCGGCGCCGGACATCGAGGGGCTTGGCGGCCTTACGGTGTGGTGCTGGCCGGAGAGCTTGTGGGCGCCCATCTCCTTCACCATCGCCGCCAACGACGAGCTGGGGCTTCCCCGGGACAGCTGGAAGGACTTCTGGTGCAGCCCCGACGCCCAGGTCTACCAGTTCATCGGCCAGGACAACCTCTACTTCTACGGCGTGGCCCAGACGGCCATGTTCGAGGCGCTCTCGGGCACCGATATCGTCACGGGCGAGCCGACCGAGCATCCCGTGCGCCAGACGCGCCTGGTGGCCAACTACCACATCCTGCTGGGCAACAAGAAGGCGTCCTCTTCGGGGGCGGTGAAGCCGCCCACGGCCGACGAGCTCCTGGAGCACTACTCCGCCGAGGAGCTGCGGGCCCACTTCCTGGCCCTGGGCCTTGACCAGAAGTCCGTCGGCTTCAAGCCGAAGGCCTTCGACCCGGATGCGGACAAGCGCAGCGACCCGCGGGTGGCCGACCCGGTGCTCAAGGAGTCTGCGCTGCTCACGAACGTGTTCAACCGTCTGGCGCGCAGCTGCTTCTACGAGGCTCAGAAATCCTTCGGGTGCAACATGCCCGTGGGGGAGGTCACGCCTGCGGTCCTGCAGCGGGCCCACGACGCCATGGCCTCCTACGATGCGATCATGCACAAGGTGGAGCTGCACAGCATCATGGCCCTCATGGACGAGTTCATCCGCTGGTCGAACAAGTACTGGGCCGACGGCATCAAGAACGCCGAGCTCGCAGGCGACGATGCGGCCCGCCGCCAGGTGCTGCTGGACAGCTTCTACCTGCTGCGCGTGTGCACGCTGCTCATGCACCCGGTAGTCCCCGGCGGCACCGAGACCATCTGCGACTACCTGAACTTCTCCTTCGACGAGTTCTTCAGCTGGAACTACGACTTCGACGGCATGGCGGAGCTGTGCAGCGCCGGCGAGATCGTGGAGGGGGCGCACCGCGTCTGCGAGCTGCCTCCCCGTTTCGACTTCTTCAAGAAGCGCTATGCAGGTCGTTGATCTGTTCTCCGACGGCTCGTCTCGGGGCAACCCTGGGCCGGGCGGCTACGGCACCGTGCTGCGCTTCACGGATTCCGCCGGGCAGCTGCACGAGAAGGAGCTGTCCTGCGGTTTCCTGCAGACGACGAACAACCGCATGGAGCTTCTGGGCGCCATCGTGGGCTTGGAGGCGCTGCGCCGCCCCTGCAAGGTGACCGTCTACTCCGACTCCCAGTACCTGGTCAACGCCTTTGCGCAGCACTGGGTCGAGGGATGGGTGCGCCGAGGCTGGAAGACGGCCTCGAAGCAGCCGGTGAAAAACGTCGACTTGTGGAAGCGCTTGCTGGAGGCGATAAAGCCCCACGAGGTGAGCTTTGTGTGGGTGAAGGGCCATGCGGGCCATCCGGAGAACGAGCGCTGCGACCAGCTGGCCACCGCCGCCGCCGACGGGAGCGGGCTGCAGCGCGACGAGGGGTTCGAGCGCGGGCTGTAGGCCGCCGGCGAGCCGCCCGGCGAAAGCTGAGCCGTTCCCTGATGAATGGAGGCGGTGTGTTCGCGTTCTGTGCCCCTTGTCGTATTGGGCCGAAAGCCCCTGCCGTTTGCCGCCTTGTTTGGTACTCTGGTCGAAAAGATACCCGCGAAACGGTACCGACCGGAGGTTTCTATTCATGCATACGCACGCCTTTCGCACCGCGCTCGTCACGGCGCTCACGTGCTTTGTCTCTGCCTGCATCATTGCTCTGACCTGCGTATCCCCTGCATCCGCAACGCCTACGGCCGCGGAGAAGCAGGCCGAGGCCCAAGAGGTGCTCGCGTCGCTGGACGCCATGCAGGAGGTGCTCGACAAAGCCTCCAACGACTACTTCACTGCCCTTGACGAGCAGCAGGCCGCCGAAGAGGAGGCCGCTGCCGCCCAGGCCTCCATCGACGAGGCCACCGAGCAGATCCTCTCCATGCAGGATCGTCTGGGGTCGCGGGCGCGCAGCATGTACATCCAGGGCGAGACCGGTTTTCTCGACCTGCTGCTGGGCGCTACCAGCTGGGAGGACTTCACTACGCGCTGGTCGGTGCTCGTCGACATCAACCGCGGCGACACCGAGATGATCGAGCAGACCAAGGAGCTCCGCTCGCAGATACGCGACCAGAAGGTGATTTTGGACGAGCGCACGCAGACGGCGCGCGACAAGGCGGCCGAGGCCGAGCGCATCCAACAGCAGGCCCAGGAGACCACCGAGGCCATGCGCGCTACCTACGACAGCCTCTCCGCCGAAGCCGCCGAGCTGCTCGAGCAGGAGCGCGAGGCGCAGCGCTTGGCCGAGGAGGCCGCTGCGCGTGCGGCAGCCGAGGAGGCCGCCCGCCAGGCCGCTGCGGAGGAGGCCGCCCGCCAGGCTGCCGAGCAGCAGGCCGCTGCCTCCCAGGGGGTTTCGGGCGGTTCGGAGTCCTCCGACGCCTCGGGTCCCTCGGCCTCCGCGCCTTCCGCGACTACGCCTTCTGTCGAGTACAACCCCTCCACCGGAAACGCCATCGTCGACCGTGCCTACAGCTGCCTTGGCGCCGACTACGTATGGGGGGCCTGCAGCCCCGGGGCCTTCGACTGCTCGGGGCTGGTGAGCTACGCGGTTTCCGGAAGCTATACCCGCTTGGGCACGACCTATACGTTCCTCGGCTGGCCCCAGGTAAGCGATCCGCAGCCCGGCGACATCGCCGTGAACGCCCAGCACTGCGGCGTCTACATCGGCAATGGCCAGATGATTCATGCGGCCACGGAGGGCGTGGGCGTCATCATCGGCGGCGTCCAGGCCGGCATGATCTTCGTGCGGCCCTAAGGCCCTTCGCCCGAAGCGTCCCTACTCCGGCGCGCCGTCTGCCACGGCCCGGGCGATGATCGAGCGCACTTCGTCTATCCCGGCTCCGTTGGCCGACGAGCACACGGCCATGGGCACGTCGGAACCCAGCTTCAGCGCCTTGCGGATGGCGGCCCGCTGCTTCATCTGGGCTTGGCGGGAGAGCTTGTCCGCCTTGGTCAGCACCACGGCGAAGGGCAGCTGCGCCTCCTGCAGGAAGGCGATCATGTTGCGGTCCAGGGCGCTCGGCTCGTGGCGGATGTCCACCAGGCTCACCACCAGCGCGAAGTTGCGCTCCTGGTTGAAGTAGCCCTCGATGAGCTCCGACCAGCGCCCCTTCTCGGACTTGGACACCTTCGCGTAGCCGTAGCCGGGAAGGTCGACGAAGCGCATCCCCGGGCTCTCGAAGAAGTTGATGGTGGAGGTCTTGCCCGGGGTGGACGACACCTTCGCCAGGCTCTTGCGGTTGAACAGCTTGTTCAGAAGCGACGATTTGCCCACGTTCGACCGCCCGGCGAACGACACCTCCGCCACGGTGGAGGGGGGCAGCTGCGATGAAATGCCGAAAGAGCGCTCGAAGGTTACCTTGTTGAAGTCCATCTACCCTCCTGACCGATTGCGTGCAGGGGCCGAGTATACCCAATAGGCTGTGGAGGAAGCGTGATGTTGGGTTTGCGGGAAGGGAAAAAGCGCAAACAGGCGAGGGGCTGTGGTAGGATAGCCAGGTTTCTAATCACGCATGCTCGCGTGACTTGGCTCCGCTAGTGGCCACCGGAAAAGGCTGCGGGGCCGGGGAAGACCGCGGGCAGAGGACTAACGAATGGAGAAAGCAATGGCGAAAGTCAGCATTCAGACGCTGCTCGATGCGGGCAGCCACTTCGGTCACCAGACCCGTCGCTGGAACCCCAAGATGAAGCCCTACATCTTCGGCAGCCGCGGCGATATCTACATCCTCGACCTCAAGCAGACGCTCGTGGGCCTCGACCAGGCCTACACCTTCTGCGCCGACGTTGCCCGCAAGGGCGGCACCGTGCTGTTCGTGGGCACGAAGAAGCAGGCCCAGGAGGCCGTGGCCGACGCCGCCATCAAGTGTGGCATGCCCTACGTGAACTCTCGTTGGCTGGGCGGCATGCTCACCAACTTCGTCACCATCCGCCAGCGCGTCTCCTATATGGAGGAGCTCGAGGCCATGGAGGCCGACGGCCGCATGGCGCTGCTGCCCAAGAAGGAGCAGATCCTCAAGCTCAAGGAGCTCTCCAAGCTGCAGGCCAACCTCAACGGCATCCGCAACATGAAGCGCGTTCCCGACGCCATCTTCGTGGTGGACACCAACCGCGAGGCCATCGCCATCAAGGAAGCCCATCGCCTGAACATCCCCGTGGTGGGCACGCTGGACACCAACTGCGATCCCGACGACGTGGATTACGGCATTCCCGCCAACGACGATGCCATCCGCTCGGTGCGTCTGCTCACCGACTTCATTGCCGACGCCGTGGTTGCGGGCGTGGGCGTGCCGGTGACCGCCGTCGAGATGGCCGGCGCCGCCGATGCCCAGGGCGACGTCGCCGCGGCTGCCGTGGCCGAGACCACCACCCCCGCCGAGGCCGCCGTCGAAGCTGCCGCCGATGCCGCGGCCGTGGTCGCCGAGCAGGCTGCCGAGTAAACCAACCCTTTCACCGTCAAGGAGGAATCAATGGCGAACATCACCGCTGCCATGGTCAAGGAACTGCGCGAGATGACCGACGCCGGCATGATGGAGTGCAAGAAGGCGCTCGTCGAGGCCGAGGGCGACATGGAGAAGGCCGTAGACGTGCTGCGCACCCGCGGCTTGGCTGCCGTGGCCAAGAAGGCCGGCCGTGCCACCAACGAGGGCACCGTCATGTGCGTGCTCAACGACGCTTGCACGAAGGGTGCCATGGTCGAGCTGAACTGCGAGACCGACTTCGTGGCCATGAACGACAAGTTCAAGGCCTATGCCGAGCGCATCGCCAAGGCGGCCCTCGCCGCCGACGCCCAGGACGTCGAGGCCCTGAAGGCCGCCGACTGCGAGGGCGAGACCGTGGAGGCCGTCGTGACTGACGCCATCCACGTGATGGGCGAGAACACCCAGATCGCCCGCGTCGCCACCGTGGCCGCCGACGGCGTGGCCTCCTACATCCACGGCGGCGGCAAGATCGGTGTGCTCGTGGCCTTCGGCCTCGAGGGCATCGACCCGGCCTCCGACCAGTTCAAGGCCTACGGGCGCGATATCGCCATGCAGGTTGCCGCCGCCTCCCCGGTGGCCGCCAACCGCGATGCCGTTCCCGCCGAGACCATCGAGCACGAGAAGGCCATCTACATGGCCCAGGCCGCCGAGTCCGGCAAGCCCGAGGCTATCCAGGAAAAGATGGCCACCGGCCGCCTGGAGAAGTTCTACAAGGAGAACGTGCTGACCGAGCAGCAGTTCGTGAAGAACCCCGACCAGACCGTGGCCGACTACACCGCCGAGACGGCCAAGGCCCTGGGCGGCCAGATCTCCATCCTGGACTTCCAGCGCTTCGTGCTGGGCGCTTAGTCGTCCCGGCAGGGCGGGCAAGGGGCGCGAAGCCCCCTTCGACCATCTGTTTTCATTGCGGAGGCCTCCGAGCGGGGGTCTCCGCTTTCTATAATGGCACGTGCAACGACACCGCCTCGCCGTCTCTGCTCCGGATTCGGCGGGCATGAGGATAGAGGGGCTCCATGGCCGAAGAGATCATCGTTATCGAGGGGGGCTCTCCCCTCCAAGGCACCGTATCGGTTTCCGGTGCGAAGAACTCCGCCCTGAAGCTCATGGCCGCCTCGCTTCTGGGGCGCGGCACCTCTCGCATAGACAACGTTCCGCTCATTTCGGATATCGACATCATGGCCGAAGTGCTCCGGCGCCTAGGCGCTACGGTGGAGCGCGAAGGGCACAGCCTGCTCATAGACACGGCGCCGGTCGACTCTTACCAGACCCCCTACGAGCTCGTCTCGAAGATGCGTGCAAGCATCTCGGTGCTCGGCGCCCTCATCGGCCGTTTCGGCAAGGCGTGCGTCGCCATGCCAGGCGGCTGCCAGATCGGCGCTCGCAAGATAGACATGCATTTGGTGGGCCTGCAGGCGCTTGGCGTCGAATTCAACATGGAGCACGGTAATCTCCATGCCTCGACGCCCCGCGGACTGCACGGCGCCGAGGTCGTCCTGGACTTTCCCAGCGTGGGCGCAACGGAGAACCTGCTCATGGCGGCCGTGGTCGCCGAAGGGCGCACTGTGTTGGGCAATGCGGCGCGAGAGCCCGAAATCGTCGATTTGGCGAACATGCTCAACGCCATGGGGGCGTGCATCAGCGGAGCCGGCTCGGCGCTGATCGAGGTCGAGGGCGTGCCGCTTCAGTCCATGCATCCCTGCACCCATACGACGGTGGGCGACCGTATCGAGGCCGGTACGTTCCTGGTGGGCGGCGCGCTTACGGGCGGTCCGGTCACCGTGCGCGGCGTCGACCCCGCCTTCCTGCGGATGGCCCTCATGAAGCTCGACTCCATGGGCTGTTCGGTGGAGGTGGGCGACGACTACGTGACCGTCTCGCGCAGCCGCGCGCTGGTTCCCACCGACATCCAGACGCTTCCTCATCCAGGGTTTCCCACCGATCTGCAAGCCCAGTTCATGCTGCTGGCCAGCTGTGCCGAGGGCATGTCCGTCATAACGGAGAACGTGTTCGAGAACCGGTTCATGTTCGCAAGCGAGCTCGCGCGCATGGGGGCCGACATCGCCATAGAGGACCATCATGCCATCGTCCGCGGCTCGTGCGCGCTGCAGGGGGCCGACGTCTCGTCCACCGACCTGCGTGCCGGAGCGGCCCTCGTTCTGGCGGGCCTTGCTGCCGAGGGCCAGACGCGCGTGCATAAGGTGCAGCATATCGACCGCGGCTACGAGGACTACGTCGGCAAGCTGCGCAGTCTTGGCGCCCGCGTGTCCCGCCCCGCCGCCGACGCCTCGGGTCGGTAAGGCTGGCCTGTCCGGTGGCGCGGTCCGACAGCTTCAAGCCCAGGCGCTCCCGTCGCACGTCTCGGGACATCCGCTCGAACGTCGTAGGTACCCACGCCGGGGTGGGCCGGCTGTCGGAGCGGCCAACGAACGCGAGCGCCGTCGGCTTTTCCAATCCCCGCAAGCAGCGTCGCGCATCGCGCGGCTACGTGAGCAGCGTGCTGAAGGTCGACGATGCGGCGGCGCCTCGGAAGGGCGGCCGCGTCGGCGCCCGCAGGTTCGACAGAGAGGTGCACCGCAAGCGCAGGGTCAAGACCGCGGTCGCGATCGTTGCAGCCCTTGCCGTCGCCATCGTGGTCGCGGTCGCGGTGGGGGTGGCCGTGCTCCTGGGGTCCATCGACTCCCGCCTGGCCCTGGGCGACTCCAATGCAGCCTCGGCGCTGCAGCCCGCCTCGAAGGAAGGCTCCTTCTACAGTCTGGTGCTTGCCGATTTCTCCGTGGAAGGGGACGTCGCTCCTGAAAGGGTTCGCTCGTCCTCCGCCGATGATCTGCATTCCCTCGACGTGTCCGACACCGCCGTAGACGGCCTGGCCGCTAGCGGTTCGGCCTCCTCGGCGCCGGTCACGGTGGGGTCGGCGGACCAGGCCCAGAGCAACGACGCCTTCGCCCTCGTGCACGTAGACACCGAGAACAGGACCGCCCAGGTGATTGCCATCCCCTCGAACGTGGTTTCCACCGGCGACGACGGGCTGCTCTATACGCTGAGCGATCTGTGGGACCACTTGGGCGATGCCGGGGTCGTGGAGGCGGTCTCCTCCTTAGCGGAGGTGCCGATCACTCACGTTCTGAAGATCGACTCTGATGGTTTGAGGTCCTTGGTGGACGCCCTCGACGGCATTTCGGTCGAGGTAGGCGAGGAGATTGACGATCCCCGGGCCGGCAGCGTGTACGTGCCGGCTGGGCAGCAGCAGGTCGACGGCGCCGGAGCCCTCACGATGGTCCGCGCCACCAACCTCAGCGGAGGCGCTCGGCAAATGGCGGCCAACCGCATAGAGGTGCTTCGCTCGTTGTCTGCCAAGCTGCTCTCCCTGGACTCCTTGGGATTCTATGCCCTCATCGACCGGTTGCCCGGATGCCTGCGCACCGACGAGAGCACCGGCGAGGTGAACCATCTGATAACGTCTATGGCCTCCGTGGGGGTCGGAGCGATTTCCGGCGCCATGCTCCCCGGCGACGACATCTCGCGGGACGGCATCGTCATCTACCGGGTGGACGAGGGCGCGTGGGGCGATTACCTGGCAAGCATGAGCCAGGGCCAGGCTCCCGTGGTCTCGCAGGAATCCGCTCCCCGGGTCGATCCCTCTTCGTTCACGGTGTTCGTGAAGAACGGATCGGGTGTTTCCGGGGCGGCGGCAAGCATCTCCGACTCCCTCGAGGACCGCGGGTTCAACGTCGAGGGTATCGGCAACACCGATATCGAGGCCTACGACGAGACCCTGGTCGTGTACGCCGCCGACGAGTTCCAGACGGCTGCGCAGAGCGTGGCGCAGCAGCTCGGTGTCGGTCGGGTAATTTCGGACTACGCCGACTTCTATCATCTGGAGACCGACGTGCTCGTTATCGTGGGGCGCGATTGGAAGCCCGCCGAATAGAACGCAGCAGGAACACAAATCGTCCACAAGTGCTGCAGCGTTGTCAAATACTGGTTGAACTGGCCTTCTAACGACCAGGAAACAATTAACGCAGGTATTTTCTCTTAGATTAGGCCAATCGGCAAACTTTTTTCTTGCGCAAGCTATGGCCGATGCGTATTATATACAAGCTGCTTTTTTCCAAGGAGAGATGAGCAGCCCCTGGAGCCGGGCGACTGGCACCAGCCGCCCCGGAGGGCCGGAAAGAAATTTCCGAGAATCCGAAAATAACCCCTTGACGGGGAGGCGGCGGCAGGGTAAAGTATCTTCTTGCGCGTCTCGCGAGGCGGGGCGCGGCGGGAACCTTGACAACCGGATACTGTGGACAGGAAGACATAAGCCGAGCAACGATCCGGCGCCGCGGCCCAGAGGGGCCCGGCGCAGAGACAATTTCTTTCAAAGAGCTTCAAATCGAACGATCGGGGGAGGCCCTCGCGGGCGTCCCCCTTCCTTCAACGGAGAGTTTGATCCTGGCTCAGGATGAACGCTGGCGGCGTGCTTAACACATGCAAGTCGAACGACTAAACCGCCCTCGGGCGGACATAGAGTGGCGAACGGGTGAGTAACACGTGACCAACCTGCCCCCCGCTCCGGGATAACGCGGCGAAAGCCGCGCTAATACCGGGTACTCCGGCGAGGCCGCATGGCCCCGCCGGGAAAGCTCCGGCGGCGGGGGATGGGGTCGCGGCCCATCAGGTAGTAGGCGGGGTGACGGCCCACCTAGCTTTCGACGGGTAGCCGGGCTGAGAGGCCGACCGGCCACATTGGGACTGAGATACGGCCCAGACTCCTACGGGAGGCAGCAGTGGGGAATTTTGCGCAATGGGGGAAACCCTGACGCAGCAACGCCGCGTGCGGGACGAAGGCCTTCGGGTTGTAAACCGCTTTCAGCAGGGACGAATTCCGACGGTACCTGCAGAAGAAGCCCCGGCTAACTACGTGCCAGCAGCCGCGGTAATACGTAGGGGGCGAGCGTTATCC
>NZ_CALPDA010000015.1:0-61195 GCF_943193145.1 Adlercreutzia aquisgranensis | reverse complement strand
CCTTCGGCCATAGCGCCGCTGCCCGGGTTGAGGTAGTACCAGGAGCCGCCGACGGACTCCCACCCCTCGGCCATGGCCCCCGACGAGGTCAGGTAGTACCAGGTGCCGTCCAGGTCGAGCCAGCCGGTTTGCATCCAGCCCGACGCGCCGAAGTGATACCAGCTGCCGTCGATGGACTCCCAGTTGGTAGCGTATCCGCCGTTGTCGTAGCGGTACCACCAGGCGCCATCCCGGCCTTCCCAGCTTCCCGAAGCGGCCCACGCACTCGCCGCTGTTCCCAGCACCAGGCATGCGGCCACGGCCAGGGCGGTCGCAAGTCGGCAAGGGATTCCAGCCAGCTTGTTTAGGGCTGAATCCAGCCGCTGGGACGTCATCTCTCTGGATGCTCGGTTTTTTGCGTCATGCGTCGAGACGTCGTCAAGGGGACGTGCGAATGGGTCTGGCGTGCCCGGTGTGCGCGGGGCGACAAATTTATCGAGAGCGGACTTGCTCATGCTGTCCTCCTCCACTAGGGACTTGCCCCCCATTTTTGCAAAGCCCTCTGTCTCATCGGGGGAGGGTGGGGGAGTTGTCAGCTGGCTGTGAAGGAGTGGATTCTCGGGCGGCACATTTCGAACGATTGCGCCCGCCCGCTGCCGCCAGCCCGCTGCCGCCAGCCCGCTGCCGCCCGCCCGCTGCCGCCAGCCCGCTGCCGCCCGCCCGCTGCCGCCCGCCGCAGCTTCTGCTCGTTACTGCGAGCGATGCACGACATGCCGGTTATGCGTTGCACAGCAGGCATGTCGCGCACTTGCCCGTGAACTGGGATTTTCACTTGTTTCCGCAGCTCAGTCGCTTGCAGTGCGGATGCGCGACATGCCGCTTGTGCGATGTCCCGCAAACCCACATGGCCGGTTCTCCGCGCACTAGGGCACCGGCCGCCCCTTCCCGTTAGCCATCAGGAGCATGCTGCCGTTGCCGATGGCGCGCCCGTTCGGCAAGCGAGAGAACGTGTCGCAGAACCACAGGACAACAGCTCGCCGTGTGCCGTCGCTACCTTTGGCGAACACGCGCTCCCGGGTGATGCGACGGAGAGGAGAGTGGCCGACAATCTGGTTGAATGCTGGGTACGGGTCGCGCATGAGCTCCTGACGGTCGGCCCACAACGGCCCAGGCACTTCGCGACCGCCGCGCCCGCGCCCACAAGCGTGGAGTTTGTAGAGCGTGCGTAGCGACCCTTCGTCCAGCATGGCGTTGAGCTGGTGCGCCGCCTCTTCGGCCGTTGCGGGCCGGCTGAGGTACTCGTTGGCCCAGATGCCGGTGAGCCCTGCGTGGGTGACCAGGAAGCCGTCGACGATGTGGGCCATCCGCAGCCCAAGCGGGAAAAGCATCTCGCGCACGAACGGCACCAGGGTCATGTGAGTGCCGGGCCCTTGCTCGCCCAGCAGGTATTGGAAATCGTGGTTCCCGAATACGAGGTCGACGGACAGTCCCTGGCTCCGTCGGGCTTCCACCCAGCGGACCAGGGTGCAAATGCCGTCCCGCATGGTTTGCGGTCGCGCGTTCCATTCGTCGCAGAAGTCGCCGGTGAA
The DNA here is from genome assembly GCF_943193145.1 of Adlercreutzia aquisgranensis. Taxonomy (NCBI): domain Bacteria; kingdom Bacillati; phylum Actinomycetota; class Coriobacteriia; order Eggerthellales; family Eggerthellaceae; genus Adlercreutzia; species Adlercreutzia aquisgranensis. The sequence goes on along the minus strand of NZ_CALPDA010000015.1, from coordinate 59,627 downwards.
TACCACGCGCCCCACAGCGGGATGTCCGGCAAGCACGTCGTCGATGGCCGGAAGGACCCATTCGGTCCTCAAGTGTACGTCCCCAACGATAAGCGTTTCCATCGACCTTGCCTCCTTTATCGCGAGCATCCCCTTTGCTCGACTCGTTTGGCAGTGGCGCCCGCACGGTGCCGCTGGCTCAAATCCTCTCGTGCGACCCCGACCACGCAGCATTGCCCGACGTGGTGTCTCTGCAGCTAACCCCAGCGTCGTTTCTGCCTTCACAATCCAGCAGTGCGCCGACGCGGGTTAGAGCGTTTTGCTGCCGGTGGCTGCTGCCTGCAGCTTTGCGAGCCTCGGCATCACGCCCAACAAAGAAGCAAACTTGCAGAAAGTTGCCGCGCCCCCCCATCAGTCCGCCGACTTGCGTACCGCCATTCGGTAAAACAAAAGCCACCCGAAGGTGGCTGAAAGTTTGGTCGCGGGAGCTGGATTTGAACCAACGACCTCCGGGTTATGAGCGGCATTCAACGATATGACAGAAGGCGACACGATACATCACTAGTACTCCTAGCAGGCGTTTCTTGATGACACTGGTACCGCTGGGGGACATTGGGCGCCACTGGTTTTTCTTCCAATGTCTTCCAGAAGGCTTCCAAGATTCACCCGCGACCTTCGGGTTTTGCGCGGAGGGAGAGACGAAAGGATCGCCGATATGACCATGATGAACGATGAGAAATGGACCGAGCTCCAGCAGGCCGAGGATATAGCCTATTTCAAAGCAGATATCTGCCTGTACTCGCCTGAGATACAGCTTGGATGAGAAGAAGGAGATCTGCAACGACATGGTCTCCACCAGCAAGGCCGTACTCGACGCCATGCGCGAAGACTTCGAGCAGCTGCCTGCCGACGCCAGGACCAAGCTGTTTGAAATGCTCTGCCAGTCGGGAGTCGAGAGCGCCGATTGGTGGTGGGATGTCCTTGTCGGAGAAGGTGACCCACTGTACCGGGAGCTTGAAACGATTTAGGCAGCACCGACAGTATTTTCGCGCGGGGTCAGCATGTCTGGCCCCGTTTCTGTTTGCCGTTTAGCCTTGTACGGATGTCAACCGCCGGTTGACCTTGGGGCGCATGCTCGCGCTTTATAATTGGCATCATCAACAAGAGGCAATTAGCAGCGAGGTCCGACCATGGGTGAGTACGTCAAAAAGAAGAAGGACATGATCTTCCAAAGCGTCGATTCGCTGCAGCAGGTCGTAAACGTTGTGAACGAAGCCGGTGCCGCGCTCAATGACAAAGGCCGTACGATCCGCGAGAGTTCTATTCCCGAGGTGCTGGCAGGCTTGCTGGGAGCGGGCATCGGAGGCGTTGGCTCGTTTGCCGCGCTGTACGGCCTTGGCGCGGTCGGGCTTTCCGCTGCCGGCATTACGTCAGGGCTCGCTGCTGCGGGCAGCATAGTGGGTGGCGGCATGGTTGCAGGCGTATTCGTTCTGGCGGCTCCTGTGGCCGCCCTCGCTGCGGTCGGCGTCGGAATGGCATCCCATCTCAAGAACAAGCAGCTCAAGCAGGAGAAGGAACGACTCTACAAGGCAGCTCTAGAGAAGCACCAAGCTATCATCCAGGCACTCAAGGACGAGGTCGACGCAAGCAAGGAACGCGTGGACTACCTGCAGAGCCTGAACGTCCTGCTCGAGCGTGCAGTGCGGGATTTGCGCCAGGATCTCGGAATCGACGATGCCGCATAGCCCCATGGAAGACGAGAAGCGCATCAACAGGGTCCTCGCTTATCAGGCAAAGCAGCTTGACGAGATTGAGGTACTCGACACAAGCGGGATCGAAGAACGCATCGCGACAAGCGAGAGGCTTCTCAGCGAGCTCGGATATGCGCTTCCGCCTAACGTGACGCGCGGCAGCTCGATGCAGCGAGCAATTCTCCGCGTGCCGTCGTGGGACGACCTTTGCGCTGGGGCGGAACAAGCCATCAGCTACGAAGTGGAGATTGAGGACCTGTTCACCGCAGAGGAGCTCAAGGAGAACGCCCTCGCCATACGAAGGCTCAACTTCGAATACAACCAGATCCATAAGCTGGACAAGTTCGATATTGCGATTGCCGTCGCCGCAGGACTGCTTGCAGGAGCCGTGGACATCCTGCTCGTTGGCATCCCGCAGAAGACGCACGATGGGCTCAAAGCCGGGCCGCTTTCCAACTATATCCGCGATGCATTCGACCGAAGGTTCCCACCCGAGGAGATGGAGAAGCTGGCCAACTCGAAGGTCAGCAAGGTTCCATTTGACGCACAGGATAACCGCAACACTGCCGAGTGGGTCGAAGGGCTTTCTGCCTACTACCACAGGCTGCTGTCCCTCGGCCATGACCCCCTGCTCGGTTTTGTGTTCGGTGTGGCCGACATCCTCACGGGCAGGATGACCACCATAGACAAGGCCGGCAAATTCGTCTCGCAGGTAATGGAGAACTATGCAGACCGCACCGAGGCGGACATATTTGCCGCCTTGGCGAAGCAGGTGGCGCATCTCAAGTCCGATATGACAACCTCGATGGGGCTGCCCGCGCCCATGATGGGACTGTTCAACCTGCTGCAGTTCGGCAGCATCGGCGAGTATGAGCAGACGGTCACCGAGATTGTTCAGGGCATGTACTACGAGGGGTACGACTTCATCCACTTCTGCTCGATGTCGGTGAGCGCGATGCTCATAGAGGTCGTCGTGCGGATGGGCTATGCCATTAAGCGGATTAAAGAGGGGTCTGCTGTTAAGGACGCGATTCCCATCAGCACGAATCACGAAAAGATGCCAAAGCTCGGGACGATGCTCTTCACCGCCCATTCCGCGGCTACCGCCATCAATGCAGGCAAGGTGGTCTTCACGGAGAACCCCATGGCAATCAACTATCCTCAGTGGATCGCTTTTGCAAAGTACTCGTACCAGCAGCTCAAGTGGGGCCTTGTAACGAGGCCGGCTCTACGGGACAGGTTTGTACTCGACACCATCGACACTGAGCTGCAGGGCGTCTACGAGGATATCGACCTACTTTTCGAAGAGGTAACAGACGGTCGCATCCTGATGCTTCCCGCATCCGCTAACTCGCTGTGATGTACCCTGGCGTGCTCGCCGCGTCGATGCGGAAGTAGGTGTAGGCCGTCTTGCCGCTGGCCCATGTGGTGCCGTTGCCGCCAACAAGCGACGTGGAGCACGAGTAGAAGCACTGCGAGCCCGTGATTCCGCTCGAAGGAATCGCCCAGGTGGAGTCCGCGTAGATCGTCGTCACGTGCGAGCACCTCGAGAACGTGTAAAACAGGTCCGTGAGCGTCAATGGGTCGAAGCCTCGGAAGTCGATTGTGGTGAAGGCGCAGGAGCTGAACGTGTAGCGCATCGCGCGCACACCGGACAGGTTGCTCAGGCCATTCACGCTCGCGAGGCTCGTGCACGAGTAGAACAGGTAGTTGAAGTTCAGATACGAGAAGCCCGCCATGTCCGAAGCGATCGTCGCGCTCGTGAGGTGCTGGCGATGGGTCGGTCCCGTGACGCCGTCCCAGGGCGTGAACCCGAGCCCCACGTACTTGCCGATTGTGCAGATCCTGTTCGATGCCACGAGCTCACGCGTGGCGTCAGGGGTCGAAGAGGCCGTCAACACGCCCTCGCTGTCCGCGTAGAAGTGCGCCCAGAACCAGGTGCGCCGGTCGTCGTTCGGGTCGGTCAGCACTCCGCCCGCTCCCAGCTTGCAGACGCTCGCGCCGCTTGTCGTGGATGGCACGAAGCCGTCGGTGCCGCCCACCAGGCGGTTGCAGCTGTTGAACATGAGCGAGCCCGAGAGCCCCGAGTTGCTGAAGCTCGTGGCGTAGATCGTCTCCGGGCTCCCGCAGCTCGTGAACATCTGGTTGGCGCTCGTCATGCCGGACAGGTTCTCGAACCCGCGTATCTCCGTGCAGTTGGCGAACGCATTGAACCAGTAGTTGCAGTTGGTGAGCCCCAGCGCCCCGATGGTCGAGTCGATGTAGACCTTCTTCACGAGCAGCTTGATGGAGCCGTACGACCTCGCGCTCGCGGAAGAGTAGCCTGCCGGGTCGACCTCGAAGACCTGCACGATGCGCCCGCCGGTGACCGACGTGCGCCGCTCGTAGTAGTTGATCTCCAGGGTGCCGTCGTCCAGGAGGAGCGCACGAATCTTGTAGCCCACGTCCCACTCGAGCGCCAGGATGGCGGCTGCCATGTCGCCAGGCGCGTAGAGCTTGCTCTCGCCGTTCTGCCCGCGGATGGCGGCTGCGATGTCCGAGAAGACCGACTCTGGAAGCACGCCCGACTCAAGCGCCATGTTGGGCTGAGCCTGATAGTTGCCGGCGTCCGTTCCGTCGAGCGCGGCCACCGCAGCGGCCATCTCGCGCGGCTTGTACAACGTTGCCACGCCCGCCTGGTAGCGGATCGCGTTGGCTATGTCGGTGAGGATGCTCGTGGAGACGGTGCCTACGGCCATCAGAACTCCTCCTCTTCGAGGTTGGCGAGCGCGGCGATGGCGGCGTCCACATACTGCTTGGTCGCGTAGGCAGACAGGTCAGGCGTCGTGCCCGCCGGCCCCTGCGGCCCGGTCGGCCCCGTCGCGCCTGTCTCGCCCTTGAGGTTGTGGAACGCGAACGTCCTGGCAGATGCCGTGCCGCCCAAAGTGACGTTGACGGAAGGCGTGCCGGTGGAAGAGTCGACAGTGGCGGAGGCGCCGGTGATGGTCGCGTCCGCGCCGTCATCGCTTGTGTCGCCCTTCGGCCCTTGCGGTCCCGTGGCACCGGTCGCTCCGGTCTCGCCCCGCGGTCCCGTCTCGCCCTGGATGCCTTGGATGCCCTGCGGTCCGCGCAAATCAGCTGAGCTCGTACCCGACGTGCTCGCGACGAATAGCGCCGAGCCGTTCCATGAGTGCGTGCGGGAGACGCCGTCAGCGCCGGAAGGGCCAGTCGCACCCTGCGGCCCCGTGTCGCCCTTGGGACCCTGGGGACCAGTAGCGCCCGTGGCACCCGTCTCTCCCTGGATGCCCTGCGGCCCTTGCGGGCCGGTTTCACCCGTATCGCCCTTCGGACCTTGCGGGCCAGCCTCGCCCTGGATTCCCTGCGGACCTTGCTTGCCGGTGTCGCCTTTTGGGCCTTGCGGACCGACGTCGCCCGTATCGCCCTTGTCACCCTTCATTCCCCTGGCAACATCGGCAGTGGTCGTGCCGTTCTTGTCGGTGATTGTGATTGTCGCGCCATCGGCGGTCTGCGTCGCGGTGGCCGTTGGGCTGAACCCGTCCACACCGTCGGCACCGTCGAAGTCGCCGCGCTCGGCCGCAGCGGTCAGGTTTTCGCGTGCTGTGTTCGCAAGCGCAGCCGCAGCGTTCGCCGCCGTCGCTGCATCGGTCGTAATCTCCGTCGCGTGCTCGTACGCGTTGATAGCGTCCAAGAACAGCGTGAACCCGTCCTCGCGCTCCTCGTCACCCACCACCACGGGCTCCACGCGGATGGTGAACACGCGCGAGCTGATGTAGGCGCCGTCACCACGCGAGACCATTACCTGCGCCAGCACGGCGCCCTCGGCTTCCTGCATCGCGGCCGGGTAGTAGACCTCGAACGTGCCGGCTGAGGCGTCGACTACCGTGAAGGGCTCCGTCCCGCGCTCGCCGGTAACCTTGTGCTTCCACGCGAAGTAGACGGTCGCGCCCGTCAGGTTGGCGGCTGCTCCATCTTGGCGAACGCTCAGCGAGATCCCGCGCCCTCCGGCATCGGCCGGCGAAGCCACCAGCACGTCGCCGAACCGCTCGTCCGCAGCGTCCCAAACTAGCTTGTGAAGTCCGTATCCGTCGAGTACGAGGCACCTTCTAGAGTCTCCGCTCAGGGTATGCCCGCGTCACAACCCCGGCGTCAGAAGTCGAGGTCGGCAAGCTCGTAGCTCACCTTCGGCTGAACCGCGTCCACAAGCGCCTTCCTCGTCAGCGCGAGCAGCCTGGCCGGGTCGTCGCACTCCGAGAAGGTCACCTGTCCGAAGCTGTGCACCTTGGCCGTCCTGTCCGCGTTCCAGCGCCCCCACACCAGGCGCGCCTGCTCGTCGCCGACCCAGTTGACGCCGCCGTTGACCTCGCCGAAGGTCAGCTTCTTGCGGTAGCCGCCCGTGTAGCGCCCGTCCTTGTCGGTCACGGGAAGCCCCGCGCCGAACCCGTAGAGCGCCGCGTAGACGTCCTGCTCCAGGACCGTGCGCGTGCACTCCGCCATGTTCTTGCCGTAGGTGAAGCGAAGCCCGCGCCAGCTGCCGAGCCGCTGCCTGAAGCGTATTGACCGCGACGCCGCCCGTCTGCCCGCCACCGTTATCACGGGCTCGACCTCGCTGTCCCAGACTTCGGCGACCCTCCGCAGCGCCCAGAGCGCGTTCACGTGGTAGAGCACGCAGCCAGCAGTGCCGGCCACGCCGCACGACGCGATCGTCCAGCGCGTGGGTGCGAGCACGACCGCCAGAGCCTGCCGCGCCGTCTTCGAGACGAGGTGCTGCTCCTCGATGAAGTCGTCCAAAAGCTCGCAGAGGGAAGACTCCGCATACACCGAGCACAGCCCCTCTAGCGGTTCGTCCGTGCGCACTACGACGTGCTCGCGCCACACGTCGACGTCCCGCCATAGCAGCCTGTCGCCCTTGGCGGGCACCTCGCGGCACTCGAACTCCAGCGTGTCTTCGCCGTTGAGCTCATCGGTGTGGACCAGCTCGCCGACGACGGGGAGTATCCCGATGCGCTCGTCGAAGCGGTCGAACCAGAAGACCGTGGGAACGAAGCCCGCCATCACAGCCACCTCTCGCGGAAGCTGGTCGTATGGGAGGAACATCCCGTGAAGTTCAGCTCGCAGCTGCCAGGAGAAAGCGAGAAGAAGTCACTCGCCAGCGTCACGTCGACACGAGCATCGACGCCGTCGACGGTCACACCCTCGCTCTCGCAGTCGATGTGCACCATCTCACCACCTGAGAAGGCATGCTCCACGCGCACGAACGCGTCACCGCAGCCGACCTGCACGGCAGAACAGGCAGGCGACCAGCTCGAATGCCGGCCAAGTGGGCCACGACCCGCCGGTCTCGAACGACGTGCCGGCTTCGGAGCGCGCCAGCCCGTAGGCCACGGGGTCGAGCAGCGCAAACGAAACCTCGCCCTTGCCGTCCTCGAAGAGCGAAGACCACGAGCCCGCATCGGTGCACACGGCATCGCGGTACTCGAGCTCCAGCTCGTCGGGCAGCCGCAGCGTCCCGCCGACGGTGGAGCAGAACGCCGCGTAGGCCCTGTGCCGGATGTCGGCCAACCCGTTGGTCCCGGGCTTGAATCCGGTGTCCATGTACAGCCGCACACGCACGAGCCTGGGCGGTATGCGGCCGGAGACGAGAAGAGCGCCCGCACGTCCCGGCACCACCATCGTGTCGGGCACCACGGGCAGAGCGGCCTTCTCGACGACCTCGGCCGAGCTCCACTCCGACAGGTCGACCCCGTTGTAGACGATCGACCTCATGCGTTGCCCCTCGCTCGTCAGTAGGCGATGGCACGCCTTCGCGACTCCAGGCTCATCTCGTCGATGGCGCTGGCCCTTTTGGGTTTTTGCGCCATGGATTCAGCGAGTTTCCGCAATTCGTTATCGCGGTTACTCCTCCACTTGTCATCAGCCTTGTCACTCACAGCGACCCCACCACCGTGCACGCCATGTTGAACGCCCGCACGTACCGTCCGCTTGAGTCGCGTTCCCTGAACGCGGGTGCCGTGGTGTCGACACCCACGATCCGATAGGTCCCAGCGTCCGCGTAAGGCTCCCAGTCGGCCCTGCGCACCGCCAGCTCGGCGTCAACTGCGACGGACTCCGCATCGGCCGCGACCTCGCGCACCACCATCACCGTTACGGCAACGGCCCCGCGCTCCTCTTCGGCCATCCGCGACTCGCGCGAGAATGCGCCTTCAACGACGACGATGGGCTCAGCGCAGTCAAGCGCCGATGGCAGAACTTTTGTGAAGCAACTTGTGAAGTGGGCATCTACCAGCAGTTTCTTAATCGACTCCGCACAGCTCATCTCACCCCCAGCTCCCAGTGGTGCACGTGGCCGTTGAAGCCCTCGCACCGCCTGCACTCGGCCACGTAATAGGAATGTCCGTCGAAGTCGATGCAAGACCCCGCAGGCACTTCGAAGGCACCGCCGCTGTTAATCGCGTCGACGTAGACCTTGCCGCTGCCCGCATCGGCTGAGCGATGTCCGTCATCCACGACCGACTGCGTCCGCCCGAACCGCACGTGAGACACGGCCACGCCCTCGGCATAGCCGCCAGCACCATCCGGCACCCTCACCACGGCGTCATCGGCCAGCAGCCGCAACGGTATCGGCCGCAGGCCCCTCATCATCTCACCCCGCTAAACGCCAGCGAGGTCCCCACAAGCTCCTTGAGCGCGTCGGCGGTGGCGATCTCCTCGCCGGTCGTGCCCTCGTCCTCGTAGTGGGTCGCCTTGAAGTCCCCGAGCGAGAACCCGCCGACCTGCCCTTCGCCGAACTCAGCGAAGGCGTTCACGGCGGCGCACACGGCCCGCTGGTAGCTCTCAAGCTCGTCCTCGGTAGGCTCGCATCCGTCCACCAGCCACCGCACGTGGCGCGATGCCGCCGGCAGCGCAAGTCCGAAGGCGGACTCCGAAAGCCCGCCCCCGTAAACCTGCGAATAGAACTCGTATGTCACCGCAGCGGCCACGCCCGCTACTCCGTGCTCGCGCTCACGTACGCGCCGTCGAGCTTGTTCTCCAGCACGCTCACGATGCCGTATTTGCGGTACTTGAGCATGTAGGAGTCCAGCGCCTCCAGCTCGTCGGGGCTGAACACGCGCGACGCCACGTGCTTGTCGTACTTGATCACGGCCGACTTCTCCACCACCATGAAGTTGATGTCTGCGCCAGCGCCCACGAGCTCGTAGTAGTTGGCGAGTCCGCTCTTGGTGGGGGACGCCACCGCCGTGTACACCCCGCCGCTCTCGGTATAGTAGGTCTTCGAGGAGTCGACCTTGGTGTCGGCCGTCTTCTCGTAGCTGCCCTCGGCTTTCCGATAGCCGAACTGGTCCTCGTCTCCCGAGAGCGGGTCGATGGCCGTGTAGAAGCGCACCTGCGGCACCTCAACGATGCGGCTAAAACGCTTGAGCACGCGGTTGGATCGCGTCGGATTCGCCAGCGAGAAGTCGTCAAGGACGCCGCGCAGCGCGGGCGTGATGAAGAGGATGCGGCTGCCCGTCGAGACCTGCTTCTCGTCCATACCGTTGGTCACGGCGCGAAGCGCCGCCAGGATGTCGCCCGCCTCGGCCTCGGAGAGGCCCTCGCCCTTCACGGTCACGCCCTCGGTGGACGCGATCTAACTGAACGTGTACGCATCGCCCTCCGGCGCGACCTGCGTGCGCTGCAGCTCCGCGCCCGCCTCGACGAAGCAGTCGAGCACGCCGCTTTCCTCGACGTCCATGACGTCGGCGAACAGGCGGATAGCCCGGTCGTAGCCGAAGCTGTGCGTCTCGTACTCGTAGGTGATGGAGCCCGTCTTGTGGCCGACGCTTCGGGTGTAGTCCCCGAGCCCCGTCACGGAGATCTTGGGGATGAGGATCTCCTTGGCGTTGCGGCCCGCGCGGACCATGCGCCCGCCGCTGTTCAGGCAGCGAGACACCGCCGCCCTCTGGTAGACCTCGTCGAGGATTCCGGTGTAGTTCTTCGCGAACTCGATGCTGTTGGCCATGCCTCTGCCCTCCTATGCGTTGTCGTTGGAATCGTCCAGGCCGGCGAGCTTGCGCCAGCGTCTCATGGTCTTGCCGGCGTCCGTACTGGTGCCGGCGTTGGGAAGCCCGGTCTTGCCACCCTGCTGTTTGGCGGGCACGTCGGCGAACAGCCACGGCTCTGCCTCCTTGAGCGCGTCGACGTCGCCGCCGTGGTCTGCCAGAATCGCACGCGCTGCCTTCACGTTGCGCACGCCCGCGAGCTGCAGCCTGAAGTCGATGCGATCGGATTCACCCTGGGCCTTCAGCTCCGCAATCTCGCCACGCAGTCGCTCGGCGGCTTCGGCATTCTTGGCAGCCTCGGCCACCTGCGCCTCAAGCGCCGCAATCTTCTCGTCGCGCTCGGCGACGGCCTTCCCCCAGTCGGTGTCGCTCACCTGCGGCTGGTCTTGCGTCGTCTGCTGCTGCCCGAGGTCTTCCTGGGCTTGCGTGGCTTGCGTCTCCTCGATGCCATGGTTATCACCCGCCATGTTGGCCTGCCTTTCTCTTCGGCAGACAGCTCAAGGCAGCCTGCGTCTGATTCTTACGAGTACAAGGCTATTTGTGCGTCACAAAGTGCGGCGTAAGCCAGCCATCGCACAGTGTGTTCAATCAGATCAGTGCATGCGCCATCCAAGCGCAAATACCCTGCGGTAAAATAGTGCGGCTGAACTTCGACTACACAGGAGCGTTAATTGCCTAAGACACTGAACTCGCTCATGAAGCACCTCCGCGACGGCGGCATCAACATAAACGGTTCCACGCAGAAGCGCCGTCTCAAGAATATCGGCTACTACCACGGTTACAAGGGCTATCGTTTCGCTGGCACTGCTGCCAACAGACTCCCGCTCACAGACTTTTCGCAGGTTGCCGCCCTCTACGATTTCGACACGCAGCTAAAGGCGCTGTTCTATCCCCGCGTCATGTCAATCGAGACGGCGCTCAAGAACTATACCCTGGAGGCCGTAATAAAGGATGCAAGGTCGGGCGTGTTCGAGGACATATGGCGGAAGAGCCTCACCGACTACCGCAGCTACACCGGAAGGGCTTACAAGAGCGCATGGGACAGGCGGCAGCGTCTGCGCGGCGAGATTGACGGCATTATCTTTCACAACCACAAGAGCCGCGACGTCATAGGACATTTCCGCGACGCCGACAAGGACATTCCCATCTGGGCCATCTTCGAGGTCATGACCTTGGGGAACTTCGGATCTTTCTATGACTGCCTCGACCGCCGCGTGAAGACGGAAATCGTGCGCGACCTAGGCATGCCCACCAATCTCGATTCTGAGCTACGTCTCAAGGACACCATCTTCGCGCTCAAGGACTTTCGCAACGCGATAGCGCACAACGGCGTGGTGCTCGACGTGCGCTTCCAATCCGGCGCGATCAACACGGGTGTCTCGCAGCTGCTCAAGCAGGAGACGGGAGTGGGCAAGGTCGACTTCACCGATATTACCGACTACGTCGTTCTGCTCGTCTACCTCATGCGCCGCATGGGCTTCACCAAGACGGAATGCAAGCAGCTCATTACCGGATACGAGACCATCATCGAGCGTTATCGCGCGGAGCTTCCTTTCAACGTGTTCTCGAGGATCATCAAGACCACGGCGAGGGGCAAGTTGACCGCTCTCCGTCAGTTTGTGAGCAATGGCTGAGCGGGGTCTAAAAGCTTGACGGGCGTGGTAGAATACAGGCAATAGCGGCGAAAGGCTTCGGCCGACGTCTGGGAAAGCCCGATGCGTCGGGCTTTTCTTATGCCCACCATGGCAGACGCGTCGCTAGTTCCAAGGCGAGAGGTCGATCTCGTCGGCAACCTTCACATCAATGCCGGTCCACGGATCGTCCTCTTTGGGCCCATCGTGCCTGAACACACCAATGAGGCGATACGCCGTCCTGCCGAGCTCGTCCCTGCCACGGGCAAAAGTGATGCGAAGGATGTCGTCGGCAGGCCCGGCTTTGTACTTATCGGTTGTCTGGTACAACGTCTTCCCATCGTAGGACAGTGTATTGGTGATCCCGAAGGCGGCAGACGCAACCGTGCCGTCCGGCATCTCGATTCCGAGCTTCGGGCACCACAGGTAGTAGCGTTCGTGCTGCAGCGAGAAGTAGCATCTCTGCATGCGCTTGGGATTCCTGCCAAAGCACCTGCAGACGTCGGCAATCGAGTGAAGCGCCAAGCCGTCACCCACCCGGATGCAGCCCTGTTCAATCGCGGTTTCCCATGGCGGCACGCCAGGCATCCAAGGCTTAGGCCGGATCTCGCGCTTGCGCCTGTTAATGAGCTTCACGGCCTGGTCAATGTCATGCTCCATCTGCTCGAAGGTCCCAAAGGCGCGCACGTGACATGCAAGGTAGCCGCCTGCGCCGTCAACGGAATTCAACCGAGCAGCGATTTCCTCCTCGCGTGCCTTGTCGCTCTTGCGCTGCCAGTCGCCCAGATGGTACGCCTCGTCACACTCGACACCCACATTCACCGCTGGGAAGTAGAGGTCAATCAGTGCGTAGCCGTTGTCGCGGCGCACGTAACGTTGGGTTTCGGGCTGCAGGTAGGGGTCGGCAAGACGTTGCCAAACCGCATTCACGACGTAGTTCTCGTAGTCCTTGCGCTTGGTGCGGGAAAAAACATGGGCAAGATACTCGCGCCGTTCGTCGTGGATGTATGCTTCGCCTCTGCTCATTTCCTACAGCTTCTCGAATCCATCTTTCACCAGCTGCGCCATCAGCACGCAACGCTGCGCCAGGAACTCCTCGTAATCCATGCTCTCGAAGCCCTCAGGAAGCGCATGCTCGCGGCAGCACCGCTTGAATTCGTCTTCTCCAATCGCATCGCGGTAGCGTGGCACGTAGTCTTCCGGCGCATCGTCTTGGATGTAGATGTTGTTCTGGTAGTCCAGGTAGGTGAAGTTCGCCCTGTTGCTGCGGTTCGAGAAGTACCCCTGTTCCTTGAGGTAGTGGTCAGGGAACAGATGGTGCTTGTCGAGCGCGTTCTTCTTGCCGGAGGACCCCATGGTGAGCAGCTGTGCGAGTGGCGCTGTGGAGAATAGTACCTTCACGCCGAGGACGATCTGAGCGGCTACGAAACCCTGCCACGAGGGGCCGGTAGCCTCGTTGGCGTCGTAGTTAAGCGGCAATGTCACGCGGAAGTAGTCGTCGGTGAGCATCGCATTAATCTCGCGCTCGAAGTAGGCCACATACTCATCGGCAGTGTTCAGGGCGGAGACATCATTCAGCTGCCGCTCGAAATCGGACTCGAACGATCCCACGTAGAACGCTGTGAGCGCCGAGGCGTAGAACCATCGGCGGGTGAGCTTCTGTAGTGGCAGCGTCTCCATCTTGAATTCGTACTTTCCGATGAGGTAGAAGGCGTAGCAGAAGAATAGCGCGTTCGCCGAGGTCACCTGCGTCGAGCTGATATAACCAGCCTGCGCGAGGATGTTGATGTAGGCGTGCCAGTTGTTCAGGTCTAGCACTTTGTCCAGTGCGTTGCCGAACGTCTCGAAGTTCTCGGAACGCGTCTTGGCGCTCGTCTCCTTGGTCTTGAGGTCGCGGCCGCGCATGATCTGGTAAGCGTAGCGCAGGCGCCCGCGCTTGAAGCCGAGGCCGACGGTCGCGCGGATGATGTGCGTAGGCGATACCGTGATGAGCGGGTTGTACGATGTGCCCTGTGCGGCCACGTGGCTGTCGGCGCAGAAAGCTTCGATGCGCTCGCGCATCTCGGGCTCGTACACCGAGAGCAACGTCATGATGAAGTCATCCTGGCCGAGAGCCTGGCCCTTCGAGTTCACGCGCACGAAGATGTCGGCCACCATTTCCTCGTCAGCCTGGCTTGTGATGGAAAGTGTCGGCGTAATGTAGTTCTCAAGCGCCAGCAGGTCGTCGAAGTCGCGCCGGATGGCGTACTTCTCCTCGTTGGTGATGGGCTCCTCGCCCTTCTTCGCGTTCGACTCGTTGATCTTCTCGTAGAACGCGTCTAGGTAGTCGTAGTAAGTCTTATCGCGGTCGGCCTGGAACACCTCGGTGACCGACGAGACATAGCGCGGGTCACGGTCGGTAGCGGCGTCGGCATTCTTGAACACCCGCTCAATCGGATCGTAGGCAATGCGGATGACGCGCTCGCGGTAGCTCTTGTCCTTCACCTTCTCGCCGTAGAACACGCTGAGCAGCGCAGTCAGGCGTTGCTGGCCATCGATGACGAGCTCCTTGGGAGCCTTGTACGCCTTTTCGCCGGTGCCGATGAAGGCGGTCTTGTCGTCAGTGTCACCAGGAGCCTCCCACAACATGATGTACCCGATGGGGTAGCCCTTGAGCATGGAGTCGAGCAGATCACGGACCTTATCATTCTTCCACACGAACGGCCGCTGTAGGTCGGGCAGACCAATCTTGCCAGTGAGGACATCTTTCAGGATGTTGCCGATTGCCAGAGGTATCGGCGTGTAGATTGAGCCTGCCACCGTCTTGTCTCCTTAACTACTTAACACTACTAACGCGCGTACGCGATTCACTTGTCATCTGAGAGCTGGGCTATAGCCAGATCGATTTGTTCTTGCGCCAACCGTGTCGCTTCATTCTCAAGTCTATCTGCCTCCGCTGACATCCTCACTGACTCGTCCATCAGGTCGGCAATAGATTTCTCGTTGGCGTCTCCGAGCCGGGGAATTCTGATTCGCTTGATATCGGTAGGTGCAAGCTCTGGGATTGAAGTGCCAAACGCATGCCGAATGACGGATGGCCTTCCGATAAGCGGATCGTTGAGGAATGCAAGAAGATACCCTGAGAGCAGTTTCGTTTCGTCTGGGTAGATTCTCGTTAGGTGGTCGCTGCCCATCATGCCACGATGATTCTCAGTAATCTTGAGTGCGCGTCCAAGTATTCCGTATTTTTGCCCCGAGCGTGCCATTACGAGTGTGCCCGGTTCAAGCATGAACTGCTGATAGCCCTTGATGAGCTTGGGATAAACGTGTTTGGTAGGCTGAGCATTGACATCAAACAACTCAGAAATGCCAACGAAAGGTACGTCCGACTCTCCGTAGAACCGTTTGAAACGCGTAGGCTCTACTACATCGCTGGTCAAAATGCCAAGGTAGTCCCAATTGCAGGCGTCAATTATCTCGTCGACGTCTTTGATTGCGCCGACAAAGCTATCCGCATCAAGCCTCAGTCTGTTCTGCAAGACGGCAGCAAGGCTAACCTCACCCTGACTGGCCGCCTGCGCTTGCGTCGCGCTGTCACGGCATACACCTACGTGTTTCTCGAGTGTCAAGAATGCCTCATCGCGCATCTTCCAAGATTTCGACCTTAGCAGTACCGCCCGCCTTGCGGTTTCACCTATGGTCTCGCGGACGTCATTTTCGGGCATGATAATTGGGAACTCGCTTGCATGCGATACCTCAATGTGTTTAATCATGTGGCCGTACTGCGCGGCCTGCGCAATCTGCTTAAAGAAATTGGTCTTCATGTAGGCGTAAAGCCAGCCGTACTCGCTTGCGTCTTTTGGAACAATGCGCAGAAGGTCATGCGTGATGATCTTGTCCAGGTGATGCGGGTACACTGCGATAATGTTGCCAACGACGCCAGAGCACGAGAGTAACAGCCAGTCTTGCTTGACGTATCGGGTGTCCGCCTGCGGCACGAACGGCGCGGCTAACCATTTGCGCACCCTTGGAAAGTCTTCGAAAACTTGCCCCGCCGTAAAGAAAGGCAGTCCCTTGCCATCAGGCATGGTATATCCTGTCAACCTGCTCGGCTGCCAAATGTCGGCGAGGTCGCCCAGCCTCACGTGGTTCTTGCACTGGTTGGCAAGGCGCACAAATCCGTACCCGTCGCGCAGGTAGGTCGACGCTTCAAGCCGCGTGTCGCCTCCGAGGATGGTGGACAGGCGAACGCTCTTCACCAAAGGACCGCTTGTCACTGATCTCGCCTCCACTCAAGAAAGGCATTGGCAATCGCCATCGTCTCGTCGTCGATTACGCGCTCCTTCGAGGCGTGTTCGTTCTCCTCGTCGGAGGCAACGATGCCGGTGACCGCTGTGGTCTGCTCGCGCACGATGGGATAGCCCTCGTCGTCGCGCACATAGGTGGTCTGGCCGCGCTTGTCGTGGCCAACATGGTCACAGATGGCCATGAATATCTTGTAATCTTGGAACGTGCCGTCCTTGCAATAGGCTTCCTCGTCGCGGTCCCAGCGTCGCAGCACAAGCACGGACGTCTGGACGCCGACGTTAGGCTGGAAGGCGTCAGGGTGCATGTCGATGGAGCCGAGAATCTTCGCATGGCGCAGTATCCATTGGCGCACGTAGCCGAGGCCAGGGTTGCCCAGGATGCCGTTCGGGATGACGAGGGCTGCCACGCCGACGCCGGGCTCCAACAGGCGAATGCACCGCTCGATGAAAAGGATCTCGGGCGGACGCGATACGAGCTTGCTGTCCATTACCCATTCGAGGTCGTCCTCGACGTAAGACCACGAGTGGCCGAGGTCGAAGGTCTCAAGAATGACAGGGTCCTCGATGGGAATTTTGGAGCCGAACGGCGGGTTGGTCATGATTGCCGTAACGCCATGCCCCTCCTGCAACGCCTTGTTCTCTTTCACGTCCTGTGCGTCGAGGCGGAGCGCCTTTTGAAGCTCGGGCGAGAAGAACGAGAATGGTTCGAGCGAGTTGGCGTGGAACAGCTGCCCAGTGCCGTCGTTGTTCATGACCATATTCATCTTGGAAGCACGCACTAGGATGGGGTCAAAGTCGATGCCGACAATATGACGTGCGAGGAAGTTCTTCTTGCGCCCGTCGAGCGCCTGCTTCTTGCCCTCCTTGCTACGGCCGCTAGCTTCGACTGACTCGCCAATCTTTTCGAGCACGTAATTCATGCCGGTGACCAAAAAACCGCAGGTCCCCATAGCCGGGTCCAGGATAACATCATCTTCGTCGGGGTCGACCATGCGCACCATCATCTGGCACATGTTGCGAGGCGTGAAGAACTGGCCCTTGTCGCCGCGAAGATTCGATCCGACAATGGTCTCGTAGGCATGGCCCTTCACATCGACGTCGCTTTCAAGCAGCGAGTACATCTGGAGCCGAGAGACTATATAGGCGAGAACGTCATCTGTCAGGCCAATCTGCTCGTCGCCCTTGAAGATGGTTTCGTAGGACTGCTTTACGCTCTCGAACAGCTTCTCGATGCGCTTGCGGCACTTCTTCTTGCCGGCAGCGCCCTGCCGTTCGGCCGGCGTGATGTAGAAGGTAGGCGACGATGAATCACGCTCATCCTGAATCTTGCAGAAGATGATTTTTAGCAGCTCGAGGAATGCCTCGGCCTTCTGGATGCCCTGGTTGCCCGCGATGTAGTTGTGGCAGCGACGGAACGAGTAGAGAAGCGAGTCGCTGGCGGCGGGGCGCAATTGATCGAATCTTGGGGCGTCATTGGGCACCTCGCCGCCAGCATGGGGAAGGTCGGGGACGGGGTCGGGAACCCGCTTGTCGCTTTTGTCTATGACATAGCGGAAGGTGAGCAGCTCGTCGCCATTCGTCCACATACCGTAGGTCGAGTTCATACAAGCGGAGGCATAGGAGTGCAGCTGGTCCACGCCGTCCTTCCTGCCGCGGCTCTTGGTTTTGGGGTCCTTGCACTCCACAATGATGTAAATGCCTTCTTGCGTGTGCGCTTGTCCCGGTTTCCAGATAGCGGCGTCCACAGCTTTGCGACTGCTCCCGAACTTGATGGAGTACTCGACCTCTATCTGGTCCTTCTTGTAACCGTACTCGCGAACAAGCGACTTCAGGATCTCCTGACGTACGCGCTCCTCAGGCGTGTCCTTGCGCTGAGTAGTACCATCAATGAAGTCCAGTATGGTTTCCGGCTGGATGACCGAAGACTTGTCTACCTGCATCATTATAAATGCGCCCTTTCAACCGTATCCAATCCTCCATTGCGAGCGGAACCATTCGCTGATACTCCGCGTCGTGAAGAAGCATGCTCTGATCTGCTTATATCCGGTTTGGAGAAGCTGCTCTCATTTCCAGGGGAAGCAGATTCCATTGCAGAGCTGATAAGCTCTTTGAGGAATCCTTGCTTATTCTCATGCGCTGATAGGAATGACCATATCTCGGCCTCTGCCGGGTAGAAGCGCAGACAGAGCTGGCGCGTTTTGTCGTGCTTGTACTTTCGGTCCGCCCTCTTTTGAGCTTCTGACGGCATGTCGCCTCCATCAAATACAAATATAGCAGTATAAGCGATATTATAGGTCTATACCTATATATCATCAAGTGATTTGGCTACATGAATCAGTCAAGCGGCTTTGCTTTGGCGATAGAGAAACGGATGCTTCCTTAGCTGGCAAAATACAGACCAACCGCGTCCGCAAAGCAAACAGAATACGAGGGCAGGCTCCGGTCGAGTTTTGCTTTGCCGCGCGCCCTATGCGCGGCCGTCCTATTTGCCATGCTGCCTCGCTTGTCGGCGCATACGAGGTCCGGCGTTCGGTGCGGGCGATAAAGGCTTCGCTGTAGAAGCCGTCTGGCTATATCCACAATCTCGCGGAACGCCTTTTCCGCGCTCTCGTGGATGAGCGAGAAGTCCCGCATCGGCGCATCGAGACCTCGGTGCTGCATTTATCCGCTCTCGCCAACGAGCTGATGAGCATACCTCCTTTGAGTCGTGTCGGGGTGACAGCGGGATGCGTTCAAGCAGCCGTTCGATTAGGTGGTTTATCGCATCCACTCATGCTTCGCTCGTATTGAATAACCTACCCGATGGTCTTTCGCGTGGCTTGCCTCAACCAGTTCTTCTTAAACGAGCCAATGTCGCCGAAGAACTTTTCGTAAGTTCCTCCGTCTTCTTTGATAGCGTATCTTGCAGCGGCAAGCTCGATTGTGCAGAGATAGTCGGCGACTTGGGCCAATCTGCACTCGGTCATGGTGGTGCGTTTTCTCTCGATGGCTTGCTTCGAGAGTACGAGCTCAATTGGCCCATAGAGGGCACGTTTGACGAGCTCTTGCCCATTGTCGTAATAGTTTTTCACGTGCTCGAAAGACTGAAGGAATTCCAGGTTCTCTGTAAACGCCGATGATAAGTCACGCTTCATGCGGTTGGCGAGCTTTTCTATGCTGTCAAGGTGCGACTTTTTGTATACGAAAGACTTGTGCTCGATTGAAAGGAATCTGACCAAAGAAGCAAATGCCGCCAGAATCTTCTTTCTTTGTGCAAGGGTTAAGCCTGCATAATCACCGTGGCCATTGAGCAACGGTTCTGAATGAAACGGAATACTTGGAATGTCGGCAACCGTAAGAGTCTGTTCGTAAATGCTTATATTGCGAGCAATATCTTCGCTCTGGTCGTGCATGACGAGCGTCAAAATGAATTACTGGGCGTGTCTGGTCTTGTCGCCGCCGCCGTCAACGAAAACTGAAACATAACCCCAGCAATATGCAGTGTCCTATAACCCAACAAAAAGCCACCCGAAGGTGGCTGAAAGTTTGGTCGCGGGAGCTGGATTTGAACCAACGACCTCCGGGTTATGAGCCCGGCGAGCTACCAGACTGCTCCATCCCGCACTGTGGGCTGCTTTTCAAATGCTCGCCAAGAAAAGCTGCAACAGTGAATAATACGCTGCTGGCTGGCATTGTGCAAGCATAATCTTGCAGCGGATTTAGTCATCATCGTTTGAGCACATTTGCTCTGTGGCGCTCAGCTGTTCGATAGCCGCTTGGCTCCCAACGCAGAAGCACCGATCGAGCCCGACGGGGTCTGGCTGAGTCCGGCCTGACCTTCGCCGCTTGTGGGCAGCCTTGTATGCAGCTTGCTTTCATGCTGTCCAGCTTGTTGTGCGAGTCCTGCTGGACATGCCGGCGTCCGACTCGTTCGTTCGTCGGCTCCTTCGTTTCTCCCGCTATCTTCATTTTTGTCCCTTACGCCGTCTCCGCCCATCTCTTCCGATGTCGCCCGTTTTGCTTGCGGAGACAGGCAGCGTGGGCGGTAGGTGCGAAGGGGGGAGTGAGCGGGTGCGGCGACGGACGGACTGATATCAGCTGAGCGGGGGGCGGAAAGCCCGCAGAATCGTATGGTTGCGTAGTTTTTCCTGCGCAAGGTGCCGATTGTGCGGGCTTTTGTTCCTTGCAGGCGGAGGAAGGGTGCTCCGAGCGGCCGCAGGCTGACGGGCGCCGGCCAGCAACTCTCGTGAATAGACGACGGCCGTGCGGCGGCGCCTGCGGCGAGGCGAGCGCGGGGGCGCCTGCGGCGGGGCGTGAGCAGCGACGGGCGGTCGGCGGGCGGGGTGCGGGCGCGAACGGGGCGGGCTGCGATGCTGTTCGCCCCTTCGCCGCCGCTCTTCCTTTTGCTTGTTGCGAAGCTGTTGACGAGGGGAAACCACTCTGCCGCCGCAGCAACGTAAACGATTAGTAGCATGCTCACCAGAATCGCAGTCCGACCCTCGCCCGAGCGAGGCCCCGAACGAACCGAGGAGAGAACCATGGCAAAGAAGAACGACAAAACCAATCCGCTGTCTGCGAAGGCGTTTTTCCAGAAAGTAAGGTCGAGCACTCTTTTGCAGGCCGTGCTGTTGATTGCGCTTGGCCTGCTTCT
Organism: Adlercreutzia aquisgranensis; assembly: GCF_943193145.1. NCBI lineage: Bacteria > Bacillati > Actinomycetota > Coriobacteriia > Eggerthellales > Eggerthellaceae > Adlercreutzia > Adlercreutzia aquisgranensis. Next base: position 39,314 of record NZ_CALPDA010000015.1, on the reverse strand, counting down.
GCTGCTGATGCCGCAAACCGCAACGCTCACCTGCGTGTACGTGATGGGCGCGTACTGCGTGGTCATGGGCGCGTTCACTCTGTTCCAGTACGCGCGGTTGGGCGACGCTCGTTCGCTGGCGGGCAACGTGCTTATCGTGGGCATCGGATATCTGGTGGCGGCGCTGGTCGTCTTCGTATTCCCGCAGCCGATCGCAAGCGTGTTCTCGTTTTTGCTGGGCATTCTCATGGTGATCGGCGGCCTGGTGAACATCGTGCGCTCCGTCGAGATGCGTGCCTACCCGGGTAGTGGCTGGATTCCCATGCTGGTGGTGGCGGCGCTGGTGACTGTCGGCGGCGTGATTGTGGTGATCAACCCGTTCGGTACCACGGTGGCGCTGGTCATGGTGTTGGGCGCGTTGCTAGTGGCGAAAGGCGCAAGCGACCTGGCCATGGAGATCATGTTCTCTCACGCGCTTAAGGAGGCGCCGCAGGCCTAGGGCCTCGTCGTTCCTTGGCATCGACTTTTCCGCAAGTGCAGGGTTGGCCCTAAGCCGTTAGTCCTCCCCTGCAAGCGCGGTAACTGCACCAGCCGGCGGGGAAGCGCGTCGGCTGGTAGCGTCGAATTCGTGTTATGCTGCTGCCTATGAAAGAGAAGGCGAACATAGGGGCCGGACATTCCGCTGCGGCTGCGGGCTACACCACTATTGCCGGGCGCGCGGTGGGGGAGTACGAGGAAAAGAAGAGCCGGTTCATCGCCAGCCTGGCCCACGTGGAAACCGAGGCTGAGGCGCTGGCCTTCCTGGAAGAGATCCGCGCGGCGAACCGTATGGCCCGTCACAACGTGTACGCCTACATCTTGCGCGATGCCGAAGGAGCGCTGCGGGCGGCGCCCGACGTTGTGGGCAGCGGCAAGGCGGGGGCGTCCGTTGCCGAGGGGGCTGGGGAATCGTCGGCCGCCATTGCCGGCGGCGAGGGCTTGCGGTCGGCGGGGGCTGCTGTTGGTGAGGCTGTTGTCAGCGGGGCCGTTGCCAGCACGGCGGCTAGCGAAGGTACGCGGCGGGTTGCTATCCCCACGCCGCGCGTGCGCTACTCCGACGATGGCGAGCCCCAGAAGACGGCCGGTCTGCCCACGCTCCAAGTGCTGCAGCACGCAGGTCTTACCGACGTCGTTGCCGTGGTCACCCGCTACTTCGGCGGCGTGTTGCTGGGTACCGGCGGCCTAGTTCGCGCGTACACCCAGGCAACCCAGGCGGCGGTGCAGGCGGCCGAGCTGGTGGTGGTGTCGCGCTGCATCGACCTTACCGTGCGCACGTCCTACGCCAACTACGAGTCGCTGCTGCGTATTGCGTCCGACACCGGGGCAAAAGTGCTCGACAGCTCCTTCGCCGACGCGGTCACCCTGCACCTGCGTATGCTGGACGGCACACAGCCTCCCTTCCTCCAAAAGCTCACGGAACTGGAGCGAGGTGCGCAGAATGTGGTGGTGAGTGAGCCGCTGGACGCAGCTTTCTAAAGCGAAGAGCGGCAGGCGGCCGTGCGGCATGCAGCTGCGGACAGGGCATGGGATGCCTGTGCGGAAGGGCTGTAGAGGGAGCGTCGCTCTGCTATAGTGCACTGGCGAAGCGAAGCCCTCTGATTGACGAAACGAGCGAAGCTCATGATCGACGAGATACAGGTTGAGAACGTTGCGCTTATCCGTCGGGCGGCGTTGGAGCCGTGCGCGGGGCTGACGGTGCTCACGGGCGAGACCGGTGCCGGCAAGACGGCGCTGCTTTCGGCATTGAAGTTGCTCATGGGCGAGCGCGCTGATAAAACGGCGGTTCGCGACGGCGCGCCGAGCCTGACGGTGAGTGGCCGGATTTTCGTGCGGAATCCCGCGTGCGAGGATGCGGGCGCGGGCGAGGGGGCCGTAGTCGCCGCCGATGTCGAGCCTGAGGAGCTGGTGGTCACGCGCAAGGTGACGGCCGAGGGACGCTCGCGGGCTACCATCAACGGCGCCATGGCCAGCGTGGCCGAGCTGACGCAGGCCGTTGCGCCCACCATCGACCTGTGCGGCCAGCACGAGCATCAGCAGCTGCTGCGCCCCCATACCCATGGCGTGCTGCTGGACGCTTGGGCTGCCGAAAGCGTGCAGGCTCCGCTTGCCGCCTATCGCGAGGCATTCCGCGCCGCCGCCCAGGCCCAGGCCCAGCTCGACCGCGTGCTGCAGGCCGGCCAGGCGTCCACCGCGAAGCTAGACGACGCGCGGTTCGCCTTGAAGCGCATCGACGAGGTGTCCCCCCAGCCTGGCGAGTACGAGCGCCTTTCCGCCGACCTGGCCCGGGCCGAGCATGCGGAATCCCTGGCCACGGCCGCGCTGCGAGCTCACGGTGCGCTGGCCGACGACGGCGGCGCCATGGACGCGCTCAGCGACGCCGTAAGCGCGCTGGAGGCCGGTGCCCGCTTCGACGAAACGCTGCAGCCCTACGCCGATTCCTTGCGCGAGGTGGGCTACGTGCTGGAAGACGTGTCGCGCGACGTGGCGTCCTACGGAGACGGAATCGAGTTCGACCCCGACGAGCTTCAGCAGCAGCAAGAGCGCATGGCGGCCCTGCAAGGCTTGCTCCGCGCCTTCGGTCCGCGCATGGAAGACGTGTTCTCTGCTCGCGAGGCCGCTGCCGAGGCGGTGGCGCTGGTGGACGATGCGGAATGGTTGGAGAAGCAGGCGCGCAAGGCCGTGGATCAGGCGGAGCAGGCCCTGGCCGCCGCAGCCGATGAGCTGCGCGCTGCGCGAGGTGATGCCGCCCCGCGGTTCGCTGAGGCGGTAAGCGAGCAGATGGGCCGTTTGGAAATGGGCAGCTCGTCGCTGGTATGCCAGGTGAGCCCCCTTCCGCGCGAGCAGTGGACGCAAGCCGGCCCCGACAGCGTTGAGTTCCTGTTCAAGCCCGGCGCCGGGATGCAGGAGCGCCCGCTTGCCCGCATCGCGTCCGGCGGCGAGGTGAGCCGCGTCATGCTGGCGGTGAAAGTGGTGCTCGGCGAGGCAGACGCGGTGGATACCCTGGTCTTCGACGAGGTGGACGCCGGCGTGGGAGGTTCGGTTGCTGTGGCTCTGGCCGACGTGCTGGCCGACCTGGCGCGCACCCACCAGGTGATCGTGGTGACCCATCTGGCCCAGGTGGCCGTGCGGGCCGACGCCCACTACCTGGTTCGCAAGAGCGAGTCCGAAGGCGTGCCCGAAACCACGCTTTCGCTGCTGGACGCCGAAGACCGCCCTGCCGAAATCGCCCGCATGCTGTCCGGTTCCGCCACCGAGGCGTCGCTCGCCCACGCCCGAGAGCTCCTGGCCGCCGCCCACTAGCTGCCGGCTCGCCCGGAGCGCTCTGCCTCTGCAGCCGCGAGGGGCGCAATCCCGCACAATCGGCACCTTGCGCAGGAAAAGCTGCGCAAACATACGATTTTGCGGGATTCGCCCGTTCCCGTCCGCCAGCCCCCGGCCCGTCAAAGCTTCTGCAGCCTGGCGGCCCGCTTCGGGCCGCCAGGGGCCCCGCGGCTTGCCGCCCGCCGCCCGCCGCCGCCCGCTCCTCTCCCGTTGCGCTTAGGTGGCGAAATGGTGCCGCTTCCGCGAAGCTCTTGCGGATGGCCGCCTTCTATGCGCTCACAGGCGTATGCTAAAGCGTTGACTCTATAGGACATACATCGGCGGCAAGAATTTTGAATCCTTGCCGACATAAGCGCGAAATAGCAGGTTGGAAGGCATTTTCATGGGACTTACTCGCAAGCAGATCATGATGTTGGCCGTGCTGGTGTTTGGCACGTTCGTTACGGTGCTGAACCAGACGGTGGTGGCCCCGGTGCTGCCGTCGGTCATGGAGGAGATGAGCGTCGACGCAGCCACGGCCCAGTGGCTTACCACCGGATTCACGCTGGTCAACGCCATCATGATTCCCATCACCGCATTCCTGATCGACCGCTTCACCACGCGCAACCTGTTCCTGGTGGCCATGGCCATCTTCACGGTGGGCAGCGGCTTGGCCAGCTGGGGCCCCAACTTTGCCGTGCTGCTGGTGGGCCGTTTGGTGCAGGCTATGGGCGCAGGCATATTGATGCCGCTGGTCATGACGGTGCTCATGTGGACGTTCCCCGTCGATAAGCGCGGCACGGCCATGGGACTCTTCGGCATTGTGGTGGCGTTCGGCCCGGCCATCGGCCCTACGGCGGCCGGCATCATCATCGATCGCGCTACCTGGCACGACATGTTCGCCATCATCGCGGGGCTGTCGGTGGCTGTGGTGGTTATCGGCTTGTTCGTGCTGGATCACGGCGGCAAGACCGACAAGGACGCGAAGCTGGATGTGCCCTCGGTCATCCTGTCCACCTTGGGCTTCGGCGGCTTGCTGTACGGGCTTTCGCTCATCGGCAGCTACGGCGTCTCCATCGACGCGGCCGTGGGCAGCGTGGCGGGCGTGGTGGCGCTGGTGCTGTTCTTCCGCCGGCAGCTTTCCATGGAGCACCCCATGCTGCAGGTGCGTGTGCTGCAGAACAAGAAGTTCCTGATCGCCACGGTGCTGGGCATGATCGTGCAGGCGGCTCTGCTGGCGGCCGGTATCGTGGTGCCCATCTACCTGCAGACCATGATGGGCTACTCGGCCACCACGTCGGGCCTGGTGCTGCTGCCCGGCGCCATCGTTATGGGTGCCATGGGCCCCATCGCCGGGCGCCTGTTCGACCGCCACGGACCGCGCGTGCTGTCGCTGGTGGGCACGGGCGTGCTGGCGGCCACCACCTTGTGCTTCTGCTTCCTGGGCCCCGACACCGGCCTTGTGTGGCTGACCATCCTGTACACGGTGCGCCTGTTCAGCTTGTCGCTGGTGAACATGCCCATCACCACCTGGGGCATGAACGCCCTGCCTAACGACCTGGTCAACCACGGCACCTCGGTGAACAACACGCTGCGCCAGGTGGCAGGCTCGCTGGGCACGGCCGTGATCGTGTCGGCCATGACCGTGTCGACGAACCTGGCCGAGCCCGCCATGGGTCCTGTTGCGGCCGGCTTCTTCGGTGTGGACGTGTCCTTCGCCGTGTCGGCCCTGCTATGCATCATCTGCTTCGGCATGGTGATCGCCTTGGTGAAGGACAAGCCGGGCGACGCCAAAACCCGCGATGTGGGCAACGAGCGCCGCACCGTGCTGGAGTCCATCATGAAGCGCGACGTGTACACGCTGCCCGAGAACGCCACGGTGGCCGAAGCGGTGGAGATGTTGGTGGACAAGGGCGTGAGCGCCATCCCGCTGGTGAACGATGCGGGCGAGGCCGTGGGCTTCGTGTCGGACGGCGACATCATGCGCTACCTGGCGAAACGCTCTACCGTGGTGATGGACCCGGTGGTGCTCATCATGCGCACGGTGGACGCCGACGGCTCGAACTCGGACTTCAAGCGCAAGCTGGACGAGCTCATGGGCATGCCGGCGAAGAGTATCGGCGCGAAGGGCATCATCGGCGTGGACGTGCATGCCGACTTGCCGGAAGTGTGCCGCGTGCTGGGCGAGAACCACCTGAAGAAGGTGCCGGTGCTCGACGACGGGCACATTGTGGGCGTTATCAACCGCTCCGACATCGCGCGGTTCAGCATGGAGCGCTATCTGGAAGAGGTGGGCGAAGCGGGCATCCCGCGCAGCACCGGTTCGAAAGGCGGTCACGGCCACGGCAAGGACAAGGGCCCGAAGGACGGCGGCATCTCCCCGAAGCTGGAGCGTGCCGAAGAGGCCGCCGACCTGCCCGAAGACGAGGCCATCGCCGACTCCATCTAGGCCGTGCGGCCGCCCGCTGCGGGCGCGTGCGTTCGCCTGCTGCGCTTGCACATGGGGTGCTGCGCGCCGTAGGTGTGGATGTGGTGACGCATCCTCCTGCCGCAGGTCGCGAGGTTGTCGCGCGGGTGCGGAAGCGGTCACGGCTTTAGGAAGGTATCGGTTTTCTGTCGGAGGCGGAAGGGGAGCCGAACGCCGAGCGAATTCGTCGATAATGAAACGATAGCGCTGTTTGGCTGCGGCTGGTCGGCGCAATTCGGATTCGACGGCGAGAGCGAGGGTCGCTATGGGCAGGTCGGGCGGTAGTTTCGGCGGCGGAGGCGGCTTCGGCGGAGGCGGCGGCTCCTTTGGGGGCGGCTTCGGCGGGGGTGGCCATATCGGCGGTCGCGGCGGTCGCACCGGCGGTTCCTTCGGCGGAGGCAGCCACGGCAGCCATGGCGGCGGCATCGGCGGCCCGGTGTTCGGCTTTCCCTCCATCTTCATGCCCCGCGTCACCATCAACAACGGCACCCCCGGCCCCTCCATGCCGCCCGCCAACCCTTACGGATCGGGCGGCCAAGGCGGCCCTACTCCTGGCGGCTCAAACGGCCCGGGCAACCCCACCCCCGGCGGATCCCCAGCGCCTTCCGGCAGCTCGGGCGGCTGCGCCACCGTGGGCATCATCATTGCCGCGCTGGCGCTGGTTTTGCTGCTGGCGGCGTCGTTCGGCTTGCTCGACTGCTCGAGCAGCGGCATCCCCGAATCCACCAAGGATCGCCAGGCGCTCCCCGCGAACAGCGTGAACGAAACCGGCTACTACACCGACGAGGACGGCGACTGGATCACCTCGCCGGCCACGCTCGAGAAGGGCTTGCGCGAGTTCTTCCAGCTCACGGGCATCCAGCCCTACGTCTACATCTTCCCGAACGACTCGATACGCTCGGCGGCGGAGCTTCAATCGCGCGCCCAGCAGCTGTACAGCCAGCTGTTCACCGACGATGCCCATTTCCTCATGGCTTTCTGCTACGACTCCCGCGACGACGGCTTCTATTGGGCCTACTGGGCGGGCAGCGAAACGCGTACCATTCTGGACGAGGAGGCGCTGGGCATCTTCGAGGCGTATCTGCGGCAGGAGTGGGTCGCCGACAACGACGAGAACTCGTTCTTCAGCAACGCCTTCGCGCAAACCGGCGAGCGCATCATGTCGGTAACGCCTTCTCCGGTGGTGCCCGTGGTGATAGGGTTTGTTGTTATCGTAGTGGTCGCCGGAGTGTGCGTGCTGGTGCTGGTCAGGGCCCAGGCGAAGAAGCGCGAGGCCGAACGCATGCAGCAGATTCTGAGCACGCCGCTGGAGCAGTTCGGCGACAAGGACGTGGAGGAGCGAGCGAAGAAGTACGAACCGGTGGATACCACCGGCGGGAAGTAAACGGCGGGGCAGCTGCGCGGCAGGACTGTCACAGACGTGGCGACCGGCGCGTGGCGGAGCGGCCGGCGCGTCCTTCGTCGGCCGTCGCAAGCAAAGGGAAGGTCCGGAAGTCAAAGGGCTGTTCGGAGACCATAGAGAAAGGAACACTGGCATGGCGAACATACTGGAGCGATTCACGAGCATCGTGAAGGCCAACATCAACGAGCTGCTGGACAAGGCGGAGGACCCGCAGAAGATGGTGGACCAGTACCTGCGCGAGCTGACCGAGGAGCTGGCCGAGGTGCGCGAGGCCACGGCCGGCGTCATGGCCGAGGAGACCCGCTGCAAGCGGCTGGTGGACGAGAACAAGGCCGAGATGGACCGCTACGAGGACCTGGCACGCAAGGCCCTTTCCGCCGGCAACGAGGAAGACGCCCGCGTGTTCTTGCAGAAGAAGCAGGAGCTGGCCGGCCGCACCGACGGGCTGCAGATCGCCTACGAGGGCGCGAAGAACAACGCCGACAAGATGCGCACCATGCACGACAAGCTGGTGGCCGACATCCAGGAGCTCAACGCCCGCAAGGAGACCATCAAGGCCAAGGCTGCCGTGGCGAAGACCCAGGACAAGGTCAACGAGGTAGTGGGTGCCGGCACGAAGAGCGAAGGCGCCCGCGCGGCGTTCGACCGCATGGAGCGCAAGGCCGACGAGATGCTCGACCGCAGCAACGCGAAGGCCGATCTGACCGCCGCTCCGGCCGACCCCGCTGCCGAGCTTGAGAAGAAGTACGAGCAGGCCGGCATGACCGCCGCGGTCGACGACGACCTGGCGCGCCTGAAGAAGGAAATGGGCATGGAATAGCCGCTGCTCGCGTGGCCGCCTGGCGGCTGCGAAGGCTTTGGCAGTCATCGATGCGCGGCCCGGGCGTTCCAAGCTCGGGCCGCTTTGCGTGTCGGGCGTTGGGCGTCGCTCGGCAAAGCGCGCCAAGGCCGCCGGTCCGCGTGGGCGGCGCGCCCCAAGCGCCATGCTGCAGCCCGGGGGCGGGGTGTGCTAGAATCGCTGCGTTCCTGAAAGGGTGCGACGAGCAAGGGACGGTCGCACCGAGGCAGGACAAGGGGCAGGGACGCGAAGCGCAAAGGTGCGGTATTCATAATGGCGGGTATATCGAAAATGCTGACGGGGTTTTCGCGGGGTCATGGCCTGCTGGTTGCGGGTTCGTTGACGGCTGCTTTGTGCTCGACAGTCGGCTTCGCCTTCGCCGTTCCCCCGGCACTCGACGCCCGCACGGCCTTCGATTCCCTGGCGGCCGACGCGGCCCTTCCCCAGGAAAGCGACGATTCGACCGAGGGAGAGCCTGCGGCGTCCAGCGCTTCCCCTGCGGCGCGTAACGAAGCGCAGCAACCCAATCCGCAGAGCGGGAGCGAATCCGCTGCGAAGTCGGCGGAGGACGCTGCCGGCCAGCCGAAGACAGACGAGGCCGAAGGCGACGGCCAGGCCGATGACGGCAAGGGCGACGCAGCCGGCGAAGGCGCGCCCGCGTCGTCTTCTCCTTCGGTGACGGCGCGCCAGTACGCTTCGGCGCCATCGTCTGCGCAGCCTGGCGCGTCGGGGGCATCCGACGGGTCTTCGGCTGATTCCCCGTCGAATTCGGAAGGCAGCAGCGGCGGCAGCGGAGGCGGTAATGCCGAAGCCAGCGCCGAGCCGCCGGCCGCCGATCCGGAACAGGAAGCCTACGACGCGCGGCATTCCAACGCGTGGACGAGGATGCAGGAGATGCCCTCGGCGTCCGCCAATGTGGCCGCCGTGCTGTCGAACGTGTTCGCAAGCCTGCCCGTGTCGTGGTACGACGGCGGTTTCACCACGGAGGGCATAGCCACGTGGGGAGACGCCTCGTACGCCCTTGCCGACGCGAACAGCTGCATTGCCACATGCGACGCCTACCTGGCCGACTACGGTGCCGACGAGTTCCCCGATCTGGCGCCCCAGGCGGCCGTGTGGGCCGAGCGCTGGCAGAACCTGCGCAACGCCGCCAGCTTGCTTTCCACGTTCTGCAGCAACTACCTGAACTGCCCCGACCGAGCGAATCCCAACGATTGGGAATGGACGTGCACCGACTGCTACACGTCGGTTCTGAGCGGGCATACCTGGTCGGTTCCCGTCGGAGGCGGATGGTACGGCGGCAAGCTGGACTATCTAGAAGCGGCAGCGGAAGCCGCAAGCCGCCTGTAAGCGGCGTCGGGTTGCCCGTTTGTGTGGAGGAATCATTCTCGTGGTAGCAGAAGAGAAAACTGAGGCATCGGCGATGCCGTTGGAGCCGCCGCCGGAAACGGCTGGTCGGCGCATGGTCGTGCTGGAAGATTTCAAGCCGGTCGCCTTCCTGGACGACGATGACCGCGCCTCTGCAGTGCGCCGTTACTCCACGCTGTTCGTGGTTGATGGGCGTACGCGCAAGGGCGGCCTCGGGCGCGTGCTGTACGCCGAGAACGCCTGGGGCGACCGGTTGGCCGTGAAGGTGCTGACGGCCGAAGAGGGCGCCGACCTGACCGAAGAAGAGCAGCAGGCGCTGGCGTCTCGGCGCGAGGCGGCCTTTCGTCGGGAGTACGAGTCCAGCCGGCTGCTCACAGGCATCGCCGGCTTCCCCACGCTGTTCGGCCAGGGGCGCATCGACGGCCAGCCTGCCTTGATTATGGAATGGGTGGAGGGCCAGACGCTGGAGGAGGCGCGTCGTCGGCTGTCGGTGGACGACGACGGACGGCTGTCGCCCCTGGTGGCTGCCGCCATAGGGCGCGACCTGTTCGATTTGCTATCCCGCATGGAGCTGGTGGACGGCGGCCTGGTGCATCGGGACATCTCGCCGTCCAACGTGATGATCCGCACGCAGCGCACTTCGGTGGAAGAGCAGGCGGCCCAGGGAAAGTTCGACCTGGTGCTGGTGGACTTCGGCTCCACCGTGCTCCCAGCGCGGGCGTCGTCGCTGACCGTGCGCTACGGCGCGCCCCAGGGCGCCACGCCCGACTACGCGGCCCCCGAGATGCTGACTGCGGACGTGGCGCGGGTGGCCGACATGCGGAAGAGCCCGGCGGTGGACGTGTACGCCGCGGCCAGCGTGGTGTACCTGCTGCTGTGCGGACGCCCGCCGTTTCAACTGGGCGGCTCGTCGACTGGCGGCGAGGGTGCCGAGGTGGCCTCGGACTACCTACGCAAGACCACCGAGCTGCCTCTGCCGGTGCGCGCTGCCCATGGCGAGAGCGCCGATGTGACGGTGGCGCTGGATCGCGAGGGGGAGGCGGTGGCCGCGGTGCGCAAAGCGCTGGCCGACGAGCGGCTCTCCCCAAGCAATCAGGATCTGAAGGAAGCTCTGGCCTGCGTCGACAAGCGTGTTGGCGAAGTGGTGCTGGCTGCTTTGGAGCCCGATCAGCGGCATCGGCCGTCCGCTGCGGAGATGCGCGAGGGGCTGGCGGGCTTCGTGGAGGCGTACCCGGCAAACGTGGTCGCGGCGCTTCAGGGCGAGCCGCTTTTCCAGGACTGGTCGTTCGACGAGCGCCGCAAGGCCGGCGGACTTGAAGCTCGCCGTAGGGCGGGGGCTCGCCTTGCGCGCTGGGCGGCCGTGGTTGTTGCCCTGGGGCTTGGGTGCGCGGCGGCTGCGCTGTGCTCGGGGGTGCGCGTGACGGCCGTGGGCTCGCTTCCTTGTTCTCTGGAATGGGGCTTTCCGCTGGTGGCCGCGCTGGCGTTGGCGCCGGCGGCTGCGGGCTACCTGGTGCGCTGGCGCGGCGGGCGGAAGCGTTCGGGTCTTGTTCGGGGGAGCGTGGCGCTGGCCGTGGTGGCTGTGGCTGTGGAAGCGTTCGTGCTTAGCGCTACCGTCGATCCGGCGGCGATGAAGGGACTGCTCGGCGTTGCTCCCCTTGCGTGCTCGTCGGCGGCCTGGTGCGGCATGGTGCTGGAGTACTCGATGAGCGCGCCTTCGGTATGGGCGACGGCGAAGCGGCCCGCACAGGGTGTTTCCGGGAAAGGCGGTAGCGTTTAACCTGTGGCGCCGGCCGATGCGCCCGCTGCTGGCGGCGCCGATGCGCTAGACTTCTGGAAAACCAGCAAGCCGGTTTTGCATGGGCGATTCCGGCTGAAGCTAAAGGAAGGGCGGAAGAGGCATGGCCGCTGTGCGCACCCCCGCGGGGGAGCTGTTCGACATCATGAAACGGTGGGGCGGCATCAGCCATCGCGATCTGGCGCTTCGCGTGCTGTCGAACCGCACGCTGGCCAACGGCGTGAGTCCTGCCAGCCGCGCGAACGACCGGGTGTGGCTGTCGCGCTACGTGGTGCATGCGCCTGTGGAGACGCTGCAGACCGCCTACTTCGCCGATTACGGGGAAAGCGCCGTGAAGGTGGCGTCGGTGCTGCGCTCGCGGGCCAAGCGCGCCTTCACCAACCAGCAGATTCTTGACGAGGTGTGCGGGTCAGCGGGTGTTTCCATGGAGCGTGCGCTTTCGGAATGCGGGCAGGACACGTCGCTGTTCCGCAACGTGCTGGGGCGCCTGGGCACGGTTGACGGACTTACGGAATCGCAGCGGGCCGAGGTGGCGCTGACGCTGCTGGTAGCCGCCGGGTGCAGCGCCGATGCCACCCAAGCGGCCTCCTACACTATCGACTACATCCGCTCGCTGCACGGCGCCGAGGTGGTGACGCCGTCTGCGCCGACGGGCTCGGCCGGGCAGGGGATGGCGGAGGCGGCCGAGCGTCTTGCGGACGTGGCAACCATGGGCCTGCTGCGCATCGTGGACGGCTACGTGGTGGGTGCGCCCTTCTGGCTGGCTGCGGAGCCGGGCGCGGAAACCGTGGTGGGCGCCCTGGCCGAGCAGGAAGGGTCCCTGCGCGACGTGGGCGTTGACGTGTCGGGCCGTCACGCGCGCATCTGGCGCGGCGACGACGGCGTCTGGTACGTGGAGGGGCTGGAGTCGCGCAACGGAACCGTGCTGGTGGACGGTGCCACCCGCGAGCGCATGGTGGTGGAGCCGCCGGCGCAAGAGCGCGAGGGCTGGCAAAGCGCCCCGGTGCCCTTCCGTCCCGGCGACGAGCTCGTCTTCGCTGCTAACACCCGCTTCGTAGCCGTAGCCGGCAGAGCGAAGTAGCCGCTGCGCACAGGGGCGATATTTCGTGCTTATCAGGGAAAACGCGAGAAGTGTGGTTCTCAGACTGAAAAAAGTGGGAATGAATCGCTGAAAAATGTGGGAATGAACCATTGAAAAAAGTGGGAATAAGATACCGAAAATAGCGGGAATAGGCTATGATGACTCCAGAATGAAGGAGGCAGTCCATGTATCGGTCTCGCTACATCGAAAGCACTATCGAGCGCGCCCTTGCGTCTTCGGGGGCCGTTCTCGTGTCCGGCCCGAAGTTTTGCGGCAAAACCACCACGTGCATGCGATTCCAGAAGAGCTTCGTCAGGCTGAACAACAGCCAGGTAATCTCGCTCGCCAGGATTGATCCCGAGGGCATTCTGCAGGGGGAGAAGCCTCGTCTTATCGGCGAGTGGCAGAAGGCCCCCGAGATTTGGGATTGCATCAAGGCCCAGTTGGACGAGGAGTATCGCTTCGGCCAGTACCTTCTGACGGGAAGCAGTACCCCGGTAGACAAGAAGCAGATCCAGCACTCGGGCGCAGGGCGCATTGTTCCCGTGACCATGCGAACCATGTCCCTGCATGAATCGGGCGATTCTACGGGGGCTGTTTCTCTGGGTGAAATTGCACAGGGCGCCGCCGTCCCCACCGATCTGAACCAGGATTTTGCTCTCGAAGAGGTGGCGTACCTCGTCTGCCGGGGAGGGTGGCCCATTTCCGTTCTTTCCGATCGGCAGGTTGCGTTGGATGTCACGCGGAACTATTACGACGGGCTGTTCGTCTTCGAAGATTACGAGAACGAGCAGTTCCGCGGCAAAAGCCCCCACTTGTTCCGTGCAATCCTGCGAAGCTACGCGCGAAACATTTCGTCGGAGGCGTCGGTGAAGACCCTGATGGACGACGTGCGCCAATCAGACGAGCGGGCCATCGACCGCAAAACCATGGATTCGTATCTGGAGGCCCTGCGCGACATTTTCGTGATAGAGGACATGGAGGCGTGGTCACCCAACATTCGCTCGAAAACTTCTATTCGGTCTACGCCTACGCGTCATTTCGCGGATGCGTCGTTGGCCTGCTGTGCGCTGGGAATCGAACCGGCCGATCTGATGGGCGACCTTAATGCGTTCGGCCTGTTCTTCGAAGACATGGCGGTGAGGGACCTGCGTGTTTACAGCGGTGTGACCAGGGGGGAGCTTTTCCATTACCGGGACAACACGGGGCTGGAATGCGATGCGGTGATTCGCTGGCCGAACGGGAAGTGGGGCGCTGTCGAGGTCAAGCTGGGCGGCGAGCAGGCAATCGAGGCAGGGGCGGCGTCGCTTAATCGGCTGGCCGAGAAGGTGTCGCAGAAAAGCAGCGAGGGAAGCCCGGCGTTCAGGATGGTTCTTACGGCCGTCGGCCCCATGTACACGCGGAAAGATGGCGTCGTGGTGGTGCCGATCAATCAGCTGCGTGCGTAGCGGAAGGGGCGGGCATGGCGACTATCGATGTGGACCGTTTGCGGGAATACCTGGTGGATTACTGCGGCACCGCGATGTTCGGCGGCTTTCCGGCGGCGCTGCTCGATTTGGCGGAGGTGGAGTCGATGGACGGCTACGAGCTCTGCCGGAAAGCGGAGTCGCTGGGCATCGACCTGAGCCAGTTCGAAGTGGAATAGCTCACGTTGCCGATAGAGGGGTTGCAAGCGTCGAATAGGCGGGTTGCGGGGTGCCGGCTGGTGGTACAATGCGCGGTACCACACTGCGTTGCCCGGAGAGGGAGGCGCTTTCAATTTCATAGCAGCGAAAGGCCCGGCTGAAGTCAGGTCTTGTTCTCGCGTATGCGGCCGAACCATCGATAAGGAGGGTATCTGCCTTGTGGTGGTTCGCTGCATGCGAGCGCCGACGCAGTGTGGTAACTGTGGCGGATACCCTCCTCATCTTGCGCGGGCGTCCGTCTCAGCGAAAGGCTGTCGTCGGAAAGGAAAAAGCCCGTGCCCTCTGCGCGCCGCATAAAAATGGGATGCCCCGTCAGTTCGTCTCGGGCCGCCGAGGAGCACTTCGCTGCTTTCGGATGTCGCGAAGACGTACGTGGCAACCATGCAGGCGCATATGCATTATTGCAGATAAACCAGCGAATGTGTTGCGTAACAAATCGGGTTTCGGAATTGGGCGGCGCTACCCTTCCCTTAGCCCTTCGGATCGGGTCGTCTCATTGCGGGAAACCGATTTGTTGCGTAACAGATTCTGGGTTTTTTCGGCGACAATCAAAGGAGAAGTTGAATTTCAACCCGTTGAACCTGAGCCGCCGGAAGGGACGCTCTTCCTTTCGCCGACGAGGAGGGGCTGTCTACCATGCGTGAACTGTCTATCGACCAGGGTGCCGGCACGCCTGCTGCCAGCGGCGCTCGCTTCCGATCGCGCTCGGGCGGATCGCTGACGCGCGAAAAGTTCCTGCTCTACGAAATGCGCACGGTCGCCGGCCTGCTTTGCGACGGTGAGGACGAGGCGTCCATCATCGAGCGGGCCGCCAGCGAAAACCTCTTCCAATATCCCACCACCAAGGAGAGCCGCAGCATCGCGAAGGCGTGCAGTGCGCGCCTAGCCGCCCTGGATAGCCCCGAACTCGTCAGGCTGGCGGCGTTCGGCACGCCGAGCCAGGCGGTGCAGGTGAACATCCTGGGGATGATGCTTCTGTATGACGTCATGTGGCATTTCATGGTGGACGCGATCGGCGGGCGCTTCCGCATGCTCGACTACACCTTCACGCCGATGAACATGGCCGCGTTCATGACCGAATACCAGCTTGAGAACCCGCAAGCTGCCGATTGGACCGACGCCACCGTCAAGCGCGTCAAGGGGACGCTGTCGAACTGCCTGATTCAGGGCGGCTATCAGACTAAGGGCTCCGACGAGCTGCACTCCGTCATGTTGGACCTCGAGATCGAACGAGAGATGCGCGCGAAGGGCCTTGTGGAAGAGCTCGCCGCGTTCAACTGCTTCTAGGGGGGGGACCGTGCTGAACCTGCAGAACCCGACGAACCCGCCCGCGCCCGCCGCTTCCAGCGCCGCGCCGCGCTCGGCCCTTGCCGATCTGGACGCACGTACTCAGGTGCTGCGGGACCGCCTGGCCGACCCGGAGTTCCTGCAGAACCGGGGCTTGGGTAACGAGGTGGGCTTCTTCACCTTCTGCTACAACCCCGCTCTGGAGCTGTATGTGCGCCAGCTGGTGGCGCAGCTCGTCGGCGAGTCGGAGGGCGGGCGCTTGCCGTGCCGCATCGTCGAGCGCAACCTTTACGACGCGCTGCTGGGCATCTGCCGCGAGCGCCGCATTCTCGACCGCATCCCCCAGCAGGAGGAACGCCGCGGCCAGGAGGCGCTTCGGACGCAGCTGCAGAAGGTGGCATCCGCCGACGCGTTCGCCAAGGCGGTGGACTACAGCCCGCATCAGCCCACCGACGTGGTGTTCCTCACCGGCGTCGGCGAGGTCTACCCGTTTTTGCGCGCTCACGTGCTGTTGGACAACCTCCAGCACCTCGCCGCGGAGGTGCCCGTCATCGTCTTCTATCCCGGGAAGTTCACCGGCCAGAGCCTGTCGCTGTTCGGCCGCCTGGACGACGGGAACTACTACCGCGCCTTCGACCTGATCTAGAAAGGGACCATCGTGGAGATCAAGCAGCTGTTCGAGAAGGATATCAACCGGTCCATCAACGGCGTCATCAAGGTGGGCCAGGACGATGAGGCGCTGGTCAAGCAGGAGCTCTCGGAGTACGTGGTCACCCGCGAACTGGCGCGCCACTTCGCCGACTTCTTCGAAAACTACTCCTCAGCTATCGACCAGCCTACCGACAAGATAGGTGTGTGGATCACTGGTTTCTTCGGCAGCGGTAAATCGCACTTTCTGAAGATGCTTTCCTACCTGCTGTCGAATCGCGTGGTGGACGGGACCCCCGCCATCGACTATTTCGACGGCAAGGTGCAGGACCCGATGGTCTACAACATGATGCGGCGTTCGGTCGGTGTGCCTACCGAGGCCATCCTGTTCAACATCGACACGAAGGCCGGTCAGTGGAAGGAAGGCACCACGGCCCGCACCGCGCTGCTGCGCGCTTTCGCCCGCGTGTTCTACGAGCATCTGGGTTTCTTCGGCGAAGACCTGAAGCTTGCGCGGCTTGAGGCATACGCGGACTCCAAGGGGAAGACCGAGCAGTTCCGCGAGGCGTTCGCGCAGGTGAATGGCGGCGACTGGTTGGAGGAGCGCGCGTCCTACGACTTCCTGGAGGACGACATCGTAGAGGTTCTGGGCCAGGTGTTGGGCATGAGCGAGGAAGCGGCCAGGCGCTTCTTCGACAGCAGCACCGACGAGGCGCTGGCCCCTGACGTGCTGGTGACCGAGATCAAGAAGTACGTGGACCGGCGCAGTCAGGAATGCGGCGGTGACTTTCGCCTGCTCTTCATGGTGGACGAGGTGGGTCAGTTCATCGGCGACGACGTGAACCTCATGCTGAACCTGCAGACCCTGGTGGAGGAGTTGGGCTCCCGCTGCCAGGGCAAGGTGTGGGTGATGGTTACCAGCCAGGAGGCCATCGACAAGGTTGTGAAGGTAGCAGGCGACGATTTCTCGAAGATTCAGGGCCGCTTCAACACGCGCTTGACCTTGAGCTCCAGCTCGGTTGACGAGGTCATCAAGCGGCGCGTGCTGCAGAAGACGCCTCAGGCAGCCCAGGTGCTGAAGGGTGAGTACGACCAGAACAGCTCCGTGCTGAAGAACTTGTTCACGTTCGAAAACTCTCAGTCAGACCTGCTGGGATACGCCGGCCCCGACGAGTTCGAGCAGAGCTACCCGTTTGTGTCGTACCAGTTCAAGCTCATGCCGAAGGTGTTCGCGGAGATTCGTCGCCACGGTAATGCGGGAAAGCACCTGGCCAGTGGCGAGCGAAGCATGCTCTCGGGCTTCCAGGAGTCGGCGCAGAAGGTGGAGGGTTGCGACCTGTCCGCGCTGGTGCCGCTGTGGTACTTCTACGACACGCTGGCGAAGTCGCTCGACCACGAGATACGCCAGGTCATCGACCGTGCGGAACGGGCAGCCGCCGACGGTCTGGGCTTGCAGCCGCATGACGTGGCGGTGCTGAAGACGCTCTACCTCATCCACTACATCAAGGACGTCTACCCCACGCTGGGCAACATCGCCACGCTGACGGTGGACTCCATGGATGTCGACAAGGTGGCGCTGCGCGAGCGGGTGAAGGATTCGCTTGCGCGTTTGGCCAGGGAGAACTACGTCGCGCGCTACGGCGACACCTACACGTTCCTCACCGACGAGGAGCAAGACGTGGAGCGCGAGATCAAGGAGACGGCCATTGACGCCGCCAACGTGGTTGAGCGTATCAAGCGCATCGTCTTTGACGGCATCTACGCGGGCAAGCGGCGTTACCGAGTGGGCAGCAGCGACTTCGCCTTCGACCGCTACGTCGACGACAGCCTGTACGCCCAGGGGACCGACGGCATGAAGCTCAACATCATCACTGCGGCCCACGAGCTGGCGAAAGCCGACCGCGCCACGCTGGCCCTGAAATCGCCCGGCCAGGCGCTGGTGGTCCTGGCTGGCGACGAGGACTACTACGAGGTGCTGGCGAACGCGGCGAAGATCGAGAAGTACGTGAAGACACAGAACATCAACCAGCTGCCGGAAACCAAGCAGGCCATCATCAAGGCGAAAAACCGAGAGGCGTCCAACGCTGACAGGGAGGCCCAGCGCATCATAGAGGCGGCCCTGGTAAACGCCGCGGTCATGGTGGACGGCCAGCCGGCCGAGGTGCGCGCCGGCAAGGCCGACGCCTTCATCGACGAGGTGCTGTCCCGCCTGACCGGCGCCATCTACACGAAGGCCGATTACGTGGGCTCTCCGGTGGAGGGCGAGGGCGACGTGAAGGCAATCCTGCTGGGGTCCTACCAGCAGTCGATCGCGGGATCGAACGACCGGGCGCTGCAGGATATGGAGCAGTTTCTGGAGGCCCAGGCCCAAACCCACAGCCCCACCTCGGTGGCCGACGTCAGGCGCCGCTACATAGCGGTGCCCTACGGTTGGCGCGACATCGACGTTGCGGCGCTGCTGGCGCGGCTGGCTCTGGACCAGAAGATCGTCGTCGAGCGCAGCGGCGTGCAGCTGGGGCTGCGCGATCCGAAGATGCTGGCAGCGCTCACGAAGTCGGGCGAGCGCGAGTCCACGCAGGTGCGCAAGCGCGAGCGGCTGGACGACGCGGTCATGGTTCCGGCGCGCAAGCTGCTGAAGGACCTGACGGGCCAGATCTCCATTCCCGACGACGAGGACGGCCTGGTGGGTGCGGTAGCGGGCTACCTCGATGACACGGCCCAGACGCTGAAGGCGCTGCTGGCTGACGAGTACCGTCATGCCGCGTACCCCGGCAAGGGCGTGGTGGAGGAAGGGGAGAGGCTGACTACCGACATCGGCAGCCACGGCGGCAACCCCCACAGCTTGCTAAAGGCGTTCCTGTCCCATAAGGACGCCCTGCTGGACTTCGCCGATGACTACCAGGAAGTGCAGGGCTTCTTCCCTAACCAGCAGCGCATCTACGACGATGCGCTGGGGTTGGTGAAGGCGATGGAGGGCGAGACGGACTACCTGGACGACCCGGAGGCCGCAGAGGCGCTGCGCCAGGTGGCCGAAATCGTTGCCATGGACAGCCCCTACAAGCGCATCAAGGACCTACCCGAGCTGATGGAGAAGGTGCGGAGCGTCCACGGCGCCGCACTGTCCCAACACCGACGCGAGCTGCTCGACCGCATAGAGGAGGCGCGCGTCTACCTGCTGGGCTACGTTGAGGAGCGCCGGGCCCCCGGCGACTTTGCGGGCCGCATCGAGCGCGATATGACCGGGCGGCGCGAGGATGCATCGAAGGCTGCGAGCATCGTTCGTCTGGAGGCGCTGACCGCCCAGGTGGGGAAGTACCGCGACGACATGGTAGTGGCCATGGACGACGCGCTGGAACGCCAGAAGGCGCAGGCCGCGTCCGCCGCTGCGCCCCCATCGGCGCCGACCCAGGTTGTGCCAGCCAGCCAAAGCGGTTCGGCTCCGGCTGCCTCAGAGGTGCGCACGTCGGTTGCGAGAGCTGCTGATCCTGCGCCGCAGCCGATTGCGAGGACCAAGGTGCTGCGTCGCAGCGACGTGTGCCCGCCCACCAAGCTGTCCAACGACCAGGAGGTCGAGGACTATGTCCGGCGCATCCGCGAGCAGCTGTTGAGCGCCGTGCGCGAGTACGGCTCCGTTCGCCTGATGAAGGAATAAACCGCCATGAACGATACCGCTATCAAGAACTTCTGCGTGGGGGCGCGCCGCGACCTGCTGGACCAGGTGCGCCGGCGCATGGCCGACTGGGACGTGCGCCCGGGGGCCGACCCCGCCGCCGAGAGCGTGCACGGCCGGCTGCTGTCCCCCTGCGAGCGCTCTCAGCGCGCCCGCCTGCTGGAGGCGCTCGCCTCCGAGGGGGAGGAGGGGCTCGCGGACCGCGCGGCCTACACCTGGTTCAATCGCCTGATGGCTATCCGCTACATGGAGCTCAACGACCTTGTCCCCTGCGGCGTGCGGGTGCTCTCCGCCAACGACGGTTCCTTCGCGCCCCAGGTGCTCAGGGACGCGCTGCAGGCGGAGATAGCTGGTATCGACCGCGGCGAGGTGCTGCGGCTGGTCCAGTCCTCCGACGACGAGGCGCTGTTCCGCTACTTGCTGCTGGCCGTCTGCAACGAGCTTGCGCAGGGCATGCCCGGCGTGTTCGAGGCGGTGGGCTCCGAGATGGAGCTGCTGCTGCCCAAGGGCCTTCTGCGCGAGGGCAGCGTGGTGCAGCGCCTGGTGGATGGCATCCCCGAGGAGGACTGGCGCCAGGGCGTGGAGATCGTGGGCTGGATGTACCAGTACTACGTGAGCGAGCGCAAGGACGAGGTGTTCGCGGACTTCAAGAAGGGGAAGAAGGCCGAGGCGGACGCCATAGCGCCCGCCACCCAGCTGTTCACGCCGGACTGGATCGTGCAGTACCTGGTCCAGAACTCGCTCGGGCGCCTGTGGGTGCGGTCGCATCCAGGATCGCCCCTGCCGGCGCAGATGCCCTACTACGTCCCCGACGACCTGGGCGCGGAGGGGGAGCATAGGCCCGCATCGGCGGTTCCCGCGGCGAGCCCGGCGAGCCCCGAGTTGCTTCGCGTGATTGACCCGGCCTGCGGCAGCGGCCATATCCTGGTCTACGCCTTCCGGCTGCTGGCCGCCATGTATGAGGAGGCCGGCTACGCCCGTCGCGACATCCCGAGGATGATTCTTGAGAACAACCTGACCGGCTGCGAGATAGACCCCCGCGCCGCCCAGATAGCCTCCTTCGCGCTGACCATGACCGCCTGCGAGTGGGACCCCCGCTACCTGCGCCGGGACGACCGCCCGTCACCCGATATCGTGTGCCTGCGCCCGGCGGCCCTGGACGAGGGCGAACTGGAGGCTATGCCCTATCTGGCCGATCGGACTGCGCTGCTGGAGGCCATGGCCCATATGGGCGAGTGCGGCAGCCTCTTCGCCCCCGAGCCGGAGGACATAGAGGCCCTGCACCGCGCCCACGAGGAGCTCGGGGTGCGAGCGGAGCGGGGCGACCTCTTCGCCCATGCCTCTCAGCAGGTAGTTGCTCGCATGATAGAGAACTGCGAGCCTCTGGCCAGGGAATACGACGCAGTGATTGCGAACCCGCCGTACATGGGTGCGAAGAATATGAATAAGTGGCTGTCTGATTGGGCGAAGAAATGCTATCCCGATGTGAAGGGCGACCTGTTCTCGTGCTTCATTGAGCGTAATCTTGGTTTATCCCGCGAGGGAGGCCAGCTTGGCTTCATGACGCCTTACGTTTGGATGTTCATTGGTACGTACGAGAAGCTGCGTCATAAGCTTATCGAAGGAGCAACGATTACTTCTCTGGTACAGCTGGAGTACTCCGGATTCGCGGGAGCCACTGTTCCAATCTGCACTTTCACTCTCCAGAAAGGCTGTATTTCCGAATACCAAGGAGGCTATGTTCGTCTTTCGGATTTCGTAGGCGCTGTAAATCAGGCCCCCCGTACGCTTGAGGCGATAGCGAACCCGTCCTGCGGCTGGTTCTACCGCCGCTCCGCCGAAGCTTTCACCGCCATCCCCGGCACCCCAATAGCCTATTGGGTAAGCGAATCTTTCTGCGCTTCGTTTAGCTCAAAAAGAGCATCCGACTATTGTCTTTTTAAACATGGAATGTCCACTTCAGATAACAATCGGTTTTTACGGCAATGGTTCGAAGTCGCATCGTCAAACTGTATGAGAGACGCCAAATGCTCAGAAGATACATTTCAAGCGAAATGGTTCCCGTATCTTAAGGGAGGGTCTTTTAGGCGCTGGTATGGCAATTATGACTATGTTGTCAATTGGTATAATGATGGGGAAGAGATCAAAAAAATATCCAATATTAAGTATCCGTACTTAAACGGGAATCTAGGCTTTGTCCTCGGCGGACAAGATAAATTCTTCTCCCCAGGCTATACCTGGTCCTCTCTGTCGTCTTCACGTCTGAGCATGCGAAAGTTCGGAAGAGGCTTCATCTTTGACGCTAAGGGGCAATGCTTCTTTTCCCAAACCGAGATAGGAGACTATATATTTGCACTATACAACTCCAATCTATTTGACTTATACGGTAAGGCCCTATCTCCAACATTGGATTTTAATTCAGGCGTAATCTCTCAAATACCTGTTGAGATAGGGGAGCTTGACTCCGTTATTGGGCTTGGAGATATCTGCGTACGCCTTTCGAAGAAAGATTATGATTCTTTTGAATCTTCTTGGGACTTTGTTCGCCATCCATTGGTCTAGGTGATTGAGATGGGGATGTATCCAGGAGATATCGATTCAAGGCGCACTGATTCAAGGGCGTGCGCCATCGTCCATTACCAGATTGATTCATCGGTCTGGGATTACAAAACCATTGCAGGGCATGACGTAGGCACTGATTGCGAGCTTGAATTATCGGAGGAGGGAGAATGGCGCGGCAAGAAGATCGAGATTCAGATTAAGGGAACAAGGCATATCGAAAACTATCTCATTGATGGAGGCAACCTGATCTCTTTTAAACTGGCGAAGGAGACAATTCGATATGCTCTAGGCAAAGCAGTTCCCTTCTTCTTGTTCGTTGTTGATGTTGTGGGCGAGCAGGTTTACTTCGTCGAGCTTCACCAGTACTTTATCGGTAAGGTCGCTCTGTTTATCCAGCTAAATTCTAGTACTAAGACGATGAGGATACATGTCTCGATGTCTAGTACGCTCGGCAATAACGCTGATAGCTTGGTAGCTTCTGCGGCATCTGTTTATCACGGCGGAGCAACGTTGGACCTTCAAGAGATAAAGGTCAGTTCGAGGCAGAGGTAGACAGTGAGGAACCAGAACAAGACAGCAATTGTGGCCGGCGTTTTCCTTGTCGTTGCTTTGACATCTATCGTCTTGCCTTTGATTTGGACTTGGAGAACGCGTTTGGTTTTGCCAGCGTTAATCGACGTGTCGGTCTCGGATATGGCGCGTTATCTCGGCGCTGCCGGAGCAGTTGCGTGGACGGTATATACGCTTTCTGTTGAAGGGTATGGCACCGTCAAAAACGGGCTGAACAAGACCGAGGCTCTTTTCTATCTTGTCCGAAACGGATTTGCGCACGGAGGCTTTTTGGTGTGCGAATACAACAGAAGGAGATATTACGTCTTCGAATCGCGCGATAGAGGGAAGCTCAAAGGGCGGGCGGTTCTAAGCGAAGAGACCCTGTTGTCATGGATGAAAGTAATAAAGGCTGGTTATCCGAAACGCACGTAATCAAGCCGACGAATTCGTTAATCGAAAGCAGGGG
Source organism: Adlercreutzia aquisgranensis (assembly GCF_943193145.1). NCBI lineage: Bacteria > Bacillati > Actinomycetota > Coriobacteriia > Eggerthellales > Eggerthellaceae > Adlercreutzia > Adlercreutzia aquisgranensis. Next base: position 16,175 of record NZ_CALPDA010000015.1, on the reverse strand, counting down.
AACGAGGATGGTGTATGAACGAGAGGATAGAAGAGCTGGGGGCCAAGGTCCATGCGTTGCTTGGCATCTGCGAGGGCTCTCGTAGCCGGGAGTCTATGCGGGCGGTGTTCCCGGAGTATTCCGATGCGGAGATGTGTCAGGCGCTGGTGATGCTGTGCGAGCGTGGGCTTGCGACTCTTGGGCCTGCTGGGGCGTCGCTGCCGCAGCAGGAGGCTGCCGAATCGGATGTGCCGGAGTCTGCTGCACTTCATGAGGTGGCCGAAGAACTCAGTATACTCGAAGGCGATGGCCCCGCCGTCTTCGAGCCTGTAGCGTCTCATGGCGATCCTGAATTTGAGGAGCCTTCTGCGGAAAGCGAGCTTGTTGCCGAGTCCCAGTCCGAATGGGCTCCCGAGATCACCGGCGAGACGCTGCTTCTGGGCGTCGACGCTCCTCGCGACTACTCGGACACCTACCTGTCTGCCGACGAGATCGATTCGGTCATAAAAAACCTGGGACTCGGGGTAGGCTCCGTTGATCGTGAATCGGTCTTGCCGCCTGCCCCTTCGGAGCGGGTTGAAACTGGGCGCCAAGAAGAGCCGAACGAGCAGGTGGCCCCTGTTGCTTATGGCGCGTCGATCAAGCGTTTCGGACTGAGCGATTATGCATCGACTCGTCTGATTGAAAAAGGCATCAACCGGGTAGAGGAGCTTGTGGCTGCCTTCGGGTCTTCGGCTACGCTTAGCCACGGCAATCAGCGCTGCTTCCGCGAAGCCCGGAAAGCCCTTGCGAACGCAGCCGTCGGCCTTCCTTGGGATATCGACGTCGAGCAGCTTGCGGTGCTTCGCGGGTTTGCCAAATCCGATAGCTACGTCTTCGACCTGTTCGGCGTGCTATGCCGCACGGGTTTGGAACCCAGCGAGACGGAGGAAAAGTGGGAGGGCGATCCGTTCGACCCGCAATCTCCCGCCTCGGCTATGCTCCCAATCGAGAGGCTGTTTCTTTCGCCTGCGCTGGTAAACCTGCTCAAGGAGCGCGGCATAGGCACGGTTGGTGATATCGTCGGGCTGGGAAGGGACGGGCTTCTTGCCTTGCGCTCCCTCGGCGAGAACAAGACCAGGTTGGTTTTGGAAGCGATGGAGCGGGGCTTGCGTCGCGAGGGCTGCGATGAGGATTCGGTCCTGAGTGTGAGCGCGTTCGAGACTTCTTATTCGCAGGAGGCTGTTTTTCTCACTGGACTTTTGGAGCAGACGCTGGCGGGGCGGTCCTACCCGCTTCAGCATGACGCGTTCGTCGCCATGGTTTTGCCGATGGCGGCTGAGCGCCTTGGGGCGTCGGATGCGGAGCATGCTTTCGAACCACTGCTCGGCCAGCTTGAGGGCAGCGAGTGCTTGGTCCTCGCTTGCCAGATCGAGCTGGATCGAAAGCTTCGCAAGCTGAGGAAGCGCATCCAGAAGCGGGGTGCCGGTGAGGACCTTTTCGTAGGCGTTCCTGCAGGCCAGGCCTGGGATACTGCCGCGAATCACATCGTGGGCGACGACGCCTCATTGTGCTTCGACGGAGACACGAGGCGCATATCGGTAGTAAAACCTACGGTCTCGGAGTGGGCGGCGACGCTCAAGGACAACCAGCGCATCGCGATGGAGCTGCGGCTTTCCGGCAAGACGCTCGAGGAGTGCGGTAAAGAGCTGAGCGTGACCCGGGAGCGCGTGCGCCAGATCACGGCGAAGGCGCTCAAGGGCAGACCGGTTCTTGCCGAGGACTCCTTCCTGCCGTTCTTCGAGGCGTATCTCATGACCGAGGGCCAGTTCCGCACCCTGACCGACCAGCCAGCGGAAAGCTACGAGTACCTCTGCCTGGTGGCCGCAACGAAGCGCGACGAGCGGGCGCCTTTGGAGGCGGCCCTTGACGACGCAGCGCTTGACGAGGGGCTGCGCGAGCGTATTCGCAGCATTGTCGACGAGGGGTTCGTTTACGTGAACGGCGCGCGCGTGCAGTTGAAACGGCAGCCCGTCATGGAGGCGCTTTTGAAGTTGCACGCCTCGGACAAGAGCGTGTCCTTAGACGAGCTGCTGGGCTATTACCGTGCATTCGTCGACGAGCACGGTATGGACGACGAGTCGGCGTTCTGCGATAGCGGGCCGAGGGCAATCTCGGCTTGTCTTGAGCGCTGGGAGTTCTCCATGGTGTCCTCGCGCCCCGTTGACGACGATGGAGTGCGCCGTGACATTCGCTACTTCGATTGGGCCGGCAAAGATTTCGGGCCGCTGCGTGAGTATCTGCGCTCTTGGGCGCAGCAAGATATCGAATGCTCTGCTGCGATGCTTATGCGCGATAGCGAGGGCGCTCTCATTGCTGCCGACTTGGGTCTGCAGGACGAATACGAACTGCACAGCGTGCTGCGGCGTGGTGTGGGCGACATCCCCGGCATGGAAGTTCGCAAGCGCCCCATGGTTCGCTTCGGCGAGGGCGACCGGTCCCAGCAGGTGCTCGACCTTATTCAGGAGCTTGGGCCGGTTGACGCGAACGATTTGGCCGAGGTTTACAGCGAGCGCTATGGGGTTGCCCCGCTGACGTTTCGCGGCTCATATCTGAGGGATTTCAAGATTTACGAGAGCGATGGGCTGTACTGCTGTGCCGGCAACGGCCTGACCGCCGACCAGCAGCAGCGGCTCGAGCGGGCTCTTGATGGATGCGACTACATGGCGCTGGCGCGTCTGAGAGCTTGTATGGCCGAGGATTTCCCCGACGATAACGTGTTCCTGGGGGCTTCTGCCCTTGCGAGCGTCGGGTATCGCATCTCGGGTGATTTGGCCATACGCGACGGTGTTGACGAAGCTGTCGTATTCGGACAGCTTATCGATCGTTTCGATACGTTCGGCGTGGACGACGGAGGATTCGGACCTGAAGTGTTCCGCAACGAGTCGTTCCGGTCGGCCCTAAACAAGCGCATTCGCTCCTTCGACGTGGTCGAGTATATGAAGGACCGCTTTCTCAGGGTGGATACGGTTCTGTCGCGGGGAGCCGTGCCTGTGTCAAAGGATGACCTGCGCGACTACGTGAACGCGGTCGTCGACTTCATGGAACCGGGGGTCCCTTATTCGGTGCGCTCGTTGCGCCAGGCGGGCTTCAGCCACAAAGTGAGCTTGTTGCGCGACCGCCTTCCGAGCGGCGGCGATTACTTTTTCGGGTCCCTCATAGCCACGGGCTACGTCGGCGAGCGGCTGAAGCTGACGAGCATCTGCGGCGTTCCCTTGTTCTGCAGGAAGCAGGGCCCCTTCAGCTCTCCCGATGTTGTGGTGTACATGGTGGAAGAGGGGCCGGTTGGAGAGAAGGATTTACGGCTCAGGCTTTTGACGGAGCATGGGGTGGAAATCGCGCTGCCCATGCTGCGCTCCCTCTGCAAGCGAGCAGGTGTTGCTCTGGTGGGCGCGACCTCCGATGGCGATTCGGCCGACGGTCAGGAAGGAGACCTTTCCTATGGCGACGAAGATCTCTGACAAGTACGAGGCGTGGAAGGCCGAGGCCAACGCGCGCTTCGACCAGCTGAAGGCCAATGAGGAGGAGCTCAACCGCATCTTCGCGGAGATCTACGGCATGGTGGGGGAGGTGCCTATCGAAGTGGAGGACAGGTACGTGTCGGTGGCGCGCATCTTCGACACGGCCGAGGAGATCCCCGAGTCGTTCAAAGGCAACAAGTACGTGCGCACCCGCCGAGACGAGATCGTGTCGCTGATCAGCTACGCCGTGGGCTGCATGTTCGGGCGCTACTCGCTCGACAAAGACGGGCTCATCCTTGCCGACCAGGGCGATACCGTTACCGAGTATCTGGCGCGCGTCCCCGTCCCCACCTTCATGCCCGACGAGGACAACATCCTGCCCATCACCGACGACGAGTACTTCGACGACGACATCGTGGGAACCTTCGTCGAGTGGGTGCGTGCCGCCTACGGCGAGGAGACGCTGGAGGAGAACCTTCGCTACATAGCCGACGCCCTGGGTGGCAGTGGAAGTGCACGCCAGGTCATCCGCGATTACTTCGTGAAGGAGTTCTTCGGCGATCACTGCCAGACCTACAAGAAGCGCCCTATCTATTGGCTGTTCGACTCTGGCAAGAAGAACGGGTTCAGGGCGCTCGCCTACATGCATCGTTATCAGCCCGATTTGCTGGCGCGCCTGCGCACTGACTACATTCACGAGCAGCAGGAACGCTACCGCACCCAGATCGCACACCTGGAAGAGGCCTCCTTCGACGCCGACCGAACCCAGAAGGTGCGCATGGAGAAGCAACTGAAAAAGCTGCGCGAGCAGCTAGCGGAGACCACCGCCTTCGAGGAGAAGGTGCACCACCTGGCCGACCAGATGATCGAGATAGACCTGGACGACGGCGTGAAGGTGAACTATGCGAAGTTCCAAGATGTGCTGGCGAAAGTAAAGTAGAAAGGAGCCATCCAGATGCCGAATTTTCATAAAAACTGTTTGGCCATAGCTGCCAACGACGAAGATATGTGCAAGGTGCTTATCCGCTTTGCAGCGAATTTTGACGCTCATTATGAAAAGACGGGTCTTGAGCTTCGTTACTTACGCTATACAGATGATGTGCGTAAGCTGTATCAGCAATTGGGTGGATTCATCGACAGCGAGTACCCCTATGCGTTTGCGGGCACTCCAGATCCGGACGATGTTGATGCTGCTGGTTTTGACTCGGGGCTTACTGCGGATTCCGCCCAAGCGTATCTGGCCCAAATGGAGTTGCTTTCGGAGGCTATAAAGTCATCTACTGGCAATGCTTGTTCTGCTCCGGACATAAGCGGCATGATCCTCCAGCCTACAGCGCGTCACATGAGCGATACCGCATGTGTCCGTTTGAGCCGCCGCGGATCATTTTGGGTTCTTTCTGTCTTATATTCAACTGCTTGGGTTGCAAACCACGAGGACCTGGACTCCTTTTTTCGGGGTCTTCCGAAGGGGCTCTATGGCGTTGTGTTCTACGATGCCGACGAGTCTGACGGATACGAGAAGATCGATGCCGCCGTGGGGCTTCATCATGGTGGCGGCCATGCCCTGTGGGGCTGCAGCGATATTAAACATAAGTGTATGTCCCGGGACGACCTCGGGTCCTATCAATTATCACTTGCGTTTATTGGGTCATCGCGGGTTTCTGGTCTGGTCGAAAGAGCGCGCGCGGGGGCGGCCCTTGCTTGGGGTATTTGTCACAAGTCTGGTTTCGAGGGCGTCGACGAGAGTATCTACGGGGACGAGTCGCCCAATAGTGTTTTGGGCGAAATCGTGTCGGGGTTCGAAGGGGGAGGGTACTCGCGTTATGCGTGCTTGGATTGGCTGCATCTTACAGAACGAGATCTGAAGGATATAGATTGGCTGATTTTGAACAACCTGCATCAGTTTCCCTGGTTTTGCCATTGCATGGGTTGGTCTGCAGAGGGGATCGAGTGCATCGAGCGTATGCTTCCTGGTGATTCGGTTAGGGTTTGCGCTCGCTGGCTGAAACCTATGGGCGTGGGGGGTGTCTCGATTTTCGCCAACAACGATGAAGGGGTTGCGCTGGCTCGCGTGGAAACGACTCCTCGGTTTCTGAATTCTTGGGAAGGCCCTCTTGCATCTGCGCAGCTGTTTGCCTGCTTGCTCCCTCATCTGAAGGTATCGGTTACCGAGGTGAAGCCTCGGAAATCGCGGGATTCGTACGTCGATTCCGCCTACTTCACGCTGCGCTTCGATCTGGAGCCCATTGATGTTGGAGAGGTTTTGGAGGGGGTTCGCAGACTCCTGTCTGAGAACTTAGAAGACCGAACTATGTTTTCGAAGGGAGAGGAGTAGCCATGGTAGGGAGGATTGAGATAGTCGACCCTCTCCTCGCAAGGAAGGTCGATGGCATCGTGGTGCAGCTTCGAGAGTATTACCCGGACGGTACCGTAGAGAGTTTGAATGCGCGCCACAAGGGGCTTTCGAATCGAATAGGAGAAGTGTGGCAGGAAATCGGCTACGCTTCGCGTGATGATTTCTTCGCTGCGTACGGCTTTAGGTTTTCTCGCTTGTTTTCTGGTGGTCGGCCGGTGGCGTGTGACGGAGAGGAGCTGCTTGCACAGATAGCGGCGCGGTACGAGGGGGAACCTCTGCCAAAAAAAGTCAGTGACATAATCGCTGATAACCCTGATTTGAAAGGGTCTATCAAGACGCTGCAGAACAAAGCGAATGAGCTGTTTGGAACAACGCTTGCGAAGGAGCTAAAAAAACGTGGTCTACTGGCTGGCGGAAAAGGCTCGGCAGGCGATGGTTCCTCGGATGACGCCATTGGGTCGATGCTTGATGACCTGGCCGCAAAGTACGAGGGGTCGTCGGAAAAGCCTTCGACTATCGAGGAGCTTTTATGTGACAACCCCGCGTATGAGGAGACCATCAAGGCGTTGGGCGTTCGTTGCAAGGCTCTTTACGGGACTACCCCGAAGAAAGTGCTTGTTAAGCGCGGTATTGTTTCGGCGTCGAAGAAATATATCGATGTGACCGAGGAAGAGGCAGAGGCTGCGATAGACGAACTCGGGCGTCGATTCTGCGATTTGCCCAATTGCCGAAAGCCTTCGACGATCGATGAGTTGATGCAGGTCTGCCCAGAGCTGAGCGACGTGATAAGTGCCGGCAAGTGGAAGGGTTATGTGAATAAGGGGACTCTGCAACTCTTGGGTATTTTGGCGCCAACAAGTTCGCTGATCAAACAGTCGAGCATACGAACGGAAAGTGCTGAGGGTCTGCTTGACCTGTGCCGCTCCGTTTTCCCTCAGTCTACCGTGGTGCGGGAGGACTATTGTCGGGGCCTACTACCACCTAATGTTGTGGGCTTTGATTTGGAAAACGGCGTGGAGCTTTGTAGCGTGCTCATGGCCACGCAGGATTGCGGCGTTAAGCGGGTTCAGGTTGGTGACCGTTTACCCATTCGCTACGACGATAGGAGGTTGTCTAGCCGGTGGGCGGTGGCCTATGCTGACCTTCGAGGTGCTCGCGCAATTAGCGTTCCATTGGTCGGCACTCTTGGGACCGAGTTGGTCGATTCGTCCGATTCGCCACTTGCTCGACTCGTAGGGACGACGGCTGTTACGAAGTCAAGCTACAACGGTTGCGTTGTTGCGCAGCTTGACTTGCGGTATTTGAGAAAGATTAGCAGGGATACGCTGGCGTTCGGACTGAGGGAACTCGGTTACGTTACCGAGTCTGATTTGCTGGACTCGATGGGTTGGCGTTTCAGAATACGCAGCGAACAACGACGAAAGCAGCGTCAGGCTGGATGCTGCAAATCAGACGCTGAGCTGGCTGGAATAGGGGTATGGCTCCGTGGTGGCGATGGCTGCTAACCGCGACATAATAGGGCTGCTCGCCCAGCGTTTTTCCCAGCCATTGCCGGAATGTTCGGACCGTCGCATCGTGATCTGGCACGACCCCGACGAGGAATTCGGAGAAGTTTTTGCCTCGTTGGTAGCGGAGGGGCAGGAGGGCGTAGCCTTGCTTGATGGCCACCCCGTACGCTGCGTTGACGTGCGCGATGGCGCCATGTTCGCAACGAAGCTGCTGATAAACCGTCAGTCAGATGGCCAAGATCTGCTCCTGTACCGCAGAAGGTCTCGTGGTGATTTGGAAGGCGATTGGCTGGTGGACGTAGAGCTGTACGCCGATCACTTCCAGGCTGATTATTTGTCGCTTTTGATTGACGAGCTGGAGGCGGCCGACACGGCAGAGATACGCGAAGCGCTGCGAGGGTTTTCGGCGTTCCTTCGCTCAAAAGAGCGCACTGCAAAGCTCAAAGCGAAGCTCACCCGCGGGCAGACAGCTCGAGATATCGCGCTGGGAGTGCTGTGCGTGTTGTTGAAGGCGGAGTCCGATGACATCGCGGCGGTGGTCTGCGCCTACGCCCAATGCGCCGCCGCCGAGCTGGAGGAGCCTGGTTCGCTGGATGAGCTAATGGCCGACCTGGACAAGTACGGCGCCCGTGAGTCCCTTGACCGGTTGCTCAAGCGCACGACGGGCTTCTCTGGTGATTCTGGCGACGCCCGTGCGTTTCTGGGCCATCTGCTCATCAGCGCCCTGGCCGCCTCCATGGACCCAGAGAAGCTGCGGGGTCTGGAGCGGTTCATGGCGTTGCCCAACGCCGAGTTCTGCCTGCGCATCGTTGGCGAATGGCATCGACAGACGGGGGAATCTAAGACCTCGACGCTGTACGAGGCGTGCCAGGAAGTGCAGCGGGAGTGCAATCTGGTGGAGCGTTTCGAGGCGTTGTCCCTGGGCGATTTGCTGGGAGCCGATGTCTTTCCCTGCATCAATGAGGTGTTGCTGCGCGACCTGTTCCGCTCGGTAGCCCACGGTTCCGACCGGCGCGAAGACATGAGGTTGGTGCTCGAGACGCGTCGCTCGATGATGTGGGCCCAGCCTTTTGAGGTGTACTTCGAATGTCTTGAGGCGGCCGAGGCCATCCAATCGTTCTACTGGGAGCATACCCAGGGCTTCGAGCTGGCTCGGGCTGTGGACGTGTGGAACGCCTATCTGGAGGATTGGTGGCACATGGACGCAGCCTACCGCAGTTTCTGCGGTGCCTATCGCAGAAGCGTGCTCGACCTAAGCTCATTGGATGACACCGCCAAAGACCTCTCTGAATGGGTGGATAAGGTTTACACGAACTGGTTTCTGGCTCAGACCAACGACTGTTGGGTGGCTGCTGCGGCTCCGCAGTGGGAGGGGCGAGGCTTTGTCGAAGGCATCCCTCAGCAGCGCCACTTCTATCAGGACGAGGTGCTGCCTGCGTTGGAGGACGGCAAATGCCTGGTGGTGGGCATCTGCGACGGCATGCGCTACGGTGTTGGCTGCGAGCTGGCCGAGTGCCTGGAGCGCGAGACCAAGGGCAACGCCGAGGTGGGCGCCATGCAGGCAGTCTTCCCCTCGGAGACGGCTTTTGGCATGGCGGCGCTGCTGCCCAACCGCACCATGGCCTTCGACGAGGCGACTGGCAGCGTGCTCGTGGATGGTCGGTCCACGCGCACGACCGAGGACCGGCAGCAGGCGCTGCAGTCGGTTCGCCAGAACAGCAAGGCCGTCAAGCTGACCGACCTTTTGGCTATGCGTCCCGCCGAGCAGAAGGCCTTCGCAGAGGGCGTTGCCGTGGTGTACGTCTACCAGAACACTATCGACAAGACGGGCCACTCCGACGAGGCGAACTCGGAGGTGTTCGACGCCTGCGAGAAGGCGGTCCGCGACATGAAAGCCCTGGTGGATCTGGCGGTGCGCAATATGGGCGCGCGCCAAGTGCTCATTACGGCTGATCACGGATTCCTGTTCACGCATCAGGGGCTAACCGCCCTCGACGCAGTGGAGCGCGCCTGTGTGAGCGGCGAGCCGCTGGAGGTGCACCGCCGGTTCCTGCGCTCCGACGCTGCTGCCGAGTCCGAACTGCTGCTGCATATGAACATGGAGGGGCTCGACGGAGGGGAATGGTCCTGGTGGGCGGCGCGCAACTGCCTGCGCATCAAGGCGCCTGGCAGCAGGCATTACGTGCATGGCGGCATCAGCTTGCAGGAGCTGTGCGTCCCCGTCATCCGCTTCCGGAACACGCGGGCGGGTGCGAAGGACTTTGTGAGCACCCAGTCGGCCACGATTAAGTTGCTGTCCACCAACCGCCGCATCGCCAATAGTATTTTCACGCTGGATTTCTTCCAGAACGAGGCGGTGGGCGGCAAGGTTTTGGCGACAGCCTATGAACTGTGTTTTACCGACGCGTCGGGCAATGAGGTGAGCGACGTGCGTACCGTGCCAGCCGACAGGACGGGAGCCGACGAGCGCGAGCGGCAAACCCATGTGCGTTTTGCGTTGAAGTCCGGCATTGAATGGGAATCGCGGGCGACCTACTACCTGGTTGCCCGCGATAAGACTACATCAAGCATCGTGTGGCGCGAGGCATTCAGCATCGAGATTGCGTTCGCGCCCTTGGAGGAATTCGACTGGTAGGACTTGCCTGTCTGGTTGGAAGAAGCGGTGGCAAGCCGCGTGTAAAGGAGGAAATAGGAGATGGCCGAAGTTTTTGGCTCGGAAAGTGCCCATGAACACCGCGAGCCGAGCGAGGTGGCTAATGGCTCGGCGTCGAACGCTGTGGTAGCAGGTTCTCCCGAGGAGGCTTGCGATTTCGCGGCAAGCACGTTTGCGCCGATCGCTGACGAGCTCGATCGTAAAGCCGTGAAGTGTTTTCCTGGTAAGGTAGTGCGCAAGGATTTGACGGCAATGATGAAGCGTGGTGCCAATGTGCCCACCTTTGTGTTGGAGTACCTGCTGGGTATGTACTGCTCTACCGACGATCCTGAAATGATCGAGCAGGGTATCGAGCGCATTCGCAAGATTCTTCTCAACAACTACGTACGCTCCGATGAGTCCGAAACCATCAAGTCGAAGATTAAGGAGCTAGGGCAGTATACCGTCATCGACAAGGTGAGCGCGCGGCTGGACGAATACGGTGATTTCTACGTGGCCACGCTTACGAATTTGGCCATTGAGCCGTTCGTTATGCCAGCTGAGTACGTGCGCGATTACTCTAAGATTTTGCAGGGTGGCATTTGGTGCATCATGCGCATTGAGTACCTGAGTGTAGACAACTCGGAAGAGGATGCGCTGGCGGATGTTTTCGAAGAGGACCCGAAACCCAAGGCGAAGAAGAGGGGATCCAAGAAGCGCGGCCCCGAGGACAGTCCTTTCCATGTAGTTAGTCTGAAGCCCATTCAGATGCCGAATCTTAACCTGGATGGAATGCTCGCCATGCGCGCAGAGTTCACGACCCAGGAATGGATGGACCTTTTGCTGCGTAGTTGTGGCTACGAGCCCGACGCCCTCACCGAGAAGCAAAAGCTCCATTTTATTGCTCGCATGGTGCCGCTTATTGAGCGTAATTACAATCTGTGCGAGTTGGGGCCGCGCGGTACAGGAAAAAGCTATGTTTACAAGGAGGTTAGCCCCTATTCCATCCTGCTGTCCGGCGGCCAGACTACCACGGCGAACCTGTTCGGACGTATGAACGGAGGTCGCTATGCCGACTCGATGGTGCGTTCGGGCCTGGTGGGGCATTGGGACTGCATCACCTTCGACGAAGTGGCGGGTATGCGCTTCAAGGACATGAACGCCATCCAGATTTTGAAGGACTATATGGCGTCGGGTTCGTTTGCGCGCGGTCACGACCAGATGAATGCCGATGCATCCATGGTGCTAGAGGGCAATATTAACGACTCCGTGGCCAACGTGCTCAAGACTACGCACTTGTTCGATCCGTTCCCACCGGAGTTCAACAACGATTCGGCGTTTTTCGATCGCGTTCATCTGTATCTACCTGGCTGGGAAATCCCCAAGATGCGCAGCGACTTGCTTACCGATCATTACGGCTTGATCACTGATTGCTTGAGCGAATTCTGTCACGAGATGCGGAAGAGGGACTACACGTTCTTGATCGATCGTTATTTTCGATTGAACAGCGATTTCAATCGTCGTGACGAGATTGGTGTGCGCAAGACATTCAGCGGCATGGCTAAGCTGCTGTTTCCTGATGAGAAGATGACCAAAGATGATGTGCGGATGCTGCTGGATTATGCCATCGAGGGTCGGCGTCGTGTGAAGGAGCAGCTCAAGACCATGGCGGGCGTGGAGTTCATCGACGTGAACCTGGGTTATATCGATTCCGACAATCCTTCGGAGAGCCACGTGGTCTACGTACCGGAGCAGTCTAACGACACTTTGGTGCCGGAGGTCGAGCTGATGGCGGGTCACGTGTTCGCCATTGGGGCGACTACGGATGGAGAGATGGCTGTTTTCAAACTAGAAAACAAGGCTGTTGCAGGCGAGTTCAAGCTGGTTACCGAGGGGATTGGCCAAGCTCGGTCAGTGAAGGAGAGCATGGAGGCGGCTTTTACTTTCTTTGGGAACAACGCACGGCGTGTGGCTTCGGGAATGCATGTTGAGAGTCGCGATTACTTGCTGTTCTACAACGACTTGCAGAAGAAGGGGATGTCTGCAGAGTTGTCGTTAGCTGAGTTTGTGGGATTGTGCTCGGCTGCATGCAGCCGTCCCGTAGCCGCTTCCATGGTCATTCCTGGTGTAATACGCATGTCGGGCACAATGGATGACATCCACGATCTGGAGGATATTATGCGCGTAGCGAAGAATGCCGGAGCGAAGAAAGTGCTGCTACCGCTTGGCTGTATTTCCGCTTTGCAGGGTATACCGGAATCGCTGTTGGAGAGCGTGAGCCCCGAGTTCTACACCACGGGGGATGCCGTCGCGGCCGCTAAGAAAGCGCTGATCCTGTAGGAGGGGCGGAAGGATGTCGGGTATGACTGATTTGGATTTTGAGATGCTGGGCAGCGCAATCGGAAGCGCCCTGGCCAAGGGCCTCGATGAGAGCGAGCTGCGAAAGGACCAACGTGCTCGGGAGCAAGCGGATCTCGAGCGGCAGAAGGAAGAGGCCGCTCAGATTGGCAACGCGTTGGAGCGTACAATCCGCACATTCGAAAGGGAGCGCGAAACTATCTGCATGACAACTAGAGCGGCTGTCAGGGAGGTTTCCACGAACGCTCGAGCGAACATGTGGGAGAGCTTGCAGAAAGACCCGCGCATGCCGCGGACCATAAACTATCAAGAACGTTACAAAGCTCTTGTGGGCCTGCAGGATAGGTCCAAAATGCTCTCGTTATTGAAAAGCACGCTTGATCTTGCTAACACCTTGCTAAAGGAGGCGGAGCATATTGATGTGCAAGCGGCTGTACTGGATGTAGCCGAAGGGTTTCGTAGCAACATATGTGCTCTGGATGGCCTGATTGTGGCCCAGCCCGATCGGCGAGCCGATTCTCCGACCGAGGAGTCAACGGAACAGCTTTCGGTGAAAAAAGAGATTGCATCTTTGGATTTCGGCATGCTTATGCGGCAGACCTTTCTTCGGAGCCTCGGGGAAATGTCGGAGAAGGAACGCTTGGCGATGGAGGCATACGAGTCCGAGAAAGAGCGCGAAGAGGCACTCAGGAAGCGAATCAACTGTGCCTGCGACGCGGCTATGCAGGCTGGTGATTCCTATCGACAGGTGCTGGCGCAGGAGGTAGCCGGAAAAGCTCTGGTGCTGGACGACATGCCGGCGTTCACCAAGCAGGTTGGCGTTACCCCACTTCAGGATCTTGATCTTTTGCAGCAGCTTGCGGTGCAGGTTGACAAGTCTTTCAAGACTTTCTCTCAAGTGGTTCAGGACAACGGCTTGTATGCGGCGTTTTCCTCGCAGAAAGACTATGGTAATTGCAGGAGGTATGGCTACGGCCGGTATTATCTCGACGATTTTTACGCTGTGTTTGGGGGTGGCAGTGCTCGATCGTGCAGCGAGGAGGGTATCCCATCCTCTGTCGAGGAGGACGAGGGCGGCGATTCGATTAAGCGTGCCATCGAACGTATGGCAACCTTTAACAGCATGCCCTACGACGGCTTTCTGGACGACGATTTTCAGGTGCACGTAGATGCCTTCTGGTATGGGTTCCGAAAGCTGATGGAAAGCGCGAATAACCTGGTCAAAATTGATTTGTTTGAGCTTGGTGCCTATTGTAATGACTTGCTGAATGACGTCATAAAGAAGGTTAACGCTCTGGCCGTGCGCATGGATGAGCGCCAGGCTATCCAGTTCAGTAAAGACGTTGCAGCGTGTGTAGGAGAGCCGAAAGCGTGATGCGCGGTTAAGGTACGGAATCCAGCAGTTCAAATAGTTGCGTAACAAAAATCTTCATTTTCGGGTAATAATTTTGCTAACGCCGTTTCAGGGCGTTGAGAGACGGGGCAGGGAATCGCATGCTCGGCGGCGGCCGGTGGGCATGCCCCCGAAGGAAAGGGCAGCGTATGGAACCGAACTACAAGGGAGCGAACGGATGCATCGACGCGATGGCGGTGGCGTGGTTGTTCGCACAGGACCACATTTTCTTTAACGACGGTGAAATCACCTGGGACGGACGGCATCACGGCATCGCGGGAGCGCAGATTAACGGTGCGAGTACAGACGAGATTCCGCAGTTCATGAAGGATCCCGGCATGTACTTCCAGGGTATCGGCGATCTGCTTTTGACGTTGGAGGACGACGAGAAGCTGCGCGTCCCCCGCGAGAAGATTCATCCGGCGCTGCACAAGGCCATCCGCGAGGGTGACCTTACTGGTCTCACCCTGTTTAATCTGCAGGCCTGCGGTCGTGCCTTCTTCTTCGTGGATGAGGACAATCAATCAGCCAAGGCGTCTGTGCTGGAAATGGCTGGTTGCGGGCAGCTGCTCGACCATCCGTCGGCTATGGCAAACGTGGAGGCGGTCATGGTCGATCCGCGGCTTGTCCGAGGTATTCCTGGATTCTACAAGTTGGTGGCGCGCATGGTTGAGGACATGCGTGCCTACAACGGCAAAGGGAGAATGCGTTTTATCCTCGTTTTCGCCAATGCGCGCAGCTTCGATGCAGACCAGTACCTGAATGATTTTGACGGCGAAGTGGAAGGCGCCGTCGTGGAGTCCATCCATATAGAGATGTGCGACTTCGGGGCGGACGTGTAAGAGCCTGCGGCAGAAGAGGAAGCCGAAGCTGGGGAGGCCAAGCCCGAGGAAGCTGTCGAGGTTGTTGATGAGGTCGATCTGGAAATCATTGAGAAAGAAGAAGGCGAGGAGGACGAGGGCGACGAGGAAACCTCCGATCGCGACTCGATGCTGGCCCTGCTCAACCTGATGGTGCTTGCGGCGGGATTGGGCGGCGTGTCCTATCCGCAGGGTATCCTTGACGAGCTGGAGCGCGCTGCCGAGGGCGAGACTGTCGACCTCGAGGACCTGGCTATGCGCATCAACGACTTCACCCCCGGTGACCAGGCGGCTGACCTGTCAAACATCACCTTCAGCGAGGGAAGGATGGCCGAAGGACGCCGTTTCAAAGTGGCGGTTCCCGACGGCTGGACCGTGCTGAAGGACTACGAAGAGGGCGGCATGATCGAGACCATTCGCCCCTTCGTCCTCATCGAAGGCGAGCTTGGCGATCCCAGCTCCGTTTCCATGCGCGATCGCATTATCTACAGCGCCATGGGCGGGGATGTGGAGAGCGAGGAGCTGCGAGCGGTCTATGCCCACGAATGCATAAGGCGTGCCCTTATTTTCCAAACCTATTACGGTCGAAGCGATGACAGCGGCCTCAGCGCTATGAGGCCTGTGCTTGTCTGGAGCGACGAGGTGGAAGCGGTCAACACGCGGTGCTTTGTCTTTCAGCAGGCTATTCGGAGTGAGGGGGCAAACGGCCTCGAGTTCGGAATAATGCCCTTTGCCAGCGATAACAGCGATTTCCTTCGCTGTGTGCTCGCTTATTCGGAAGATACCGATATCGAGGCCGTGCGCTCTTTGGTACTGCGTATTGCTGCGAGCGTCGAGGCCGATAAGCCTTATGAGTTGGAATCCCGGACGTCCGTTCGCCGCGCGCTGGGCGAAAGGGTTTCCATCCCAGATCTAATTGTGGCACTCAATAACCTGCTCTTGGGATATAGCCAGTTCAGCCAGCAAATTTTTACGGCCTCCCAGTACAAGTACGTGGTCGAGCTTGACGGCGACGATTTCGATGAGAGGGCCTGCACCCTGGCGGGGGCCCAGGGCATCGCCGATTTCTGCAACCGGGCCATTCCCGATTTCGAGCTGGCCCTGGACGCTTACGATGCCCAGGCGCGCTTGGGTGCGAGCGTGAGCGATCTGGATTCCCTCCTGAACGCGCTCCAGCAGGTGGACAAGGGCGTGTTCCCTACGTCCGACATCTTCGACAGCGACGATGCGGCCGCCGTCGACAAGGCTGGTATTTTCGATGCCCTCGAAAGCCTGAAGGCTCTCCGCGAGCGCATCCGCTACGCTAAACAGCATCCCAGCAAGCCGACCAAACTTCAGTAGGTTTCATTCTGTCCGCGAAGGAACACCGTGGCGAACTTTCATGAGGTTTCCTTGCCGTTGCGGCCAACGAGGAGGACATGCGCAAAGTGCTGATGCGCTTCGCAGCGAACCTCTATGCGCACAAGGATGAGATAGGAATCGAGAACGAGCCCCATCGGCAGATGATGGAAGGGTTGATTTGCAAAGTCAGCCGAACGCTCTTCTCCGATCAGGGGATTCCATGGTCATCCGAACGGGATGGAAGCACG
>NZ_CALPDA010000014.1:0-88975 GCF_943193145.1 Adlercreutzia aquisgranensis | reverse complement strand
GGCCCCGCGCTAGCATTGCCTTCTTGGCGAAAATCAATCCAGGAAATCAGTTGACAAAACTATAGGAACACCCCCCTGCTGCCAGCCTCCCCGTTGCCGCCACCCCCTATAGCCCAGCTTCCTTTTCGTCGCTTCCTGCCGGCGCAGCAGTGCATGAGGGCGGGGTTCTGCGGGAAATGCTGCGGAACCCCGCCCTCATGCACTGCTCCTTCCGGACGGAGCTGCTCCTGTGCCGGCTAGCCTTGCGCCCTCTTGTGTGCGGACTGTGCTTTTCTTCGTGCGGTTCAATCAATTCTTGCCGCGAATACGCCCAACTCATATACTTTTCATTTGCGTCTGGCCAGCAATGGATACACCCGGACGCGTGGTTAACCGGCGTCGAGGAGCTTCAGCCTCTCAGCAGCTTCCCGGCAATCGGAGACCACGGAAAAGCAGAGAGGTCCTTCGGTGCGCGGAGAGGCGCGTGAGGGAAGGGCCGCAAGGGAGTGCCCCATCAGGGGTTCTCCGCAGGAAGGAAAGGTAAGAATGGGAGTTAAGCAGTACAAGCCGACTAGTCCCGGCCGCCGCTTCCAGACGGTTTCGGATTTCGCCGAAATCACGACGGACAAGCCGGAGAAGAGCCTGCTCGCGCCTCTGCCGAAGAAGGCCGGGCGCAATTGCTACGGGCGCATCACCACGCGCCACCAGGGCGGCGGCAACAAGCGCCGCTACCGCATCATCGACTTCAAGCGCAACAAGGACGGTGTGCCGGCCAAGGTGGCCACGATCGAGTACGATCCGAACCGCTCCGCCCGCATCGCCCTGCTGCACTACGCCGACGGCGAGAAGCGCTACATCCTTCATCCGAAGGGTCTGCGCGTGGGCGACACCATCATGAGCGGCCCTGACGCCGACATCAAGCCCGGCAACGCCCTGCCGCTGGCCAACATCCCCGTCGGTACCCTGGTGCATGCCATCGAGCTGCAGCCGGGCAAGGGCGCCGCGATTGCTCGCTCGGCCGGCACTAGCGTTCAGCTGATGGGCAAGGAGGGCAAGTACGCCATTCTGCGCATGCCCTCTTCCGAGATGCGCCGCGTGCTTCTGACCTGCCGCGCCACGGTGGGCGAGGTGGGCAACGCCGAGCACTCCAACATCACCATCGGCAAGGCCGGTCGCAACCGCTGGAAGGGCATCCGCCCCTCGGTCCGCGGTACCGTCATGAACCCTGTTGACCACCCCCACGGCGGTGGCGAGGGCAAGAACAAGACCTCCGGCCGTCACCCCGTGACCCCCTGGGGCGTTCCTACCAAGGGCCATCGTACCCGCAACCCCAAGAAGGCTTCGAGCCGCTTGATCATCCGTCGTCGCAAGAAGTAGCGCGAGTACGTTAAGGAGTAATAGTGAGTAGAAGTTTGAAGAAGGGCCCCTACGTCGAGCCGCGCCTTCTTGAGCGAATCGAGAAGCAGAACGCCGAGGGCATCAAGGAAGTCGTGAAGACCTGGTCTCGCGCCTCCACCATCTTCCCCGAGATGGTCGGCCACACCATCGCCGTTCACGACGGCCGCAAGCATGTGCCGGTTTACATCACCGAGTCCATGGTCGGGCACAAGCTGGGCGAGTTCGCCCCCACCCGTACCTTCAAGGGCCATTCCGCCGACAAGGGCAAGAGAAAGTAGAAGGGGTGAATCATGGAAGCTAAAGCTATTGCACGCTACGTCCGCGTTTCGCCCCGTAAGGCGCGCGTGGTCGTCGACCTCATCCGCGGCAAGTCCGTGCCTGCCGCCCGCGAGATCCTGGCGTTCACGAATCGCGGCTGCGCCGAGATCGTGGAGAAGACGCTCAACTCCGCCGTGGCCAACGCAGAGAACCTGCACCACGTGCGTCCCGAGCAGCTGGTCGTGAAGACCACCTATGTGGACGAGGGCCCCACGCTCAAGCGTATCCGCCCCCGCGCCAAGGGCAGCGCTTCTCCCATTCGCAAGCGCACCAGCCACATCACCGTTATCGTCGCAACCCGAGAGGAGGCATAAGGTCGCATGGGTCAGAAAGTAAGCCCCACCGGGTTCCGCCTGGGCATCACCGAGGATTGGCGCAGCCGTTGGTACGCCGACAAGGACTACGCCAGCAATCTGGAGAATGACCTGGCCATCAGGAAATTCCTGGACAAGCAGCTCGCCCGTGCCGCCGTCTCCAAGGTAGAGATCGAGCGCGCCGGCGACAAGGTGAAGATTGTCATCACCACCGCTCGCCCCGGCGTCGTCATCGGCAAGAAGGGCGCCGAGATCGACGCTCTGCGCAAGAAGCTTGAGAAGGTCACCAGCGGCCCCGTGACCATCGAGGTCATCGAGGTCAAGCGTCCCGAGCTGGACGCCGCGCTGATCGCCCAGTCCGTGGCCGAGCAGCTGGAGGGCCGCGTGGCTTTCCGTCGCGCCATGCGCAAGGCCGTGCAGTCCGCCATGAAGTCCGGCGCCAAGGGTATCCGTATCCAGTGCTCCGGCCGTCTGGGCGGCGCCGAGATGAGCCGCCGCGAGTGGTATCGCGAAGGCCGCGTGCCGCTGCATACGCTGCGCGCCAAGATTGACTATGGATTCGCCACCGCCGCCACCACCATGGGTTCCATCGGCGTGCAGGTGTGGGTCTACCACGGCGAGGTGCTGCCGGGCCAGAAGGCTCCCCAGCCCGCGCTGGAGGGAAGCTCCCGCCCCAGCCGTCCCCGTCGCGGCGACCGCAACGAGAGGGGGCGTAAGTAATGCTGGTACCTAAGCGTGTCAAGCACCGTAAGGTGCAGCGCGGTTCCATGAAGGGACGCGCCAAGGGCGGCACCCGCCTGAACCACGGCTCCTGGGGCATCCAGGCGCTGGAGGCCCATTGGATCACGAACCGCCAGATCGAGGCTGCTCGTATCGCGATGACCCGTTACATGAAGCGTGGCGGCAAGGTGTGGATCACCATATTCCCCGACAAGCCCATCACGCAGAAGCCCGCCGAGACCCGCATGGGCTCGGGCAAAGGCAACCCCGAGGCCTGGGTGGCCGTCGTCAAGCCCGGCCGCATCATGTTCGAGATCGACGGCGTTGATGACGAAACCGCCAAGGAAGCCTTGCGCCTGGCAGTCAACAAGCTGCCCATCAAGTGCAAGATCGTTTCCCGCGAGACTGAAGGGCAGGAGTAAATGAAAGCAGCAGAGATCCGCGAGCTGTCTGCCGAAGATTTGCAGGCGAAACTCAAGGAGGCGCGAGCCGAGCTGTTCAACCTGCGCTTCCAGATGGCCACGAGCCAGCTCGACAACACCTCCCGCGTGAAGCAGGTAAAAAAGGACATCGCGCGCATCCTCACCGAGATGCGTGCCCGCGAGCTTTCCGCTTAAGGCCGGACGGAAAGGTAAGGTTTGAAAGCCAATGAGTGAAGAACGTAATCTACGCAAGGTACGCCAGGGCGTGGTTGTCAGCGACTGCAACGACAAGACCTGCGTCGTGCTGGTGAAGGAGCGCAAGCCCCATCCCGTGTACAAGAAGATGATGACCACCACCAAGAAGTTCCACGCCCACGACGAGAACAACGAGGCTGGCATCGGCGACACCGTGCAGATCATGGAGACGCGCCCGCTGTCCAAGCTGAAGCGCTGGCGTTTGGTGAAGATCGTCGAGAAGGCCAAGTAGTCCGCTCCAGATAGCCTGTGACGACTACCGACACGAAAGTTAGGTTTCAGCAATGATTCAGATGCAATCCATGCTCGCCGTTGCGGACAACTCCGGCGCTCGCAAGGTGCAGTGCATCAAGGTCCTGGGCGGCTCGAAGCGCCGCTATGCAGGACTGGGAGATGTCATCATCTGCAGCGTGAAGGAAGCGAACCCCAACGGCAACGTGAAGAAGGGCGATGTGGTTCGCTGCGTCATCGTTCGCGTGAAGAAGGAGGTCCGTCGCGCCGACGGTTCCTACATTCGCTTCGATCAGAACGCCTGCGTCCTCATCGACAACCAGGGCGCTCCCCGCGGCACCCGCATCTTCGGGCCCGTGGCCCGCGAGCTGCGTGACAAGAAGTACATGAAGATCGTGTCTCTGGCACCCGAGACGCTGTAGGGGAGGTGTGCTGAATGAATAGCATGAAGATCAAGAAGGGCGACACCGTCGTCGTGCTCACCGGCAAGGACAAGGGCAAGCAGGGCGAGGTGAAGAAGTCCATCCCCAAGGCCCAGCGCGTGGTGGTGGAGAAGGTGAACATGGTCAAGAAGGCCATGCGCCCCACTCAGGCCAATCCGCAGGGCGGCATCTCCTCCATCGAGGCCCCGCTGCACGTGTCCAACGTGATGCTGGTGTGCCCCGAGTGCAAGCAGCCCACCCGCGTGAGCAAGCGCGTGAACGAGGCGGGCAAGAAGGTCCGAGTCTGCAAGAAGTGCGGCAAGGATATCGACTAAGCAAGCTTTCCGAGGCACCTCGCCTTGCCGCTCCAAGGCTTTGTTGCGTACCTCGATACGCTCCTCGGGCTTTCACGGCAATTCGGGGCACCTCGAAAACCTTGCTCGGCGCTAATGCCGAGCAAGGATTGAGAAGCAACCATGGCCCCGGCGCAAGCCGGGGACGCGGGGTCGGAAATCCTGCGTTTAATCCATCGAAAGGAAGAATATCATGGCACCTCGCCTGAAGGAAAAGTACGCAACCGAGATCGTGCCCAAGCTCGAGGCCGACCTGGGCATCCGGAACATCAACGAGGTTCCCAAGCTGGAGAAGATCGTGGTGAACATGGGCGTGGGCGCTGCCGCCTCCGACCACAAGCTGCTCGACGCCGCCGTGGCCGATATGCGCATCATCACCGGCCAGCAGCCCTGCGTCACCCGTGCTAAGAAGTCCATCGCCGGCTTCCATGTGCGTGAGGGTCAGCCCATTGGCTGCAAGGTTACGCTGCGCGGCGACCGCATGTACGAGTTCATGGACCGTCTGCTGGCCACCGCCCTGCCTCGCGTCCGCGACTTCCGCGGCATCTCGCCGAAGAGCTTCGACGGCCGCGGCAACTACTCGCTGGGCATCACCGAGCAGCTGATCTTCCCCGAGATTGACTACGACAAGATCGACCGCACGCGCGGCATGGACATCACCTTCGTCACCACCGCCAAGGACGATGACGACGCGTTCGCGCTGCTGTCTGCGTTCGGCTTCCCGTTCAAGGATCGCGACCACGACTAGTTTCCGGTCGTGAAAGGCGTACACGGACCGGCAGCCGCCCGTCCGCGAAACCACTGGAATCCGATGCCGATGCAAGCCATGCGCGGCTCGGATGCGAGAAAGAAGGAACTACATGGCTAAGAAATCGATGGTCGCCAAGGCCAAGCGCGAGCCGAAGTTCTCGACGCGCCAGCACAACCGCTGCATGCGTTGCGGACGCCCTCGCGGCTACTACCGCAAGTTCGGTCTGTGCCGCGTGTGCTTGCGCGAACTGGCAAACAAAGGCGAGCTGCCCGGCGTCACCAAGTCGTCCTGGTAGGAAGCCTGCCACAAGGCCCCGTTACCGATTCGACTTGCAAACCGGGTGTGCCTCGAACCCAGGCGCGGTCGCTACGGGCGACAGCGAACCGGATTCGCACGGCTCATCACGAACCAAAGGAGAAACTCACTATGACCATGACCGATCCCATCGCAGACATGCTTACGCGTGTGCGTAACGCGAACTCTGCTGGAAAGGCGAGCGTGTCGATGCCGACGAGCAAGAAGCTCGTCGAGATCGCTCGCATCATGGAGCAGGAGGGCTACATCCAGGGCTTCGACGTCGTCGAGGTCGAGGGTGCCCCCCGCGCTCAGCTGGAAATCGTACTGAAGTACGGCGAGAAGAAGGCCAAGACCATCCGCGGCATCAAGCGCATCTCCAAGCCCGGCCTGCGCATCTACGCCGGCAAGGACGAGCTGCCTCGCGTGCTCGGCGGACTTGGCACCGCAATCATCTCTACAAGCAACGGCGTGATGACCGATCGCGATGCCCGCAAGAAGGGCATCGGCGGCGAGGTCATCGCCTACATCTGGTAGGAAAGGGAGGTTTGACATGTCTCGTATCGGCAAACAGCCCATCGCCATTCCTGCCGGCGTCGATGTGACCATCGACGGCAACACCGTAACGGTGAAGGGTCCCAAGGGAGAGCTGACCCGCAGCTTCCCCGAGATTATGACCATCAAGCGCGAAGGCGACGACGTCGTCGTCGAGCGCCCCGACGACTCCCGTGAGGCGAAGAGCTACCACGGGCTGGTGCGCACCCTGATCAGCAACATGGTCGAGGGCGTCCACACCGGCTTCTCCAAGAAGCTGCAGCTGGTGGGCGTTGGCTACCGTGCCGCCCTCAAGGGCACCGACCTGGAGCTGTCGCTGGGCTATTCCCATCCGGTGATTATCCCGGCTCCCGAGAACATCACGTTCTCGGTGCCCAGCCAGACCGAGATCGTCGTGTTCGGCCCCAGCAAAGAGCAGGTCGGCCAGGTTGCCGCGAACATCCGCAAGTGGCGCAAGCCGGAGCCCTACAAGGGCAAGGGCATCCGCTACGAGGGCGAGATGGTTCGTCGCAAGCTGGGCAAGGCCGCCAAGGGCGACTAGTTCGGGCCGCAACGTAAGCGATTGAAGGGATAATCATGAACAAGCTTCAGAAAAAGCAAGCTGCGTTGGCCCGTCGCCATCGTCGCGTGCGCGGCAAGATCTCCGGTACCGCCGCCCGTCCGCGCCTGTGCGTCACCCGCAGCAACTCCAACCTGTACGTCCAGTTCGTGGACGACGTCGAGGGCAAGACGCTGTTGGGCGTGTCCACCCTGGGCCCCGACTTCAAGGCCACCGGCAAGTCCGGTGCTACCGTCGAGGGCGCGGCCGCCCTGGGCGAGATCGCCGGCAAGAAGGCCAAGGATGCCGGCATCACTACTATCGTGTTCGACCGTGGCGGGAACCTGTACCACGGGCGCGTGAAGGCTCTGGCCGACGCCGCCCGCGAAGCAGGCCTGGTATTCTAGAAGGGGTATGTGTCTTATGGCTCGTAACAACAAGCAAGAGGCAGCCGCGGCCCCCGAGCTCGAGGAGCGCGTTGTCTACATCAACCGCGTGTCCAAGGTCGTCAAGGGCGGCACCCGTTTCGCCCTGACCGCCCTGGTCGTGGTGGGCGACCGCAACGGTCGCGTGGGCGTGGGCATGGGCAAGTCCCAGGAAGTGCCGATCGCCATCAAGAAGGGCACCGAGGACGCCAAGAAGAACATGTTCTCCGTGCCGCTGACCGAGGAGAAGACGCTCCCGCACGAGATCGTCGGCGAGTTCGGCGCCGCCCGCGTGCTGATCAAGCCCGCGGCTCCTGGTACCGGCGTTATCGCCGGCGGCGCTGCTCGTGCCGTCATGGAGCTGGCCGGCGTCTCCGACGTGCTGACCAAGTCCCTGGGCTCCGACAACGTCATGAACGTGGTCAAGGCGACCGCCGAGGGCCTCAAGAGCATGCAGAGCCCCCAGGATGTTGCCGAGCGCCGCGGTATGACGATCGGCGAGATCTACGGCTGGAAGGAGCAGAAGTAATGGCTGACGAGAAGAAGCTGCGCGTGACCCAGGTGAAGAGCCAGATCGGCTACAGCTACAAGCAGGGTCGCACGCTTCGCGCTCTGGGCCTGGGCAAGATCGGCCGCACGGCGGAGCTCCCCGACAACCCTTCCGTCCGCGGAATGGTGTTCAAGGTGAAGCACCTCGTGAATGTGGAAGAGATCTAAGTCTCTCGCCCCTGCAGGTTTTTGGTTATAATGAGCGATTGCGTGCGCAACAGCACGCAATCGTTTCATTGCGTAATGGAAGTTTGCTGACGGCGAGCTGTCAGCGCCCGGCGAAAGGGATGCCGGGAAGCGATTCAAAGGAGCGTTGAACAATGGAATTGTGCGATCTTCGTCCGGCTGAGGGAAGCCGCAAGACCCGTAAGCGCGTGGGCCGCGGCCCGGGTTCGGGCAAGGGCAAGACCTCCGGCCGCGGCATGAACGGCCAGAAGTCCCGCGCTGGCGGCGGCAAGTCCAACGGCTTCGAGGGCGGCCAGACCCCCTTGGCCCGTCGTCTGCCGAAGCTGCCCGGGTTCACTAACTTCAACCGCGTGGAGTACCTGCCTGTCAACGTGAAGCGCCTGGACGCGAAGTTCGAGGCCGGAGACGTGGTGGACGGCGAGTCCCTGAAGGCCAAGGGCATTATCAAGCATGCCGACGCCCTGGTGAAGGTGCTGGGCGACGGTGAGATCACCAAGCCCCTGACGGTCAAGGTTGACAAAGTGTCCGCTTCCGCCAAGGCCAAGATCGAGGCGGCTGGAGGAAAGGTCGAAGAGCCTTGCTAAGCTCCATCATCGACGCGTTCAAGGTTCCCGAGCTGCGCAAGAAAATCTTGTTCACGCTCGGCATCCTTGCGCTGTACCGCTTCGGCGCCTACGTGCCGGTGCCCGGTATCCCGTTCAACCAGTTCGCCACGTCGTTCCAGGACCAGGGCGTGTCCATGGCCATGCTGGACTTGTTCACCGGCGGCGCGCTTTCGAACTTCTCGGTGTTCTCGCTGGGCATCATGCCCTACATCACCGCGTCCATCATCATGCAGCTGATGCAGGGCGTCATCCCCGCCGTAGGACGCTGGGCCAAGGAAGGCGAGCCTGGGCGGCGCAAGATCACCCAGGTGACCCGCTACCTGACGCTGGGCCTGGGCCTGATCAACGCCATCGGCTATCTGTTGCTGTTCAAGTCGCCGCAGTACGGCGTGCAGTTCACCGATGCGGTGCCTGGCTGGATCACCGACATCCTGGTGGTGTTCACGCTGGTGGTGGGTACGGCGCTCATCATGTGGATGGGCGAGCTCATCACTCAGCGCGGTGTGGGCAACGGCATGTCGCTCATCATCTTCCTGAGCATCGTGTCGCGCGTGCCCTCCGCTATCTTCTCGTCGGTGAACCTGACGGCCGATACCGGCATGGGCATCGCGGTCACGCTGCTCATCCTGGTGGTGGTGCTCGCCTGCATTCCGGCCATCATCTTCATCGAGCGCGCCCAGCGCCGTATCCCGGTGAACTACGCCAAGCGCGTGCAGGGTCGCAAGATGATGGGCGGGCAGTCCACCTACATCCCCTTGAAGGTGAACGCCGCCGGCGTTATCCCCATCATCTTCGCAAGCTGCCTCATCTACTTTCCGGCGCAGCTGGCGGCCCTGTTCAACGTGGATTGGCTGAACGCGTTCGCCAACGCCATCTCCACCGGCTGGGTGAACTGGATCCTCACCATCGTGCTCATCGTGTTCTTCGCGTACTTCTACACGTCAATGGTGTTCAACCCCGAGGAGACGTCGGACAACCTGCGCAAGCAGGGCGGCTTCATCCCCGGCGTGCGTCCTGGGTCCGCCACGGTTACCTACATCAAGAACGTGCTGCACCGGGTGACGCTGCCCGGCGGCATCTTCATCGCGCTGATCGCCGTGGTGCCCTCTATGCTGTTCTACTTTACGGGCAATCAGCTGATCCAGGCTTTTGGCGGCACGTCGATTCTCATCATGATCGGCGTTGCGCTCGACACCATGTCGAAGGTGGAAAGCCAGCTGAAGATGCACAACTACGAAGGTTTCTTCAAGTAGTTTCTGCGCGGCAAAGCCTGTTGCGCGGTTCGCAGGCGGTCGTCGGCCCTTCGGGTGCCGGCGGCCGTTTTGCTTTTGCCCTCATGGTATCTAAAGGGTGCTGTCTTTCTCTTGAAGCGCGCATGCGGCCAAGGGTGCTTTGCTACAATAACCAAATCGCCAAGGTTTTGGGCAATCTCGAAAGGATAGGGATTATGAACATCGTTTTGCTCGGGGCACCCGGCGCCGGCAAGGGTACCCAGGCGGCCAAGCTGGTCGAGGAATTCGGCACGCCGCATATCTCCACGGGCGACATGCTTCGCGCTGCGGTAAAGGCGGGCACGCCGCTGGGCCAGAAGGCGAAGTCCTTCATGGACGCTGGCGACCTGGTGCCCGACGACGTGATCATCGGGCTGGTGGAGGAGCGCCTGCAGGAGCCTGATACCGAGGCCGGATTCATCCTGGACGGTTTCCCCCGCACCTCCGCCCAGGCCGTGGCCCTGGACGCCGAGCTGGCCAAGCTGGGCCGTCCCTTGGATGCCGCCCTGCTCATCGACGTCGATCCCGAGGTCATCGTGGGTCGTTTGACCTCGCGTCGCATGTGCCGCGAGTGCGGTTACATCGGCAGTGTGGCCGACGGCGCCACCTGCCCGAAGTGCGGCGGCGAGATGTACCAGCGCGACGACGACAACGAGGCCACGGTGCGCAACCGCCTAGACGTGTACGAGAAGTCCACGGCTCCGCTCATCGACTACTACCGCGGCTGCGATTCGCTGGTCTCCATCGACGGCGATCGCGACCAGGCCGTGGTCTACGCCGATGTGAAGGCGGCCTTGGGCCTGTAAGGCGGCCGCATTACCTTCAGACTTTCAGCGGGGGCGCACCTACGGGGGCGCCCCCGCTGGCGTTTGCGCACCCTGAGTGGCGGGGCATGGCTTCGCCTGGGGGCGGTTGCCTATTGTTGCAATTTCGCGACCGTCGGGCGCTGCGGCGGGCGGTCGCGGCGCTACGTGGTAAAGTCTCCCCAGCGCAAATGCGCTGAACGGTCTTGAGATTTGGAGGAATGCATGGAACTGGTCATCACCGAAACCTACGAGGACATGAGCCGTGCCGCCGCCGACGTGATCGCGGCCCAGGTGACGGAGAACCCCCGAAGCGTTCTCGGCCTTGCCACGGGGTCTACCCCCATCGGGCTGTACGCCCAGCTGGTCAAGGACTACGACGACGGCCTGGTGAGCTTCGCCGACGTCACCACGTTCAACCTGGACGAGTACCGCGGCCTTGACCCCGAGCACGACCAGAGCTATCGCTACTTCATGCAGAAGAATCTCTTCGACCTGGTAAACGTCGACCCCGACCGCACCCATGTGCCCAACGGCGCCGAGCCTGACGCCCAGAAGGCCTGCACCGAGTACGAGCAGGCCATCGCCTTGGCCGGCGGGGTAGACCTGCAGCTGCTGGGCCTGGGCCACAACGGCCACATCGGGTTCAACGAGCCCTGCGACCATTTTCCCGTGGACACCCATGTGGTGGACCTCACCGAGAGCACCATCCAAGCCAACAGCCGCCTGTTCGACTCCGCCGACGACGTGCCGCGCCAGGCTTACACCATGGGCATCGGCACCATCATGAAGGCTCGCAAGGTGCTCATGGTGGTCAGCGGTGCCGACAAGGCCGACATCGTGGACGCAGTGGTGAACGGCCCGGTGACGCCCGAGGTTCCCGCCTCGGTGCTGCAGCTGCATCCCAACGTGACGATCATCGTTGATTCGGAAGCTGGTGCCAAATGCAAGCAGTCAGGAAAGTAAACGTGAACCTGTCCTCGGGCGATGCCGAGGACGACAAGAGCCAGGACGTCTACGGGCGGGCCGAGCACTTCGAGCGCGAGCGCGCCGTCGAGGCCGATGTGGACCGCGACGAGCGAACTTTGGACGCTGCGTCCGCAGCGGAGGTGGCTGCCCGTTCCGGTGAGGTGCGCGTAAGCCATGCCAGCGCCGAGGAGCTCGACGCCGTTTTCGGCTCGCCGGACGGGGACAGCACGGTGTCGGGGGTTCGCCCGGGCGCTGTGGTGGAGGCCATCAAGGGCGGCGAGGTGTACGGTTCGAAAGGTTTCGCCCCCAGGGATGTTTACCTGAAGGACGGCCTGGTGGCCGATCGCTTCCCCGATGCGCAAGGCGCTGTTCTGGATGCGAGCGGCTGCTACGTGATCCCAGGTCTTGTGGACATCCACTTCCACGGGGCGAACATGGGTGATGTAAGCGATGGGAGCATGGAGGGACTGCACGCCATGGGCTCCTACGAGGCGTCCCGCGGCGTTACGGCCCTGTGCCCCGCCACCATGACCCTACCCGAGTCGGTGCTGACCGAAGCGCTGGTCACGGCGGCTGCCTACGAACCGGCCTGGAACGAGTCCGATCTGGTGGGCATCAACATGGAGGGGCCCTTCATCGCACCCACGAAGGTTGGCGCCCAAAACCCCGAGTACGTTCAGGTGCCCAGCGTGGAGGCGTTTCGGCGCATGCAGGAGGCCAGCGGCGGCCTGATCAAGCTGATCGACATCGCCCCCGAGGTGGACGGCGCCGACGAGTTCATAGAGGCGCTCCACGACGACGTGCGCATCTCGCTAGCCCATATGTCCGCAACCTACGACGATGCGGCCCACGCCTTCGACCTGGGTGCGAAGCATCTCACGCACCTGTTCAACGCCATGGACCCCATGCACCACCGCAAGCCCGGCCCCATCCCCGCCGCCGCCGAGCGCGACGACGTGACGGCCGAGATCATCGCCGACGGCGTGCATATCCACCCGGCCATGGTGCGCCTGGCCTTCAAGCTGTTCGGCGACGAGCGCATGGTGCTCATCTCCGACACGCTTCGGGCGGCGGGCCTGGCCGACGGCGTCTACGACCTGGGCGGCCAGGACGTGACCGTGAAGGGCCCGGTGGCCACCATCGAGGCGGGCAACCTGGCCGGATCGGTGAGCGACCTTATGCGCTGCCTGTACGTGGCGGTGAAGGACATGGACATCCCGCTGCACAGCGCCGTGAAGGCGGCGACGGAAAACCCCGCCCGCTGCATCGGCGTTGACGACCGCTACGGGAGCCTGGAGCCGGGGCATGCGGCTGACGCGGTGCTCCTGGACAAGGAGACGCTCGAAATTCGCGCCGTAGTGCTTCGCGGCAGGCTGCTGTAGCCGCAGCGCCTCGATTCCGAAAGACGATAACAGGAAGGGCCCGGCAAACCGGGCCCTTCGCTTTGCGCTTTTACTTGGGAAATCGCGACGCCTTCAACGGAAGGGGGGTGCCGCGCGCAGTTTCGCACGAGCGCGGACGCGAAACGTCCTGGCGCGAGCTCGGGCACGGGCTTTGCCTTACAGCGCCGGCAGGCTGGCGGCGGCTACAGACTGGCCTACGCGGCGCATCTTCTCGTCGGGCAGCGTGACCGTGATCTGGGACGCCAGTTCGGGATGCTCCTCGCGCAGCACGCGGTTGCATTCGCTGATCAGCAGGTCTCCGCCGTCGCCGGAGGCCACGCGGCCCAGCACCAGAAGGGTCCGAATCTTGTAGAACATGCTGTAGAGCACCAGGGTATGGGCCAGGTAGCAGCCGATGGAGCGGTAGATGTTCAGCGCGTCCTCGTTGCCGTCGTTGGCCAGGGCCTGCACCACCTTCAGCTTCTCGGCAGGGGAAAGCTCGGGGTCGAGCTCGATGTTGGCACGGGGCGCCAGCTTGATCACGGCGTCCTGGCTGAAGTACTTGCAGCCCACGCCGAAGTCGGTGGACCACTCGTCCTGCATAGCGTCGGGGGAGAGGTCTACGGGGGCGAAGGCCAGCTCGTTGATCCAACCCAGCACGTTGCCCTCGTCGTTGACGTAGCCCACGGCCTCGCTCGTGCCCATGGCCACGCCCAGGATGTCGCCTTCGCCGGTGGACATGAAGCCGGCCAGCGCCGTCACGTCGCCGTCGTTGGCCACCACCAGCGGCACGTCGCCGATCTCGGCGCCGGCGCGGTCGTAGATGCTCTTCACCTCGTCGCGACGCTCGCGGGGCACCTTGATGAACAGCGAGGCCACCATGGGGCTGTTGCCTACGAAGGTGCCGGCGGAGCTTACGCCGATGGCGTCGACGCGCGGCATCTTGGAGGCGGCGGTCTTGAAGGCGGTCACGATCTCGTTGAAGTGGTATTCGGGATCCTCGGTGATCTTCGGGAACCACACCACCTCTTCGGAGTACACCGGCTCGCCGTCGATGACCGCCGACACCTTGCGGTCGGAACCGCCGGCGTCGAACCCGATGCGGCAGCCCTTCAGGTGCCCGCCGATAGCCTTGGCTGACTCGTTGGCGGCGGGGAAGGTCTCGTCGGTGCAGGCGATGACCTCAAGCGGCTTCTCGTAGACGTCGCCCACGAACTGGTAGTCGAACCAGCGCTCGCCGTCGGGCGAGTAGGCCGTCGCCAGCTTCTCGGCGATGTCGTCGGCGCCCTTCAGGTACACGCGGAAGCCGCCCTTGCTCCACAGCGTGAACTTCACCAGGCGCTCCACGTAGCGGAAGTTCGCCTCGGCGAATTCGGGGCCGCGAATGAAGCTCTCGCGCACGCTGATGAGTCCATCCTCGCGCTCCACGGCGATGGCGATGGGGTGGTCGGCCTCCACCAGGTAGGCCTTGGCCCAAATGCCGAAGGGGATGAAATCGGGGTCGAGCACCGGGGTGTTGCGCACGCTGTAGGGGATGCCGAGGTATTCCATCGTCTGCATTCCTTTCATGGTAGGTGTGGTTTATGCGGGTGACGCGGTCGCGCGGAATGATGCAGGGCCTTAGCCCAGGATATCGCCGAGCAGCTGGTCGCTCATGATGAGGGCCCGAGGCACGTGGAAGGGCCCCTTGAAGGTGGAGCCCTTCGTGGGGGGCATGGTGGGCTGGCCGTCGCGGCGCAGGTAGCCGTACCATTCGCCGTAGACCGGGTCGGCGAAGTGCTCCTTGCAGTAGTCGAGCGTCTTCAGGAACCAGTCGCGGTAGTAGGCGTCTCCCGTGTCGCGGTAAGCCTTCAGGCTGGCGATCATGATTTCGTTATGGGGCCACCACAGCTTCATGTCGTGCTCGTAGGCCTCGGGCGGAAGCCCCTGGGCGTCGATGAAGTACAGAAGGCCGCCGAACTCCTGGTCCCAGCCAGCCTCGATGGCCTGGCGAAAGATATGCTCGGCAATCATGTGCAGCTCTTTGTCGCCGCGGTAGTTGGCCTCGTCCATCATGAACCAGCTGCACTCGATATCGTGTCCGGGGTTCACCATGCGTCCGGAGGTGTACCATAGCTCAGGCTCGCCCTCGTCGTTGACGTTTTCCAGGGTGCAGCCCAGCTCGGGGCGGTAGTGCTCGTTCACGATGCGGTCGGTGCACTCGTGGGCGTGCAGGTCGTACTCGGCCGTGTGCTCCGGGTCCACGCGGCGCATGATGCCGATGATGTTCAGGAAGATCATCGGGTCGCCCAGGGCGCGGCCCGAGCGGGTTTCGGCGATGGTCTTCGGCCCCAGCCCCGTGGGGTCCTCGATCAGGCCGTTGTTCAGGTCGTGGATCATCTTGTAGGCGCGGCGTGCGCGTTCCAGGTACACCTTCTCGCCGGTCAGCCCGTAGTACTCGGCGTTGGCGATGGCGTAGAAGCCCTCCGAGAAGCAGTAGCGGCGCTGGCGCAGCGGGCGCCCCTCGGCGGTTACGGTAAAGTACATGCGATCGTCGGCCTGCCGGTTGATGCAGTGCTCCTCCATGAAGTCCAGGCAGCTCTTCGCGGCGGCCATCCACTCGGGACGCTGCCCGTACACGTGGCATAGGTACGAGAAGGTCCAGCCGCAGCGGCCCTGCATCCATACGCTCTTGTCGGTGGAGTAAACGTTGCCCTCGCGGTCCAGGCACGTGTACACGCCGCCGAACTCCTCGTCCATGCCGTGTTCAAGCCAGAACTTCCAGCAGGTGTCCAATTGCCCGCGAATCCACTCGCGCGCGTCCTGCAATGCCAGATCCTCTTGCGTCATAGGACCTCCCTTCAATCCGCAGTGATTTTGACAGACCTGAAAGGATTGGGCTAGGGCGAAATTTGAAAGTAATGTATCGGTTACTTGACGGATTGACCTTCGTAACGACATGCTTACAGAAGGAGAAAAGCAAAAATTCTGGTTCATTCACCGATCTGTTTCGGCGATAATGGGCAATGCTGTTATGCGCATCTGCGGCAAGCGGGCTTTTCGCACCGGTGAAGGGCCGGCGTCCCGGCGGCGCATCGATGTTGGGGCTTGAGGCCTCAATCAATTTGAATGGAGGGAATCCTATGGCACAGCATTTCAACGGTCCCGCTCTGTCGCGCCGTTCGTTCTTCGCCACCGGGGCTGCCTTGGCAGCCGTGGCTGGCCTGGGGCTGTCCGGCTGCGGCGGCGATGGCGGCTCTAGCAGCCAGGGCGGCAGCGGCAGCACCGAGATCCGCTGCTCGGCCAGCTACCAGACCGAGAACTTCCTGCCCCTGAACAACTCCACCGGCCTGGGCGTGGGCACCAACTGGAACGTGGTCGAGGGTCTGTACATGCTCGACATGGCCAGCATGACCCCCTACGCGGCCTTGGCCGACGGCGAGCCCACTCAGGAGAACGACACCACCTTCGTGGTGAAGATGCGCTCGGGCGCCAAGTTCTCCGATGGCACCGACGTCACCGCCACCGACGTGCAGACTAGCTACGAGCGCACCGTGGGAGCCGACGGCTCGCTGTACGCCCCCATGCTGTCGTTCATCAGCAAGGTCGAGGCCACCGACGCCTCCACAGTCACCATCACCACCACCATGCCGGTGTCCGTGGACATGCTTAAGAGCCGCCTGCCCCTTATCCTGGTGGTTCCCCAGAACGCTTCCGACGAAGAGCTCACCAAGAAGCCCATCGGCTCCGGTCCGTGGATGTACGATCAGGTCAACGGCCAGGACGGCGGTCAGATCACCTTCCTGCCCAACCCCAACTACAACGGGCAGCACCCGGCGCTGGCTACCAAGCTCACCTACGACATCATCATCGACGACACGGCCCGTACCTCGTCGCTTACCGACAAGACCACGGCCATCATGGAGAACGTGCCCTCGAACCTCATCGCCCAGGCGTCCTCCAACGGAGCTGTCATTGAGCAGGCCATGGGATTCGCCGTGGGCTTCATGATGTTCAACACCAAGAAGAAGCCCTTCGACGACGTTCGTGTGCGCCAGGCCTTCCTCTACGCCATCGATTACGACAAGATGATCATGAACGCGCTGCCCGACGTGGCCACGCGCCCCGATTCGTTCCTGCCGGCCACCCATAAGGACTACACGGGCGCCGCCTCGGTGGACTACAAGTACGACAAGGACAAGGCGGCCCAGCTGCTCAAGGATGCCGGCGTGTCCAACCTGTCCATCCAGCTCGACACCACCGATGCCGGCTGGATCGTGGCCATGGCCCCGCAGATCCAGTCGAACCTGAAGGACCTGGGCATCGAAGCCTCCATCAACACCATGGCCTCCGGCGCCCTGTACTCCGACCGCACTAAGCCCGCTGCCGACGGCATCCCGCCCTTCGACGTGGTGCTGGCCCCTGGCGACCCGGGCTGCTTCGGCACCGACCCCGACCTGCTGATGAACTGGTGGTACGGCGACAACACCTGGACCCAGGAGCGCACCATGTGGAAGGGCTCCGAGGGCTACAAGAAGCTGCACCAGCTCATGGACCAGGCCTTCCAGGCTTCCGGCGAGGAGCAGAAGCAGCTGTGGAAGCAGTGCTTCGACGTGCTGTCCGAGGAAGTGCCGCTGTACCCGGTGGTGCACCGCCAGGTGGTTACCGCCTTCTACAACGACATGGTGAAGGACTTCGAGGCTATCGGTACCACGGGCCTTCGCTTCCTGGACGTGGCGCCCCTGTAAGGGTGTCCCATTCTTGAATGTAAGCGCCGTCTGGGAGACGGCGGGCTGCTCCGGTGGCTCGCCGTCTCCTTTTTTGCCTATCTATCTGCAAAAAGATAACCCTTTGGTGATGCTTCCTATGGAATTGCCGTAGCGTTTTCTTTCCGTAGCCCAAGCCTAGCCGCAGGGGTGGTCGATGGGCTATAATTGCCGGTTAGTGACGGCCGCCGCTGCGCCTGCGGCCGTGTTTTCAGCGGCTGGGTGAGGCAGCCGGAACCCTTTGGAAAGGAGGATGCCCGGTGAACAACCTTCTCCGTTTGGTCGGCAAGCGCTTGATCGCGCTGCCCATCATGGTGTTCGGCGTGGCTTTGCTCGTGTTCTTCATCATGTCGTTCTCTCCGATCGATCCGGCCTATTCGGCCCTTGGTGAAAGCGCCAGCCCCGAAGCCATCAACGCCTACCGCCAGCAGCACGGACTCGACCAGCCGTGGATCGTTCAGTTCGGACAGTTTCTCCTGGGGCTGCTCCAAGGCGACTTGGGCACCTACGGCCCGGCCCAGAACCCGGTCATGGACCGCGTGGCCGCAGCTCTTCCCATCACGCTGCAGCTCACCTTCATCGGTTTGATCATTGCCGTGGTGATTGCGGTTATCCTGGGTATTATCTCGGCGGTGTACCGTGATAAGTGGCCCGACCAGGTCATCCGCGTGTTTTCCATCCTGTGCATCGCTACGCCCTCGTTCTGGCTGGCGGTTCTGCTCATCTTGCTGTTCACCTCTACGCTGCAGATGTTCCCGGCCTCCGGCGACCTGCCCAACTTCTTCGCGAATCCCGGTGGCTACCTGGCCCGCATCATCATGCCGGCCTTCGCCCTGGGCGTGCCCGTGGCCGGCAGCCTCACTCGCGTCATCCGTACCGCCATGGTGGAGGAGCTTGACAAGGACTACGTGCGCACCGCCATCGGCGCCGGCATCCCGTACCACACGGTGGTGGCCCGCAACGTGCTGCGCAATGCGCTCATCACGCCGGTCACGGTACTGGGCCTGCGCATCGGCTACCTGATCGGCGGTGCGGTGGTCATCGAGGTCATCTTCAACCTGCCGGGTATGGGCATGACCATCCTGCAGGGCGTGCAGTCGAACTATCCCACGCTGGTGCAGGGCGTGACCGTGACCGTGGCCGTGGCGTTCATCATCATCAACATCGTGGTGGACATGCTCTACATCCTCATCAATCCGCGCATTAGGACGGTGTAGCTATGGTGAAACTTCGCGAAGGAACTACCGCGAAACTGGAGGCCAACGCCGGACGCGTGCGCTTCCGTGCGTGGAAGTCCATGTCCCGCGGCGCCCGCGTTTCGCTGGTCGTTCTGCTTCTGCTGGTGCTTGCTGCCATCTTCGCCCCGCTGGTGGCGCCCCACGATCCGCTGGAGATTTTCATGGCCCGCCAGGCGCCCAGCTTCGAGTTCCCCTTCGGAACCGACGACAAGGGCCGCGACGTGCTCTCGCGCATGATCTACGGCGCGCGTTACTCGCTGACCATCGGCCTTTTGGCCACGGCGCTGGCTCTGGTGTGCGGCTCGATCTTCGGCTCCATCGCCGCGGTGTCGCGCAAGGGCGTCTCGGAAGTCATCATGCGCTGCATGGACGTCATTATGTCCTTCCCGGGCATCGCCCTGGCCTGCGTGTTCGTGACCGTGTTCGGCAACAATCTGCCGTCGTTGATCTTCGCCATCGGCTTTCTCTACATTCCGCAGATCGCCCGCGTGGTGAGGGCGAACGTGGTGAGCGAGTACGGCCAGGATTACGTGCGGGCCGTGGTGGTGAGCGGCGCGCGCGCACCGTGGATCCTCATCAAGCACGTGGTTCGCAACTGCATCGCTCCGGTCATGGTGTTCACTATCGTGCTGGTGGCCGACGCCATCGTGTTCGAAGCGTCTCTGTCGTTCATCAATGCTGGCATCCCCGAGCCTACTCCCACCTGGGGCAACATTTTGGCTGACGCCCGCGCCGGCGTGCTTGCCGGCCAGTGGTGGCAGGCGACGTTCCCCGGCCTTGCCATCATGATCACGGTGCTGTGCCTGAACATCCTGTCCGAAGGCATGACCGACGCCATGGCCGCCGCGCCCAAGGCGCCGGTGAAGGCGAGCGACTCGGACCTGAATACCGACCGCGAGGCCGACCGCCTGGTGGCCGACCCCACGCTGGCCTACGCGGCCCAGGCCGAGATGCTGGAGAAGCGCCTGGCGCAGCTGGCCGCCATCGAGCAGCAGCGCACCGACCGCTTCCAAGCCCATACCGAGGAAGAGCCCATCCTGGAAGTGCGCGATCTGTGCATCAAGTTCCCGCGCCACGGCGACGTGAACGTGGTCGACCACGTGAGCTTCGTGGTGCGGCCCCATCAGACCATGGGCCTGGTGGGCGAGTCCGGCTGCGGCAAGTCCATCACCAGCCTGGCCATCATGGGACTTCTTGACAAGCGCGCCCAGATCTCCGGAGAGATCCTGTACAAGGGGCAGAACCTGCTCGATCTTGACGAGAAGCAGATGAACGCCCTGCGAGGCCGCGAGATCGCCATGATCTACCAGGACGCGCTCTCCTCGCTCAATCCCAGCATGCTCATCCGCTCGCAGATGAAGCAGCTGACCAAGCGCGGCGGCACCCGCGACGCCGAGGACCTGCTGCGTCTGGTAGGCCTGGACCCGAAGCGCACGCTGGATTCGTACCCCCACGAGCTCTCCGGCGGCCAGCGCCAGCGCGTGCTCATCGCCATGGCGCTTACCCGCGACCCGAAGGTCATCATCGCCGACGAGCCCACCACCGCTTTGGACGTGACGGTGCAGAAGCAGGTCATCGACCTTCTGAACAACCTGCAGAAGGAGCTGGGCTTCGCCATGGTGTTCGTCAGCCACGACCTGGCCCTGGTGGCCGAGGTGGCCAACTCCATCACGGTCATGTACGCCGGCCAGGTGGTGGAGCAGGGCGGCGTGAACGACATCCTGTGCCACCCCATCCACGAGTACACGCGCGGCCTTCTGGGCTCGGTGCTGTCCATCGAGGCCGGCGGCGACCGCCTGCACCAGGTGCCCGGATCGGTGCCCTCGCCGAAGGACTTCCCCGCAGGCGACCGCTTCCGGCCGCGTTCCAGCCATCCCGACGCCGTGTCCGACGTGCGTCCCGTGCTCAAGCACGTGCCCAATTCCAACCATTACTACGGCGAGCTTCCCGATGAGGAGCTGGAGCGTTTGGGCATCGAGCCCGCTTTGGCGAAGTTGGGGATCGGAGCCTACGTGCCAGGAGGTCAGTTGCTATGAGCGATACCGTAACCAACGAGACGACGGCCGCCGTGGAAGAGCGCGACCCGTCCCTGGGGCCGGGCGACGTGTCCACCGGTCCCGCCGGCGAGATCAACGGCACCGTGCCGATCATCTTTCTGGACAACGTGTCGGTGGTGTTCAACACCCGCACTGGCTCGCTGTTCCACCCCAACAAGGTGCAGGCGGTGAAAGACCTCACCCTGCGGCTGATGCCGGGGGAGACCCTAGGCATCGTGGGCGAGTCCGGCTGCGGCAAGTCCACCACGGCCAACATCATGTGCGGTCTGCAGCAGCCCACCAGCGGTACCGTGTACTTCAAGGGCGAAGACGTGACCAAGCGCTCCGCCGCCCAGCGCCGGCTGATCGGCCGCGTGATCTCGGTGGTGTTCCAGGACCCGGCCACCGCCCTGAACGCGCGCATGTCGGTGCACGACCAGCTGATCGACCCGCTGAACGTGCACGGCGTGGGCACGAAGGACGAGCGCGAGAAGCGCGTGAACTCCCTCATCGAGATGGTGGGCCTGCCCGGCTCGGTCATGGAGGCCCTGCCCGGCCAGCTCTCCGGCGGCCAGCGCCAGCGCGTGGCCATCGCCCGCGCCCTGGCGCTTTCGCCCGACGCCATCATCGCCGACGAGCCCACCAGCGCCCTGGACGTGTCGGTGCGCGCCCAGATTCTGAACCTGCTCACCGACCTGAAGAAGGAACTGGGGCTTTCCATGGTGTTCATCAGCCACGACATCCAGACGGTGCGCTACATCTCCGACCGCATCGTGGTTATGAACCATGGCCAGGCCGTGGAGCGCGGCTCGGCCGAGCAGGTGTTCAACAACCCCAAGGACGACTACACCCGTCTGCTTCTGGGGGCGGCGCCCTCGCTGCTTCACCCCGATCTTGGGAAGTAGGCTGTAGCGTTATGCATCTTCGGGCCCCGCACCTCGCGGGGCTCGCTTACGTCTTGACGAAAGGAAGTGCCCTGTGGCAGAGCCGAATCTGAACTCCCCGTTCAAGGGGGTCATCCCGCCGGTGGTTATCCCGCTGACGGAGAAGAAGCAGCTGGACCTCGACGCGTTCCAGCGCTCCGTGAACCGCATGATCGACGCCGGCGTGGACGGCCTATTCTTCCTGGGCTCCAGCGGGGAAGTGGCCTTCCTCACCGACGCCCAGCGCTACCACGTGCTGCAGGAGGCCGTGGCCGTGGTGAACGGGCGCGTGCCCGTGATGGCCGGCATCATCGACATGGAGACCATGCGCGTGGTCGACCAGGCCAAGCGCGCCGCCAGCTACGGCGTGGACGCCCTGGTGGCTACCGCCCCCTTCTACGCTCTGGGCGGCCCGAAGGAGACCGAGCGCCATTTCCGCGCCATCCGCGAGTACACCGACCTGCCCCTGTTCGCCTACGACCTGCCCGTGTGCGTGCACACCAAGCTGGACCCCACCATGCTGGTGCGCCTGGGCGCCGACGGCGTGCTGCAGGGCGTGAAGGACTCCTCGGGCGACGACGTGGCCTTCCGCTGGCTTCTGCTGGAGAACGAGAAGGCGGGGCACCCGCTGCAGCTGCTGACAGGCCACGAGGTGTGCGTGGACGGGGCCTACCTGGCCGGCGCCGACGGTTCGGTGCCCGGCCTTGCCAACGTGGACCCTTACAGCTATGTGGAGATGTGGCGCGCCGCCTGCGACAAGGACTGGGCGCGCGTGAAGGAGCTGCAGGACCATCTGGCGCGGCTCATGTTCGTTACCCGGCGCGTCAAGGCCACGGTAGGCTTCGGTGCCGGCGTGGGCGCGTTCAAGACGGCCCTGTGGCAGATGGGCGTGTTCAACACCAACGAGATGCGCGAGCCCGTGCAGCCCTTGGACGGCGAGGACGTCGACCTGATAGTGGAGATCCTGCGCGCCGAAGGCATGATGGAGTAGCGCACGGCAAGCCCTTCGCTGCTTGCGGACCGCTTGAGGGTGGGGCGACAGCGCATGAGGGGCATGTTCTGCGGAAAAT
Source organism: Adlercreutzia aquisgranensis (assembly GCF_943193145.1). Classification (NCBI taxonomy): domain Bacteria; kingdom Bacillati; phylum Actinomycetota; class Coriobacteriia; order Eggerthellales; family Eggerthellaceae; genus Adlercreutzia; species Adlercreutzia aquisgranensis. Next base: position 66,223 of record NZ_CALPDA010000014.1, on the reverse strand, counting down.
CGTGCGGAACCCCTCTCTCGTGCACTGTCTCCTGCACGTCGGCGGCGGGGGAGTGCGGGGGTGCGAGCGAGAGCCGCTTGCCTTCGGGCGGGCGGCGTTTGCCAGCTTGGGTTCCCCTGGCGGCTGCTGCGTGCGGGCCCGCTGCTAGAATGACCCGTGCAATCCACTTCAAAAGGAGAGTGACTATGGCGAGAGCTTTCAAATCGATGGACGGCAACAACGCTGCGGCCTACGTGTCCTACGCGTTCACCGAGGTTGCCGGCATCTACCCCATCACCCCCTCCAGCCCCATGGCCGACCTGGTTGACCAGTGGTCCGCCGCAGGTCAGAAGAACATCTTCGGCACGCGGGTGAAGGTGTGCGAGATGCAGTCCGAAGGCGGCGCTGCGGGCACGGTGCACGGCTCGCTGGCTGCCGGCGCGCTCACCACGTCCTACACGGCCTCCCAGGGCCTGCTGCTCATGATCCCGAACATGTACAAGATCGCCGCGGAGCAGCTGCCGTGCGTGCTGCACGTGTCGGCCCGTACCGTGGCCACCCACGCGCTCAACATCTTCGGCGACCACTCCGACGTCATGGCCTGCCGTCAGACCGGCTTCGCCATGCTGGCCGAGGGCAACGTGCAGGAGATCATGGACCTCTCCGCCGTGGCGCACCTGTCCGCCATCAAGGGCAAGGTGCCCTTCATCAACTTCTTCGATGGCTTCCGCACCTCCCACGAGGTGCAGAAGGTGGCCGTGTGGGACTACGACGACCTGGCCGAGATGTGCGATATGGACGCCGTGGCCGCCTTCCGCGCCCATGCGCTCAACCCGGAGCACCCGGCCATGCGCGGCAGCCATGAGAACGGCGACATCTTCTTCCAGCACCGCGAGGCTTGCAACGGCGTGTACGACGCGCTGCCGGCCGTGGTGGAAGAGTACATGGACAAGGTGAACGCCAAGCTGGGCACCGACTACAAGCTGTTCAACTACTACGGCGCGCCCGATGCCGACCGCGTGATCGTGGCCATGGGCAGCTTCTGCGACGTGTGCGAGGAAGTGGTGGACTACCTGTGCGCCCAGGGCCAGAAGGTGGGCCTGGTGAAGGTGCGCCTGTACCGTCCCTTCGTGACCGAGAAGTTCGTTGCGGCGCTGCCTGCCACCGTGCGCAAGATCGCCGTGCTCGACCGCACCAAGGAGCCCGGCAGCATCGGTGAGCCGCTGTTCCTGGACGTGGTGAACGCGCTGGCCATCGAAGGCCGCGCCGACATCCAGGTGACCGGCGGCCGCTACGGCCTGGGCAGCAAGGACACCCCGCCCAGCTCCGCCTTCGCCGTGTACGACATGCTGGCCGGCGACGCGCTGCCGCGCCAGTTCACCATCGGCATCGTGGACGACGTGACCAACCTGTCGCTTCCCGAGGATAAGAACTGCCCCAACACCGCGGCGGCGGGCACCATCGAGTGCAAGTTCTGGGGTCTGGGCGGCGACGGCACCGTGGGCGCCAACAAGAACTCGATCAAGATCATCGGCGACCACACCGAGAAGTACGTGCAGGCCTACTTCCAGTACGACTCGAAGAAGACCGGCGGCGTGACGGTGTCGCACCTGCGCTTCGGCGACAGCCCCATCCGCAGCGCCTACTACGTGAACAAGGCCGACTTCGTCGCCTGCCATAACCCCAGCTACATCGAGAAGAACTTCCCCGTGGTGTTCGATGTGAAGCCCGGCGGCACGCTGCTGGTGAACGCCCAGTGGACCGACGAGGAGCTGGGTCGGCACCTGTCCGCGGCGGCCAAGCGCTACATTGCTGCCAACGATGTGAAGGTGTACCTGATCAACGCCATCGACCTGGCCATCGAGCTGGGTATGGGCAACCGCACCAACACCATTCTGCAGTCCGCCTTCTTCGCTCTGGCCGGCGTGCTGCCCTCCCAGGACGCCATTCGCTACATGAAGGACGCGGCCACGAAGTCCTACCTGAAGAAGGGCCAGGACGTGGTGGACATGAACCACCGTGCCATCGACGTCGGCGCCACGGCCTTCCATCAGGTGGCCGTGCCCGCCGACTGGGCCGACGCCGAGGACGAGGCCACCCTTGCCCCCTTGGCCGGCCGCCCCGAACTGGTGAAGATGGTGCGCGACATCATGGAGCCCGTGAGCCGCATGGAAGGCGACAGCCTGCCGGTGTCGGCGTTCATGGACTACGCCGACGGCCAGTTCCCCCAGGGTGCTGCCGCCTACGAGAAGCGCGGCGTGGCCGTGACGGTGCCCGAGTGGGAGCCCTCCACCTGCATCCAGTGCAACCAGTGCTCCTACGTGTGCCCCCATGCCACCATCCGTCCCTTCGCTCTGTCCGAGGTCGAGGCCCAGGCGGCCCCGGCTCAGACCAAGCTGGTGCCCGCCAAGGGCAAGGCGGCCCAGGCGGCCGGCTACCAGTTCACCATGGCCGTGTCGCCCCTGGACTGCATGGGGTGCGCGGTGTGCGCCGGCGTATGCCCCACCAACTCTCTGACCATGAAGCCCACCCGCGACGAGATGGGCCAGCAGGAGGTGTTCGACTTCTGCGTGGCCGAGGTGGCCCCCAAGCCCGAGCTCATCGACGCCACGGTGAAGGGCAGCCAGTTCAGCCAGCCGTTGCTGGAGTTCTCCGGCTCCTGCGCCGGCTGCGCCGAGACCTCCTACGCGCGCCTGGTCACCCAGCTGTTCGGCGACCGCATGTTCATCGCCAACGCCACGGGCTGCTCGTCGATCTGGGGCGGTCCGGCGGCGGTGTCGCCCTACACGGTGAACAAGGACGGCCACGGCCCTGCATGGAGCAACTCGCTGTTCGAGGACAACGCCGAGCACGGCCTGGGCATGCTGCTGGGCTACGAGGCGGTGCGCAACAAGGTGCTGACCGACACCGAGGCGCTGCTGGCCTGCGAGGGCGTGCCCGAGACGCTGGCGGGTGCGGCCCAGGCGTGGATGGGCAGCCTTTCCGATGCCGACGCTTCGAAAGCCGCTGCTGCCGAGTACGTGGCGCAGCTTGAGGCCGTGGCGAACGGCGCGGGCGAGGCGGCCAAGCTTGCCGGCGGCATTCTTGAGAACAAGCAGTTCCTCACCAAGAAGAGCGTGTGGATCTTCGGCGGCGACGGCTGGGCCTACGACATCGGCTACGGCGGACTGGACCATGTGCTTGCCTCCGGCGAGGACGTGAACGTGTTCGTGTTCGACACCGAGGTGTACTCCAACACCGGCGGCCAGGCCTCCAAGTCGTCCAACATCGGCCAGGTGGCGCAGTTCGCGGCCGCGGGCAAGTCCATCAAGAAGAAGAGCCTGGCCGAGATCGCCATGGCCTACGGCTACGTGTACGTGGCGCAGGTAGCTATGGGCGCGAAGTTGCCCCAGACCATCAAGGCCATCCAGGAGGCCGAGGCTTACCCGGGCCCGTCGCTGATCATCGGGTACTCGCCCTGCGAGATGCACTCCATCAAGGGCGGCATGAAGAACTGCCAGGAGGAGATGAAGAAGGCCGTGGAGTGCGGCTACTGGAACCTGTTCCGTTTCAACCCGGCGGCTCCCGCGGGCAAGCGTTTCGTGCTGGACTCGAAGGCGCCCGCCGGCGGCTACCGCGACTTCCTCATGAACGAGGCGCGCTACAGCCGCCTGACCCGCGAGTTCCCCGAGCGGGCCGAGGAGCTGTTCGCCGAAAGCGAGCAGGACGCCATGGCGCGCTACGAGCACCTGCAGAAGCTGGTGTCGCTCTACGACGAGGCCTAAGGGCTGCAAGGGCGGGAAAGCCGCAAGCGCTGCGAAGCGCATAGCATGATGCCAGGGGCCGAGACCTAAGGGTTTCGGCCCCTTTTCCGTTGCGTGGATTCCTGCCCCCAGGGGCGGAGAGCCCTGGAGGGGGGCTACCGAGCGTTAGCGCGACCTATGGCGGGATGGGCCAGCACGCAGTAGACGGTGCTGCTGGCGAAGACTATGGTGTCGCCGGGGAGAATGGGCACGGGCGCGGCTTCACCGGCCGTCGCGGAGCTGTCGCCCGGGGTCTCGTCTCGCGGCGGCTCTACCACTACCGTCTGGGATCCCGTAGCGCGGCGAACGACGGTGCCGTTGCGCGACCCCAGACCCACCACGGTCCAACCGTCCGCTCCGCTGTAGCGAATGCGGGCGTGCATGGAGGAGACGTCGGCCTCTACGTTGTTGATCACCGTGGCATTGCCCTCGGGATCGCTCGCGCGCATGGAGCTTACCAGGGCCCCGTCGCTGTCGGGATGCAGCCAGACGGTATCGCCGCACAGCATGCCGTCCTTCAGGCGAACAAGCCCCAGGGTGAAGGCGCCGTCCGAACGCTCCGGAGGGACGATATCGATCAGGGGGGGGGGTCGTTCGAGGAGGGGTGAGGGGACTCGGCGCGTTGATGGCCGTGCTGAAGCGCTCCATCTCCCGCACCGCCGCCGCGCCGTCCGCGCTGATGGCAGCCCATACCATAAGCGCCATGATCTGCTCCGCCTTGTCGCTGTCGGCGATGTCGCCATCGCAGGCTATGCGGGCGACGGCGTTTGCGAGCAGCGTCTCGTCGCGCCCGTAGGCGGCCACGGCCTGGGCCATGGGGGAGACGTAGCGCTCAGCCACCAGGCGCACGATGTCTGCGTTCGTAAGGGGACTGCGTCCACGTGAGCGCTTGCCCTTCATGCGCGACACCAGCCGCGGCACGGAGAGCTCCAGGTCGGCGAAGAGGTCGGGGTTGAGGTACGGCGGCTCGGCATGCACGATGTAGCGCAGAAGCCACGTCTTCTCGGAAGCGCGCTGCACGGCGCTGCGCCCGTCGAAGGAAGGCCGCGACGACAGCAGGATCTGGGCCGTGTCCAGGTTCGTCATGCCGCACTCGTTTTTAAGCATCGAGGCCAGTATCTCGTAGGGCGTTTTATGTTGGACGGTCATAAGATGCTTGGCCTTTCGCTCGGGCGGTGTCGGGCGCTGCTGTCTGTTGTGCGGTGCTCGGAATCCGTAAGCACCCGTTAGCTTAGCATCATGGAAGCACAGAGAGCTGTACTGGATAGTTTTTAAGCCACCGCGAAAAAGGGCACGTCGGACGTCGCGCATAAACAACAGCGCACATTATCCCCGTGCGACCATCTGAAAAGGTGCGCACCTTTTCAGGAGAAAGTGACTATAGACTCTAAGCGATTGCAGAGCGAGGAAAGCGGAGGCAGCACGCGCGATGCTGCTTTTGTCGACGATGGGAGCAGTATGCCTGTACTTTCGAAATGCGTGCCTGCATGGCTCGCCCCTTTGCCTGAGGGATTCCTCTCAAGTTCAGAATGGGAACGCATTGCTACTTTTTTTCTAATCGAGTCACCATGTCTTCATCAGAGCGCAAGAAGAGTTTCCATTGAGTCGTTGTGGGGAAAAAGGCCCTTTGCTAACGGAAATCTGAAGAAAGTCCTGCAGGAGAAGGTGACCAAAAAGCTATCGCTTTCTCTAAAGAATTGCATGCCAAAGGATTTGGAAGAATGCTTGGTGGGAGAAGGTATGCAGGATGAATTCTATCGGAATATAGACAGGCAGCTCGCCGTGTTCGTCAGAATCCGGGGCGACGGAAACGATAGCGCTTGGATGAGTTTTTTCTATCACTTGAGGAACGCGATTGCCCACGGGCGCTTTACGGTGGCGGTAAACAGCAAGGGGCGTCAGATTTTCATTTTTGAAGACGTTAAACCGACGGTTAAGGAGGGAAGCCAGGTGGTTTCAGCGCGAGGGGTTATCGAGATTGATTCGCTCATCCGCATCATCGATATCATCAAGCGTGGACCTGAAGGCTCTCTGGAGGGTTGAGTAGCGTAAGCGTTACGGAGAAAGGAGAAGGACGTGGTAGTAGGTAAAGTCAGGATGGTTCTGCGTGCTTGCATTGCGCTGATAGCCTGCGGAGTGATGGCGGTATGCGTGGGACCAGTAGTCTCGTTGGAGGGGAGAAGCGCTGACGGCTTTGCGTATGCCGAAGAGCTGCAGCCTTCGGAGGGCTGGGATATATGCGGCACATGCGAGTGGCAGATTGATGACACTGGGTGCCTTGTTATTAGGCCGATAAAGGACGCGGGATGGGTGGCGAGCATTTTTATTGGTCAAGATCTTAGATACCCATGGCCGTGGTCGCAGTTTGCTTATAACGCGGTTAAGATTGAACCTGGGGTGGAAGCGCGTGATTGTCAACGGATGTTTGAGGAGAGCGCGATAGAGAAGGCGGATCTTTCGGGGCTGGACACCTCGGCCGTGACGGACATGGCTAGTATGTTCTTTGGTTGTGGCTCCCTTGCCTCCCTGGACCTGTCCTCCTTCGACACCTCGGCCGTGACGGACATGTCTCGGATGTTCGATGGTTGTGACTCCCTGGTCTCCCTGGATCTGTCTTCCTTCGACACCTCGGGCGTGATGCCCAACCTCTACGACTGCGATCAACTGACAAAGCTATACACTTCAGGCCCTCTCCCCGATCATGACGTCTGGCGCACCACATGCTTGAGGGGGGGTCTTGGGACATTTTTCGAGGGAGTGAATGTTCCGTCTGAGCTTTTGCGTCCAGACAAGCCAGGCGAGCCAGGCTTGCTTATCTTCAAGCTACCGGGAACAACGGCCATAACTGATGTCTCTGCCTCTACGATGAAGAACCAGGCTTATACGGGTAAAGCGATCACTCCAGCTGTCGAGCTGCGTTATGATGGGAAAACCTTGGTTGCCGGTAAAGACTACAAGATTCATTCGTATGAGAACAACGTGAATGCGGGAACTGCGGGCGTTATCGTCGAGGGGTTGGGCGCTTATTCCGGGTACAAGCGCGTGACGTTCGTCATCGAGCAGCCAGCTGGGAACGGCAAACCGAACCAGGGTGGTTCGCAGGGGAGCGCCACGGCGTCATCTGGTTCGTGGAAGCAGGATTCTGCCGGCTGGTGGTACGCCTACGACAAGGGCGGCTATCCTGCGAACAGCTGGGAGCGTATTAGCGGCAAATGGTACCGCTTCAACGCGTCCGGCTACATGCAGACCGGCTGGGTCCAAGTCGGCGGCATCTGGTACTACCTTGATTCCTCCGGCGCCATGGCCGAGGGCTGGCGGAGCGTCGGCGGCGAGTGGTACTACCTGAAGCCTGGCTCCGGCGCCATGGCCACTGGCTGGCAGCAGGTGGGAGGCCAGTGGTACTGGCTTGAGAGCTCCGGCGCCATGGCTACGGGCTGGAAGTCCGTCGGCGGCACCTGGTACTACCTGAAGTCCAGTGGCGCCATGGCAACCGGCTGGGCGCAGGTGGGCGGCACCTGGTACTACCTGAAAGGCTCGGGCGCCATGGCCACCGGCTGGCAGCAAGTGGGCGGTAGCTGGTACTACCTTCGCAGCTCCGGCGCCATGGCGGCGAACACCTGGGTGGACGGCGTCTACTGGGTGGGGTCGAGCGGAGCCATGGCCACCAGCGCCTGGGTGGACAATGGCCGCTACTACGTAGGCGCCGATGGCGTCTGGCAGAAGTAGGAACCGATTGCGGGGGCGGGCTTCGGCGCGCCCCCGTCGCTTTTTTGCGGGCAGCAAGACTTTGTGCAGGATTGTCTTGGTGCCGCCCTTCTCCTTCTCGGAAGGCTGTCGTCAGCGAGCCTAACCCTTCTGTTCGACAACGGATTCGACCGAATCTCCAGCGACGGCTTTGATCGGGGAAGCTTTGCCGGCTGTCCCTTGCAAGATTCTTGGTGGGAGCTTCTCTCTCGAAAGCGGGTTGTGTCGCTGGCGTTCTCTTGAAGCGGTGAAGCGCAGGTGGGCTTGGGGTCCGTGTTTCTCGGTACTGCGCCTGTGCCTTAGCCCTCCTGCGCAATGCTCGTAAGCGTTATGCGAACGTTAGGTGCTTTCCCTCGGCTGCGCATTGGCCAAGGTAAAGATTCATTATGGTTTGGTATGGCACGCCCGTGCGCCGCGACTCCTCCTTAAAGTAGTCCACGGTGTCGCCGTCGATATTGATGGTTATGCGTCGGCGAACCCTGCCGGCGTAGGGATTCGGGGTGCTCTCCGAGAAATCGATCTCGGCGGGCATGCTGGCAGCCTCCCTCGCGTTACTCATTTCGATACCTCCAATACTGCTGTTCCTCGGTTCTTGTGGATTTTCTTGCCGAGATTATCCTGATCGTTGAGTCGCCGCACTTCTCGCAATGGCAGATCGTAAGCGCCCGGGATTCAAGATCCAACCCTATTAGGAAGAATCTTTCTTCGTAGTCCGAATGCCTCGTGTCCGGCAAGACGCAGGCATGTGGGTCGGAGAACGCGTCGGCGGCGGACTCGAAGCTCACGCCGTGCTTTTTGACGTTGGCAGCCGCCTTGCGGTCGTCCCATTCGAAGTCTATGTATCTACGGGTGTCCATCGTATGCTGATTATGCATATCCTATACATATAATGCAACGGAATCGATTCGCATGGAAATCGGACGAGGCATGGGGGACAGGGCTTGCGAGCTCGTTGACGGCGTGAGCGCGGGCTCATGCCGGTGGCTTTCGGACTGCGCGATCGCCGGTTTGATCCGGCAATTCAGCGATGGTGGACAATCCCGGTTTCGTTGTGCTCGGCGCCCTTCGGCTCTCGGGTTGCGATGACAGGCGGGGCGCCGCTAAATACGATCGAAGCGCGGGGGGTTGCCGCAGGGGATGCACCCCGCGATTGCGGCTTAGGCTTAAGCCCCCATCTCGCGGCGACCGCTGGTTGTTGAAGACACTTTCCTTTCTGCAACCATTTGCCTGGGTAGGGGACCGCTCGCCATAGGTTCTGCATATTTCTGATCTGGGGACGGCGAAAACGTTGGGATGGCGCCCCACCAACCCGAATTATCACGAACGAACGTATGGTTCAAGCATGCACTGTTCCATATCTTGGGGGTGCGTTTCCCTGACAACCACTATATGGGCTCCGTATTGGTGAGTGCTTTTGTCCACGAGCAGCGAACATTCGTTTTTACCAGCAGAAACGCTCGCCGCGGATTTACGTATGGCAGTGGTAACAGGGGGGTAAAAGTGGGATAAAGTGTAGCGAAGTGGGGCAAAATGGTGTACTATTCCAGCCATCGGAAGAACCGTGGGATCACTAGCAGGGAAGGCTCAAGCGATGGAAGGCGAAACCGCGTGGCATATCGACCTCATGGGGTCGTACAGCCATAAGGTGGATGCCAAGGGTCGCCTTGCGCTCCCGTCTCAGTTCCGCAAGGTGCTTCCGACCGACCTTGTGGTAACCGTTGACATGAAGGATCAGGCGCTGCGCGTGTTCGACCAGGAGGACTTCAACCGTTGGGTGGACAAGTTCTTCGTCGACCGCTTCGGGAAGTACGATTCCTCCAGCAGCCAGCACGAGGCTCTCAAGCGCAAGCTGAAGTCTCGCAGCATGCCGGTGACCATCGACTCCGCCGGGCGAATCGGCCTTTCGAAGGCCCAGCGCGAGAAGGTGGGCATCGACGCCGACGTGGTCATCGTGGGCAACACCGGTTACTTCGAGATCTGGGATGCGGCCTCCTTCGAGCAGGCGGACGACGAGATCGATCTCGCGTCCTTCATGCAGTAGGCTGCCGCGCGAACCGTGACAAGCGAATACCGGCACATACCCGTCCTGCTCCCCGAGTGCCTCGAATACCTGCAGCTTAAAACACACCCCATATTCGTGGACGCAACGCTCGGCGGAGCAGGGCATTCCTCCGAAGCAGCGAAAGAGCTGGGAGCGTCGGGCCTGCTCATAGGTATCGATCAGGACGAGGTGGCCCTTGCGGCCGCCGAAGCCAAACTCGGGACGATACCGAAGGCGCAGCGCCCGCGCATCCAGCTGGTGCGAGGGAACTTCGGCGACCTCGACCAAGCGCTGCTTTCCGCGGACATTCCCGGCATCGATGCGATCCTGTTCGATCTGGGGGTATCGTCCGTGCAGATAGACACACCCGAGCGCGGCTTCTCCTTCAAGGAGGACGGCCCGTTGGACATGCGGATGGATCCGGGGAACCAAACCCTAACCGCAGCAGAGATCGTCAACACCTACAACGCAGCAGATCTCTCCCGGATAATCCGCGCCTACTCCGACGAGAAGTGGGCCAGCCGAATCGCGGAGTTCATCGTGAGGGCGCGCCAGCAGGAGCCGATCGTCCGCAGCGAGCAGCTGGTGGAGGTGATCAAGGCGGCCATCCCCGCATCGGCCAGACGGGCCGGGGGGCATCCCGCCAAACGCACCTTCCAGGCGCTTCGCATCGAGGTGAACGGCGAGCTGGACGTGCTGCGTCGCGGGCTTGAAGCGGCCATTCGCTGGCTGAACCCCGGCGGGCGCATCGCGGTGATCAGCTACCACTCTTTGGAGGACCGCATCGTCAAGGACGCCTTCGCCGCTATGGCGAACCGCTGCACCTGCCCGCCGGATCTGCCGGTGTGCGCATGCGGAAGAAAGCCGGTACTTGAGCTTGTTACCAGAAAGCCCGTCCTGCCGACGGCAGACGAGGTAGCCCGAAACCCCCGGGCCCGCAGCGCCAAGCTGCGCGTGGCCCAGAAGTGTTTGGACTGCCCGTCCAACTAGAAGACGAACCTGCAAGGCGCGCCCGGAACCACCCAAGGCGCGCCTGTTTAGCCCAAGGGGGCGGAAAGGAGCGAGAGCATGGCCGGCCGAAACGCCTACGTGTACGGCACCGCCGCCCGCAACCTTGCCGCCGAGCCCGCCCGCCGAACCCGCTACACCCCGCAGCCCGAGCGCAGCACGCAGCGCCGCGCGCAGCCCCGCCAGGAAGTGCGGGTGGTGCGCGGTGCCCAGACCGCTTCCTCGGTGCGACCTCAGCCCGCCTCTTCCGCAGCCGGCTTCGTAATGGCAGCCGTAGTGGTGCTGCTGATAGTGGCGGTCGCGGCTTGTTTGCGGCTTGCGCTCTCGTCGGCGGCTATCGCCACTTCCTTGGACTCGCAGCAGATCTCCAACAGCATCCAGGACGTCCGTACCGCCTCCACCTCGCTGGAGATCGAGCAGTCCACCCTGGCCAACCCCGCGCGCATCAGCGCCGAGGCTAAGCGCCTGGGCATGGCGGCACCTTCCAGCGTGGGGGTTATCGAGCTCTCGCCCGACGTGGTGGTGCTGGACGGTAGCGGCGCGCTGTCCCTTTCCGGCAGCGTCAACAGCCTCATCTCCCTTGAAGGGTAGCCTTCCGTGGCGCCCCGCAGATCTTCCACATCCTACCGCGGGACCGCTTCCCCGTTGCGGCCCGCGTCTGCGCGCCCGCGGACGGGCCGCTACGACAACCTGAACCTTTCCCAGCGAACCGTAGGCTCGTCCCGCCGAAGCTCCCATGCGTCCGCTTCGCGCGGCCGCACCTCGGGCGGGGGCGGCTTCCAAGGGCAGGGCAGGGCAAACGCCGCCGCGGCAGCCAACCCCGGCGCCCGCATGATGCTGGTGCTGGTGCTGCTTGGCCTGGTGCTTGCCGGCATTGCCGCCCAGTTGGTGCTGCTGCAGGTGTTCGATCCCTTCCAGTACCGGGCCATGGCCGTGGAGAACCACACCAGCGTGGAGGTGCTGGAGCCCAGGCGCGGCACCATCTACGACCGCAACGGCACCGTGCTGGCCATCAGCGTGGACGCGGTGGACATCTACGTGAACCCTTCCGAAAGCGAGGACCCGGGTGCGGAGTCCCAGGCCATCGCGTCGGTTCTGGGGGGAGACCCCGCCGAGTACCTGGACAAGCTCACCCGCAAGGGCACCTACCAGATTCTGGTGAAGAAGGTCGACCCCGAAGTGGGCGACGCTGCGAAGGCGCTGGGCATCGACTGCGTGCACGTGAAGCAGACCACCCGCCGCGAGTACCCCCAGGGCGAGATCGCCGGGCAGGTGGTGGGCGCCTGCAGCCTTGAGACCGACGAGGAGCGCAACCGCGAGTACTACGTGGGCCTCTCGGGCATCGAAGCCTACTACGACAGCCTTCTGTCCGGTACGCCGGGCACTTCGTCGGTGGAGGTGGGCTTGGGCGGCCTGCCCAAGCCTGGCGGCGAGAGCGTGGTGGAGCCGGCGGTGGATGGCCAGGACATCGTGCTGTCCATCGACCTCGAGCTTCAGAAGTACGTGCAGGAGCGCCTGGTCAAGGGTGTGGACGACGTGGAGGGAACCGGCGGCAGCGCCATCGTCATGGATTCGGAGACCGGCGAGATCTACGCCGCCGCGTCGCTGCCGTTCTTCAACCCGGCCGACCGCACGAAGGTGGAGGAGCGCGCCACGGAGCTGCGCTGCATCACCGACACCTTCGAGCCCGGCTCCATCTTCAAGACCGTGTCGATGCTGTCCATCCTGGAGAACACCTCCATGACGCCGGACACCGAGATCTTCTGCCCGTCCTATATTCAGGCCGACATCTACACCATCTCCGACGCCCACGAGCGCGGCGACGCTACCTTCACCCTGCGCGAGATTCTGGACAAGTCGTCCAACGTGGGCATCTCGCTGGCCACGGAGCAGATGGGCTTTAGGGCCCTGTACGACTCCATCGTGCGCTACAACCTGAACTCGCGTACCGGCGTGGACTTTCCGGGCGAGGGCGAGGCGGGCACCAACGTGCTGGGCTGGCTGGGCGACTACGAGAACTGGGACATTGTGAAGTGCTACAACGCCAGCTTCGGCCAGGGCCTTTCGGTGACGCCGCTGCAGATGACCCGCTTCTACGGGGCGCTCATCAACGACGGCGTGGAGTGCACCCCGCACTTCCTGATGTCCTACGCGCGCACCGGCGAGACCGTGGAGTATCCCACCACGCGCATCAGCGACGATGGCGAGGCCATAGACACCTTGGTGGACATGCTGGGCACCGTGGTCTCCGACGGCACCGGAACCTCGGCGGCTATCGAGGGCTACACCGTGGCGGGCAAGACGGCCACCGGCGAGATCTACGACGAGGAGAACGGCGGCTACCGCGAAGGGGTGTACAACCTCGCCTTCACCGGGTTTTTGCCGAACTCGTCAAGCCGGTTGGTATGTTTTGTGGGAGCGAACGAGGTTCCCGGCGACAGAACGGTGGCTCCCGTGTTTAGGGATATAATGGCCAAGGCCATAGACCGGTTCAGGATATCCCCGGAAGAGAGCTAGCATGGAAAAGACCTTGAGCGGCATCCTTGAGGGTGTGCAGGCTACAGTGATAGGCAACGGCGACGAGCCGGTGTCGGGCATCGCCTACCGCAGCGACGAAGTGCATCCGGGCGATGCCTTCTTCTGCATCGTGGGCACCGTCTCCGACGGGCATTCCTATGCGCAGGATGCCATCGACCACGGGGCGAAGTCCTTGGTGGTGGAGCGGAAGGTGTACCTGGCCGACGCCACGGAGGTGACCGAGGCGGTGGTAAGCGACACCCGCAAGGCCATGGCCCAGGCCTCCGTCAACTTCTACGACGACCCCTCCGCCGACTTCTCGCTGGTGGGCATCACCGGCACCAACGGCAAGACCACCACCACCTACCTGGTGCAGTCCATCGTGGAGCATGCCGGCAAGCGCTGCGGCGTTATCGGCACCGTGGGCGTGCGTATCGGCGGCGTGCGCGAGAAGGCCGAGCGCACCACGCCCGAGTCCCCCGACCTGCAGCGCCTCTTCGCCCGCATGCGCGACGCGTCCGAGGACGTGGTGGCCATGGAGGTGAGTTCGCACGCGCTGGACCTGGACCGCACCTGGGGCTCGCACTTCGCCGTGACGGCGTTCACGAACCTGACCCAGGACCACCTGGACTACCACCATACCTTCGAGGCCTACTTCGAGGCGAAGGCTCGCCTGTTCTCGTCGGACTACCCGGCCAAACGCGTCATCTGCATCGACGACGCCTGGGGAGGCAGGCTGCTTGAGCGTTGCTCGGCCGCGGGAGACGCCATTGTCACCACGGGCTTCAACGAAGCCGCCCAGATCCACCCCGTGTCGGTGGACTACCACGACACCCACACCTCCATCGTGCTGGACGTGCGCGGCCAGCAGGTGGCCTTCGACTACCCGCTGGTGGGCCGCTTCAACGTCGAGAACGTCATGACCGCCTTCGGCGTGGGGCTTTCCCTGGGCATTCCGGCCGCCGCCATCGCCCAGGCCCTGCGGGAGGCCCCCCAGGTGCCCGGCCGTCTGCAGCGGGTGCCTTCGCCCGCAGGATGCGACGTGTCGGTGTTCGTGGATTACGCCCATACGCCCGACGCGCTGGCGAAGGCCCTCTCGTCGGTGAAGGAGTTCGCCCGCGAGCGCACGTTGGTGGTGTTCGGCTGCGGAGGCGATCGCGACGCAACGAAGCGCCCGCTCATGGGCCAGGCGGCTCTGGCTGCGGACCTCGTGTACGTGACCTCGGACAATCCCCGAAGCGAGGACCCGCGGGCCATCATCGACGACATCACGGCCGGCATGGCCGCCGGCGCCGGGCGCTTCGAGGTGCAGCCCGACCGCGGCCGGGCCATCCGCGAGGCTTTGGCGGCGGCGCGCCCGGGAGACGCGGTGCTCATTGCCGGCAAGGGCCACGAGGATTACCAGATCATCGGTTCTAAGACCGTCCATTTCGACGACTGCGAGTGCGCTGCGGCGGCGCTTGCCGAGCTGTTCGGCCCCGACGCGGCGAAGGACCGCCCGTAGAGGAGACGTCCCATGCGCATGAACCTCAAGCAGATCGCCCAATGCACCGGCGCCCAAGCGGTGGTGGAGCCCATCGACCCACGAGCCATAGCCTGTGGCGTCACCTGGGATTCGCGGGACGTGGCCGCGGGCGACGTGTACGTGGCGCTGCCCGGCGAGCGGGCCGACGGCCATGACTTCGTGGCCTCGGCGCTTCGCCAGGGAGCCTTGGGCGCCCTGGTCATGCAGCCCCTCGACGACGGCGTGCTGTCCCTAGCCCGCGAGTTGGGGGCCGCGGTGCTGGAGGTGCCCGACACGGCTCATGCCGTCGAGGACATGGCCGCGCAGTGGCGCCAGCACCTAACGGGCAAGGTGGTGGCCATCACCGGCTCCACCGGCAAGACCACCACGAAGAACCTGGTGCGCGACGTGGCAGCCTCCTGCTTCACGGTGTGCGCCACCCAGGGCAACCAGAACAACGAGCTGGGCGTTCCCAAGACCGTCCTGCGCGCCGAGGCCGACACCCAGGTGGTGGTGGTGGAAATGGGCATGCGGGGCGCGGGCCAGATTACGGCTCTGTGCGACTACGTGCGCCCGGACTGGGGCGTGGTGGTCAACGTGGGCGAGGCGCACATAGAGCTTCTGGGCAGCCGCGAGAACATCGCGCGGGCCAAGGCCGAGCTTCTGTGCGCGCTGCCCGAAGGGTCGGGCAAGGCCTTCGTGAACGCCGACGACGACTTCGCCGACCTTATGGCCACCGTGTCGAACCTGCACGCCCGGTCGGTGGAAGAGGTGTTCTTCGACGGAAGTCCCTCGGCCACCGAGCGGCATCTGACCTGCTTGGACGCCCATCCGGCCGACCGCGACCACAGGGTGTGGGCGACCGATGCAACCCTTGACGACCAGGGGCGCCCCTCCTTCCTGCTGCATTGCCGCGGCTTTCTGGAAGGGGAGCCGTGGGTGGAGGAGACCTGCCCGTGCGCCCTGGCGCTGCGCGGCGCCCACAACGTGTCCAACGCCTGCGCCGCCGCGGCGGTGGGGCGCGCCCTGGGCATCCCGCTGGAGGTGTGCGTAGAGGCGCTGTCCCGCTCGCTTCCGGAGGCGGGCCGCCAGGAGGTGCTCGAGGGCCGCGGCGGGTTCACCGTGGTCAACGACGCCTACAACGCCAACCCCGAATCTATGCGCGCCTCGCTTTCCACGTTCGCTTCCATGGACGTGGCCGGGCGGCGCATGGCGGTGCTGGGGGACATGGGCGAGCTGGGCGACTTCGCCGAGGCCTGCCACAGGGGAGTGGGGCGCTTCGCCGCTTCCCAGGGCATCGATTGCCTGGTGTGCGTGGGGCCGCTGTCGGCCTTCATCGCCGAAGGCGCGCTGGCGGCGGGCTTCCCCGAACAGAACCTGGTCCGCTGCGACACCGTGGCCGATGTGCTGGCCTACCTGGAGCCGCTGCTGGAGCCCGGGGACGCCGTGCTGGTGAAGGCCTCCCATTCCATGGGGCTCAACCGCGTGGCCGAAGGGCTGGTGGCCTAGATGTTCGCGCTGTTCTCCCAATACCCTACGTTCATGGTGTTTCTGGCCTTCGCCATTGCGGTGGCGCTGGTCATTTTGCTCATGCCGGCATGGATCCGCGTGCTTACCCGCAAGCATATCGGCCAGCAGGTGCGCGCCGACGGTCCCGAGAGCCATCTGGTGAAGCAGGGCACGCCCACCATGGGCGGCGTGGTCATGCTGGTGGCGGTTTGCGTCAGCGTGGTGGTGACCGGGGGCGCCTCGGCCGAGGTGCTGGTGCTTCTGGTGGCCACGCTGCTAACCGGGCTTCTAGGCCTTATCGACGATGCGTCGAAGGTGGTCAAGGAGAGATCTTTGGGGCTTACCCCCAAGGCGAAGCTGGTGGGCCAGTTCCTGATCGCCACCGCCTTTACCCTGGTGGCGGTGAACCTGCTGGGCGTGGCGCCCACCTTGGACATCCCGTTTGTCTGCAACCTTGATCTGGGGGTGCTTACCACCACGGTGTTCGGCATCAGCATCCCGTGGCTTTACCTGGCCTTCGTGGACGTGCTGCTGGTAGGCATGTGCAACGCGGTGAACCTGACCGACGGTCTTGACGGCTTGGCCGCCGGCACCGTGATGATCGTCATGCTGGTGATGGCGGCCATCGGCTTTCGCACCGGCAGCCTGGGGCCGGCCCTGTTCGCCGCGTCGCTTGCCGGGGCGTGCGTGGGCTTTCTGTGGTACAACTCGTTTCCCGCCGATATCTTCATGGGCGACACCGGATCCTTGGCGCTGGGCATGGCCCTTGGGTGCTTGGCGGTGCTGACCAAGACCGAGTTTCTGGTGCTCATCATAGGGGGCCTGTTCGTGGCCGAGGCCCTTTCGGTCATGATTCAGGTGTTCTACTACAAGAAGACGAAGAAGCGCATCTTCCTGATGGCGCCTTTGCACCACCACTTCGAGAAGAAGGGCTGGTCGGAGACGAAAGTGGTCGTGCGGTTCTGGATCGTGTCCGGCTTCCTGGCCGCCACGGGCTTCTTCGTGTACTTCGTCCAATCGCTGTTGGGAGCTGTGTAGGCCATGGATGCGAACCGCGAGGAGTATCTGGACGATAGGAAGCGCGCGCCGCGGAGCTTGGGGCGCGTGCTTGTTCTGGGGCTGGGACGCAGCGGCAAAGCGGCGGTGTCGTACCTGACGGGGCCTGCGGCCGCTCGGGTTGAGGCCCTGGCCGTGGCGGCGGGGGAGCGCACGGCCCAAGCCGAGGCGTTCGTGATGGAGTACCCCGCAAGCGCGCTCATGGCCGCCTTCGGCGACGACGCCCCCCAGCTGCTTGCCCAGCGTGCGGGCGCCGACCGCTTCGACCTGTGTATCGCCAGCCCCGGCATCGCGCCCGGCACTGCCCTGTACCGAAACGCTGCTGCCGTAAGCCGCGAAGTGGTGTCGGAAGTGGAGTTCGCCTGGCGCGAGAGCGCCGCCTCCAGCCGCTGGGCCGCTATCACCGGCACCAACGGCAAGACCACCGTGACCTCGCTTACGGCCCATCTGCTGCAGCAGGCGGGCATGCGCGCCAAGGCCGTGGGCAATATCGGCGACACGTGTCTTGAGGCCGTGGCCGCAGGAGACGTGGACGTGTACGTGGCGGAGACGTCGTCCTACCAGCTGGACGGCACCCGCTGCTTCGCGCCGAACGCCGCGGTGCTGCTCAACATCACCCCCGACCACCTGAAATGGCACGGTAGCTTCGAGGCTTACGAGCAGGCGAAGCTGAAGGTGCTCGCGAACCTGGCCGACGTGCCCGGGGCCGTGGCGGTGCTGGACGCCGTCGACGACGTGGTGCGCGCCACGGTGCGCAGCCTGCGCGCCGCCTCCGACACCGAGCGGGGCTTCTCCTACGTGCCCGTGGGCACGGCCCAGGGCGTAAGCGGCGACATGCGCGCCGCGTGCGGAAGCGACAACGCCGCGTTCCTGGATTCCGACGGCGTGCTCACCGTGGCCCTGAGCGGCTGCGAGCATCGGCTGGTTCCCGCATCCGATCTGCAGATTCGCGGCGAGCATAACGTGTCGAACGCCCTTGCCGCGGCCGCTGTCGCCCTGGCGCTGGGGCTTGGCGAGGACGAGGTGGCCCAGGGGCTGCGCAGCTTCAAGGCGCTGGAGCATCGCATAGAGCCCTGCGGAACCGTGCGCGGCGTCGCCTGCTACAACGATTCGAAGGCCACCAACGTGGACGCCACCCTGAAGGCCTTCGCCGCCTTCGACCCGGCGCGGCCCATCGTGCTCTTGGGAGGTCGAGACAAGGGAACCGAGCTGGCGCCGCTGGTGCAAGCCGCCCGCGACCACGCCAAGGCGGTGGTGCTCTTCGGCGAGTCCCACGACCGGTTCGCCGACGCCTTCGCTTCGCTGGAGGCCGCTCCCCGCGGCGAGCAGCCCGTTTCGGTGCTGCATGCCGGCAAGCTCGCCGAGGCCCTGGACGTTGCCCTGGACGTTGCCGAGGGCGGCGACATCGTGCTGCTGTCGCCCGCATGCGCCTCCTTCGACGAATTTTCCTGCTTCGAAGAGCGCGGGGACACCTTCAAGGCGCTGGTGGCCGAGCGCGCAGCCGCCGCGGGCGCTTAGGGAAGCCCCATGGCACGGAAGACGGCGCAGGCGGGGCGGCCATCGCGGCCGGTGGGATTCTACGTGGCGGTGCTGCTGGTGGCCACGGTGTTCCTCACGCTTTTCGGCATCGTCATGATCTACTCCGCCTCCACTGTGGAAGCGCTCGTGAACGAATCGGGGTCTCCCTGGGCCAAGATGCGCAACCAGGCGATCTTCGCCCTCATAGGGTTCGGCCTGCTGTTCGGTTTCTGGAAGGCGGTGCCGGCGTCGTTTTGGAACGACGACTCGCCGGGCCCGAGGATGCTGCTCTACGGCGGCTGGGCGGTGCTGCTGGCGCTGAACGTCCTGGTGCGCATCATCGGCAACGACGCGCTGGGCGCCTACCGCTGGATCAACATCGGCCCGTTCAGCCTGCAGCCTTCCGAGTTCATGAAGATAGCCATCGTGGTCATGGCGGCCCGCTGCATGGCCCGCTACCAGAACGGCGCCATATCCGGAGGCACCTGCGCTTTGGGGCTTGCGCTGTTCGCGGGGGCGCCGCTGGCCGTCATCGTGGGTGCACAGTCGGACCTGGGCACCACCATCATCTGCGTGGTCACGGTGGTGGCCCTCACCATCATAGGCGGTGCGCCGTGGTGGGCCGTGGGGCTGCTCGTCGCCGTCATGCTGGCCGCCGTGGTGGCCATGATCTTCATCACGCCCTACCGCATGCAGCGCATCATGCTGTTCATGGACCCCTGGAACGACGGGGAGGGCGGCCAAGGGTCGGGTCGGCAGCTCATCCATGCCCGCTACGCGCTGGCCCTGGGCGGCCTGTTCGGCGTGGGGCTGGGCAACTCCGTGGAGAAGTACCTGTACCTTCCCGAGCCCGAGACCGATTTCATCTTCGCCATCGTGGGCGAGGAACTGGGGCTGGTGGGGGCGCTTGCCGTGGTGGCGGCGTTCGTGGCAATCCTGTGGGCGGGGGTTCACATCGCCTTTGCCGCAACGGATAATTTCTCAATGCTGCTTGCGCTCGGCTGCACCATCATGCTGGTGTTCCAGGCGTGTTTGAATATCTGCTGCGTCATCGGTATCGCGCCCGTCACGGGAAAGCCGCTGCCCTTCCTATCGGCGGGCGGCTCGTCTCTCATCTCGTCGCTTTTGCTGGTGGGGCTTATCCTGTCGGTGGCCCGCCAGGCCGAGCTGCCGACGGAGGCCGAGCGGCGCAGAAGCGAGCTTCGCGTGGTGCGGTCGCAGGGCGGCCGGGGGAGGAGGTAACGTGCGGGTGCTGCTTTCAGGCGGGGGAACCGCCGGACACATCAACCCGGCGCTCGCCTTGGCCGAGACGCTTCGGGACCGCGGGGTGGAGGTTTCTTTCGCCGGCACGCCGGAGGGCCTGGAGAGCCGACTGGTGCCCCAGGCGGGCATTCCGTTTACCGCCTACGAGGCCAAGGGCTTCAACCGCAACCATCCGCTCACCCTGCCCAAGGCGCTGCTGACCCTGAACGCGTCCACCAAGCAGGCCAAGCGCGATTTCGCCGAATCCCGGCCCGACGCGGTGGTGGCTTTCGGCGGCTACGTGTGCATCCCCGTGGGACGCGCCGCCGAGTCGCTGGGCATCCCGGTGGTGGTGCACGAGCAGAACTCGGTCATGGGCATGGCCAACAAGTACCTGGCCCGCCGTGCCCAGCGTGTGTGCCTGACCTACGAGCATGCGGCCAAGGATGTGCCCGATGCCGGGCGCGTGCTGGTGACGGGAAACCCCGTGCGCCAGAGCGTGTTCGCCGCCGCCAAGGATAAGGGCCGCGCCGCCTTCGGCATTCCGCAAGACGCGCTCATGCTGCTAGTGACCGGCGGAAGCCTGGGGGCGCGCCACATCAACCAGGCCATGGCGGCCCTCAAAGACGAGCTTCTGGCCCGCCCGAACCTGTACGTGGTGCATCTGACCGGGCCCAAGGAGCTTGAGGCCACTGCCGAGGCGCTGGGGCTCGACGAAGCGCAGCGCGCCCGTTGGCAGCTGCTTGGCTATACCGACCAGATGGGCCTTGCCATGGCCGCCGCCGATGCGGTGGTGTCGCGGGCGGGGGCCACGTCGCTGGCAGAGATATCCGCTCGCCACATTCCGGCGCTGCTGGTGCCGTTTCCCTACGCCACGGAAGACCACCAGAGCCGCAACGCCGAAGCGTGGGTGGAGGCGGGATGCGCGCTGTGCGTGGCCGACGACCAGGTGGAGGGGCTGCAGTTTCGCGAGAAGATGCTGAGGCTGGTGGACGACGCCGCGCTGCGGGCGTCCATGGCGGAGGCATCCGAGAAGATGGGGACGAAGGACGCTGCGGCCGCCTTGGCCGACGCGGTGATGGAGGCTGCCCGAGGATAGCGGGCAGGCTTCGGGCGCGGGCTGCGGCTGCTGCATGCCGCCGGTTCCGCGTCCGTTCGACTTACGAAGAAAGGGTGCGCAGGCCGTGATGATAGATCAGCAGGTTAGCCGGGTGCATTTCATCGGCATCGGGGGCGTGGGCATGTCCGGTATCGCCAAGGTGGCCCATGACCAGGGACTTACCGTGAGCGGGTCGGACCTGCGCGAAAGCCGCTACACCCAGCAGCTGGTGGAGGCGGGCATCCCCGTGTTCATCGGCCACGATGCCGACCATGTGCCCGAGGGCGACCCGGTGGTGGTAGTGTCAACCGCCATCCTGCCGAACAACCCCGAGCTTGTGGCCGCCCAGGAGCGCGGCCTTGCCATCTGGCACCGCGCCCAAATGCTCGCCCGGCTGGGGGTGGGCCTGTCCACGCTGGCCGTTGCCGGCACCCACGGCAAGACCACCACGTCCTCCATGCTGGCCACGGCCCTCGACCAGCTGGGGGAGTCCCCGACGTTTCTGATCGGCGGCATCGTGCGGGCCTACGGCACCAACGCCCATTCCGGGGAGGGGCGTCACTACGTGGTGGAAGCCGACGAGTCCGACAAGTCCTTCCGCTACCTTTCCCCGGCGGCGGTGCTGGTCACCAACATAGAGGCCGACCATCTGGACCATTACCGCGACCTGGACGAGATCTACGAGAAGTTCTCCAGCTTCATGGCCTCGGTGCCCTCCGACGGCGGCATCGTGGTGGCCTGCGCCGACGACGCCAACCTGGTGCGGCTGGCCCGGGCGGCGGGTCGCACGCTGTTCACCTACGGATTCGCCGAGGATGCCGACGCCCGCATCCTGTCCTTCGAGCAGCAGGGCATATCCAGCGTCTACACCTTGGAGCTGCCCGACGGCCAGGTGGTGACGGGTGCCGTGCGCCAGAATCCCGGCGCGCACAACGCGGCCAACGCCGCCGGCGTGGTGACGCTTCTGTGGGCGCTCGGGTTCGATCCGGCAGAGGCGGCAGCGGCCACCTCGTCCTTCGCGGGGGTGCGCCGGCGCTTCGATTTGGTGGGGGAAGTGGCGGGCGTTACCGTCGTGGATGACTACGCGCACCATCCCACCGAGATCAAAGCCACCATCCAAGCCGCGTCCGAGCTGGGCTACAACCGCATCCACGTGCTGTTCCAGCCCCACCGCTACTCCCGCGCGCCGCTGTTCACCGAGGTGCTCCACGACGAGTTCGGCGAGGCCTTCGACGCCGCGGACACGCTCACGTTCATGGACGTGTACCCCGCAGGCGAGATGCCGGTGCCCGGGGTGAGCGGCAAGACGTTCCTGAACGTGGTGATCGAGCACGAGGGGCACCCCGACCTGTCCTACGTGCCGCGGCGCATAGAGGTGGTGCCCTACCTGATGACGCTCGTGCAGCCGGGGGACCTGGTGATCACCATGGGCGCGGGGGACGTGACCTCCATCGGCCCGGAGCTGGTGAATGCCTTGGCCCGGAAGAGCGCGGGGGACACGGCTTCGCTGGGAGCGGGGTGCTAGGGTGTCCGCTCGCCATACCAGCGCCCTGGAGGCGCTCTGCGTAGATGAGGGCTTCGACGCCGACGTGCGCCTGGACGAGCCCATGGCGCG
Organism: Adlercreutzia aquisgranensis; assembly: GCF_943193145.1. Classification (NCBI taxonomy): domain Bacteria; kingdom Bacillati; phylum Actinomycetota; class Coriobacteriia; order Eggerthellales; family Eggerthellaceae; genus Adlercreutzia; species Adlercreutzia aquisgranensis. Next base: position 43,609 of record NZ_CALPDA010000014.1, on the reverse strand, counting down.
CCATACGGCCTACCGCCTGGGAGGGCCCGCCCGTTACTTCGCGTGCGCCCATTCCCTGGGCTCGCTCAAGCGCCTGATCGGCGCCGCTGTAAGCTGCGGCGTGCCGTGGATGGTGGTGGGCCGCGGGTCGAACCTGCTGGTGGCCGACGAGGGGTTCCCGGGCCTGGTGTGCACGCTGGGGCGCGACTTTCGCACCGTGCGCTACAGCGACGAGCAGCAGGCGATCCTTGCCGGCGGCGCCGCGCTTCTGCAGGCCGTGGTGCAGGAGGCCTTCCGCCGCTGCTTGGCCGGCATGGAGTTCGCGGTGGACATCCCCGGCACGGTGGGGGGCTCCCTGGCCATGAACGCCGGCACTGCGAACGGCTGCATGGCCGACGTGGTGGCGGCCGCCACGGTGCTCGATGCCGACGGCCGGCTGCGGCGCCTGCCCGCCGAAGACATGGCCTGGGGCTACCGGCAGGGCCCCTTCGCCGCCGACCAGGTAGTGGTCGAATGCGAACTTTCCGTAAAGCAGGGCGAACCCTTCGCCATTCGCGGTAAGATGGAGGCGGCCCATGCCCGTCGCACGAAGACCCAGCCGCTTGGCTGCCCTTCCTGCGGCAGCGTGTTCCGCAACCCTGAAGGGGAGTCCGCCGGATCGCTGGTGGAGCGCGCGGGGCTGAAGGGCTATACGGTGGGGGGAGCCCAGGTTTCCCCGGAGCACGGCAACTTCATCGTGAACACCGGTACCGCTACGGCCAGCGATGTGAAGTGCGTTATGGACCACGTTCAAGCGAAGGTGTACGAAGCCTATGGCATCCAGCTCATCCCGGAAGTCCGGACCGTCGGGTTCGCGTCCTAGAGCAGGCGCCTACTCCTCGCGCCCCCGGGCTTCGGCCTCCGCGGGCTCCGGCCGCCCGTCGTCGGGCCGCGCAGGCAGGCAGCCGTCGGGGCGAGCGGGCTCTTCGCGGTCTTCGCAGTCCCGCGGTTACTCGTCGGTGCGCGTGGGCGACCTGTACGACAACCGTCGGCGCGATCGGGGCAACCAGCGCTACCGTCGCTACATGATCGGCGTGGTGACCGTGGCCGTGCTTATCTGCGGGGGAGTGCTCGGCCTGCTGGGCGCCTACCATTCGCAACTGTTCGAGATCAAGCACGTTACCGTTTCGGGCGTGGAGCATCTCACTTCCGAGGACATGCAGGCGCTGGCCGCGGTGGAGGAGGGCGAGACGCTGCTGCGCGTGGACACTGCCGCCATCCGCAACTCCCTTCTGCGCGACGCATGGGTGGACGACGTGGTGGTTCGCCGCGAATTCCCCGATACGCTGGCCATCGACGTTACCGAGCGCGCCGTGGCGGCGGTGGTCGAGGTGCCCACCCAGGATGCCACCGACACCAAGGCCTGGGCCATCGCTTCCGACGGCATGTGGCTCATGCCCATCCCCAAGGCCGGCACCGAGGCGGCGTCGAAGACCAGTGCGAAGGTGTACGAGGACGCGGCCAACGTGCTGCACATCACCGACGTGCCCTACGGCACCCAGGCCGAGATAGGCACCTACTGCTCGGATGCCAATGTGAGCAATGCCTTGGCCGTGGTGGACGGCCTGACCACCCAGCTGGCCGACCGCGTGGTGTCGGTGCAGGCCACCGACCCGGAATCCACCACCCTTTCCATCGAGGACGGCCCCGACATCGTGGTGGGGACCGCCGAGAACATCCGCGAGAAGGAGCGCGTGGCCATCGAGATCATGGCCCAGCATCCCGAAGGAGTGGCCTACATCAACGTGCGCACCGTGGACCGCCCCACCTGGAGGGCCCTGTAGGGCTGCCGACGACCGAGGTGCCCGCTGCGGGATGCCCGGCCTGCTCTCCGGCCGCTTCCGCGAAGCCGGCACGCTCCTTGAGCGCATCTGGTGAACGGGGAAACGTTTACGCATGCGGTCGAGCCATGTTGTGCCATAATGTGCCCTTGTGCGTTAAGCGCCGCTTTGCCGTGCCCTGACTCGGCTTGACGGCAAGCAGAACCGTGGCGCCTTGCGCGCTTAGTGAATCACGATGGAGGAAAGCCAGTGGAAACCAAGGTAGAGACCCTCGAGGACGGCCGCCTGAAGGTAGTGGCGACGGTGGACGCCGCCGACGTGGACGCCCGCATCAAGAAGACCTACAAGGACTTCGCCAACAAGTACAACTTCCCCGGATTTCGCAAGGGCCATGCCCCGCGTCCGGTCATCGACAACGCGCTGGGCAAGGAGGCCGTGGTCGCCTCCGTCACCGACGATGTGATCAACGACACCTATCCGCTGGTCATCGACCAGCTGCGCCTGTACCCGCTGGGGCATCCCCAGTTCGACCAGGCCGACCTGGTGAAGGGCGGCCAGCCCTACAGCTTCTCGTTCACCGTGGCCGTCAAGCCCGAGATCGAGCTTGACGACTACAGCCCCGTGGCCATCGACCTGCCGCCCGCCGGCGCCACCGATACGGAGGTCGACGAGCAGATCGAGCTGCTGCGCCAGCACTACCAGACCCTCGAGGACGCCCCGGCCAACACCAAGGTGAAGGCCGACAGCTACGTGGAGCTGTCCCTCGAGGCCACCGACGCGGCCGGCGAGCCCGTGGCCAGCCTCACCTCCGAGAGCCGTCCCTACGTGCTGGGATCGGGCCTTCTGCCCGAGAGCTTCGACGAGAATCTGGTGGGCCTGAAGAAGGGCCAGGAGGCCGAATTCACCATCGACGTGCCCGAGGACGCCCCGGTGCTGCTCTCCGGCGTGCAGGGCAAGACCGACAAGCTCAACTTCAAGGTGACCGTCAACGCGGTGAAGAAGGAAGTGCTGCCCGAGCTCAACGACCAGTGGGCCAAGGACACCCTGGGCTTCGACACGCTGGAGGCCGTGCGCGAGCAGGTGCGCAACTCCATCGACGCCCAGAAGGCGGCCATGCTTCCCCGCATGAAGGAAGGCCGCATCCTGGAGGCGCTGGCCGCCCGCGCCACCGCCGAGGCCCCCGAGGGCATGGTGGAGGAGGCCGAGTCCAACCTGCTGCAGGACTTCTTCCGCCAGCTGCAGGCCCAGGGCATGTCCTTCGACATGTACCTGAACCAGGCCGGCATCACCCCCGACCAGTTCAAGGCCGACGTGAAGCAGCAGGCCGCCGACGTGGCCAAGCAGGACCTGGCTCTTGACGCCTGGGCCAAGCACGAGGGCATCGAGGCTACCGATGAGGACGTGGTGGCCGAGTTCGCCGCCTCCGGCGCAGAAGACCCTGCCAAGACGGTGGAGGAGTGGCGCGCCGCCGGCAACCTGCACTTCGTCCGCCAGGGCATCCTGCGCACCAAGGCCGTGACCCGTCTGATGGACGAGGCCGTGGTGACCGAGGTCGAGCCCGGCTCCGAAGACGAGGCCCCCAAGGCCAAGAAGGCATCCAAGCCCAAGGCCAAGAAGGCGAAGAAGGACGCCGCCGAGGACGAGGTGGCCGCCGACATCGCCGAGGGCGACGCTGCCGCTGCCGCCGACGTGGCTGCCGAGGCCGCTGCCGAGCAGAGCGCCGAATAGCCCGACACCGCAGGGCTTCGGCCCTTGATGGAGCATCTTTCATCGGCCCGTCATCCGGGACGCTTCGGCGAAACGGCATGTGCGGGCCGATGCGTTTGCAAGGGCCCGGTGCGGGCTGCTTTGCCGGGGGGGGTGCGCTATGCCTTTTCGGTGCGCTCCCTTGCGCGATTCGGGCCGCTTCATCACTATGGACGCAAACACGACACGGGACGCAGCCCCCGAAGGCGGGCGCGTCCCCGAGGAGAAACGAGGAACCATGGCATTCGAAACCCGCGATGCGCTCATCCCCTACGTCATCGAGCAGTCGCCCCGCGGCGAGCGCAGCTACGACATCTACTCGCGCCTGCTCAACGACCGCGTGATTTTCCTGGGCGAGCAGATCGACGACCATGTGGCGAACTCGGTGGTGGCCCAGCTGCTGCACTTGGAGAGCGCCGATCCGGACAAGGACATTTCGCTCTACATCAACTCCCCGGGCGGCTCGGTGACCGCCGGTTTGGCCATTCTGGACACCATGAACTTCATCAAGTGCGACGTGTCCACCATCTGTCTGGGCGAGTGCGCTTCCATGGCCGCGGTGCTGCTGTCCAACGGCGCCAAGGGCAAGCGCCTGTGCCTGCCCAACTCCATGGTGCTCATCCATCAGCCCTCCGGCGGCGCCCAGGGCCAGCAGACCGAGATCGCCATCGTGGCCGACTTCATGCTGAAAACCCGCGACCGCCTGAACCGCATCCTGGCCGAGAACACCGGCCAGACCATCGAGCGCATCCAGAACGACACCGAGCGCGACAACTACATGACCGCCGAAGAGGCGCTCGCCTACGGCCTGGTGGACCGCATCACCACTTCGCGCGCGGCCCACAATGCCGGCGACGCCAAGAAGGACGAGTAGGGAAGAGAACCGGACATCCATGAGAGATCGAACGAACGGCACCGGCGCCGACGAGCCGCAGGATGCGGTGTGCACCTTCTGCGGCAAGTCCACCGACGAGGTGGTCGCCCTGGTGCAAGGCCCTAACGGCATCTACATCTGCAACGAGTGCATCGGCATCTGCGCCGACGCCATGGTGCGCGACCTGTCCGAGAACGCGCCGGGCTTCGACGCCGATGAGGCCCAGCGCCTGATGAGCGAGAGCGGCTACCCGCTGCAGGGCGGCGAGCAGTGGATGGGCACGGCGCTGCAGGCCCGCTACGCCATGGACCAGGTGGAGCTTATGGCCAAGCTGCACGACCAGGCCCTGGGCTCCCATGACGGCCACGATGCCCCCGGCTACTTCCCCCGCGAGTACCGCGCCATGGGGCTTACGCCGGAAATGCTCGAGCAGATCCAGGCGCAGCTGCGCGACCACATGGAGCAAGCGGCCCTGCCCGACGACGACGCGTCCGAGGCGCGCGCCGCATCCGGACGGCATGCGGCCAAATCTTCGGAGCGCCCCGAGGACATCCTGGCCGACCTTCCCACGCCCCACCAGCTCTACGCCGAGCTTTCCGAGCACGTGGTGGGCCAGGAGGAGGCCAAGCGCGCGCTTTCCGTGGCGGTGTACAACCACTACAAGCGCATCAGCATGGGGGCCGATGCCCAGGAAGGCGACGTGGAGCTGGCCAAGAGCAACATCATGCTTTTGGGCCCCACGGGTTCGGGCAAGACGCTTCTGGCCCAGACCCTGGCCCGCACCCTGCGCGTTCCCTTCGCCATCGCCGACGCCACCACGCTCACCGAGGCTGGATATGTGGGCGAGGACGTGGAGTCCATCCTGCTGAAGCTGTTGACCGCGGCCGATTTCGACGTGCCGCGGGCCCAGATCGGCATCATCTACGTGGACGAGATCGACAAGATCGCCCGCAAGGCCGAGAACGTCTCCATCACCCGCGACGTGTCCGGCGAGGGCGTGCAACAGGCGCTGCTGAAGATCGTGGAGGGCACCGACGCCACGGTGCCTCCCCAGGGCGGCCGCAAGCACCCCCAGCAGGAGCTCATTCATATCGACACCACGAACATCCTGTTCATCCTGGGCGGCGCCTTCGTGGGACTGACCGACATCATCGCCCAGCGCGTGGGCAAGTCGGGCGTGGGCTTCAACGCCGACATGCCCGAGTCGAAGAAACACGAGGAGGCGGAGCTGCTTTCGCGCGTGCTGCCCGAGGACCTGAACAAGTACGGCATGATCCCCGAGTTCGTCGGGCGCATCCCGGTCATCACGTCCCTTGCGGAGCTTTCCGAGGACGACCTGGTGCGCATCCTCACCGAGCCGAAGAACGCGCTGGTGAAGCAGTACGTTCGTATGTTCGAGTTCGAGGACTCGCAGCTTTCCTTCGAACCCGACGCGCTGCGGGCCATCGCCCGGGAGGCCCTGGAGCACGGCACCGGTGCCCGCGGCCTGCGCTCCATCTGCGAGCGGGTGCTGCAGGACACCATGTACGACCTGCCCGAGACGGACGGACCGTCGAAGGTGGTCGTGAGGGAAACGGACATCACCGGGCAGACCAAGCCCGCCATCGAACCGAGAGAGGCGTAGGGAACCTATGGCTGAGCAGGGAAGCTCCATCGACTACGATTTCCAGGCCCACGAGCGGCCGTTGTTCGAGGCGTGGAAGGAGGCGGGCTACTTCCAGCGCACGCCCGGCACGCCCGAGCAGAAGGACCATCCCTACACCATCGTCATCCCGCCGCCGAACATCACCGGCGTGCTGCACATGGGCCATGCCCTGAACGACACCATCCAGGACGCCTGCATCCGCCGCGCGCGCATGCAGGGGCGCCCCACCCGGTGGGTGCTGGGAACCGACCATGCGGGCATCGCCACCCAGACCAAGGTGGACAAGAAGCTGGCCGACCAGGGCATCAGCCGTCTGGACATCGGGCGCGAGGCCTTCGTCGAGGCCTGCTACGAGTGGTACCGCGAGTACGGCGCCACCATCGTGAACCAGATTTCGGGCATGGGATGCTCGTGCGACTACGCCAACGAGCACTTCACGCTGGAGCCGGCCTACGTGCGCGCCGTCCGCCAGCTGTTCACCGACTGGTACCACAACGATCTCGTCTACCGGGGCAAGCGCATCGTGAACTGGTGTCCGCACTGCACCACGGCCATCGCCGACGACGAGGCGGAGTACGTTGACGAGGCGGGGCATCTGTGGCATCTGCGCTATCCGCTGACCGAGCCCGTCGACGGCTTGGAGTACCTAGTGGTGGCCACCACGCGCCCCGAAACCATGCTGGGCGACACCGGCGTGGCCGTGAACCCCAAGGACGAGCGCTTCGCGCACCTGGTGGGCAAGACCGTGCGCCTGCCCCTGGTGGACCGCGAGATCCCCATTTTCGCCGACTGGCACGTGGATACCGAGTTCGGCACCGGCTGCGTGAAGGTGACCCCCTCCCACGACCCCAACGACTGGGCCATGGGCGAGGCCGCGGGCCTTCCCCGCATCAACATCTTCGACGAGACCGCCCACGTGGTGGAGGGCTTCGGGCGCTTCAGCGGCATGGACCGCGACGAGGCCCGCGAGGCCGTGGTGGCCGCCTTCGACGAGCTGGGACTTCTGGAGAAGGTGGAGGAGCACGCCCATTCGGTCATGACGTGCTACCGCTGCCACACCAAGCTGGAGCCGTGGGAGTCGGAGCAGTGGTTCGTGCGCGTGGACGGCCTGAAGGCCGACGCGGCGCGCGTGGTGGAGGATGGGTCGATACGGTTCCATCCGGCCCGCTGGAAGCAGGTGTACCTGGACTGGCTGGGCAACCTGAAGGACTGGTGCATCTCTCGCCAGCTATGGTGGGGGCACCGCATCCCCATGTACTACTGCGATTCCTGCGGCTGGGAGGATGCCAGCGTGGAGGACGTGGAGGTGTGCCCGGCGTGCGGGGGCTCCGTGCGTCAGGACAACGATGTGCTGGACACGTGGTTCTCCAGCCAGATGTGGCCCTATGCCACCATGGGATGGGCCGAGGAGGGCAACGACGCCCCCGAGATTCGCGCCTGCTATCCCACCCAGGTGCTCTCCACGGCCCGCGACATCATGGGCCTGTGGGTGGCCCGCATGGTCATGAGCTCCATGTACTGCACGGGCCAGATTCCCTTCGAGCACGTGATTATCCATCCCACGGTCATGGGCGCCGACGGCAAGCCCATGTCGAAGAGCCGCGGCAACGGCGTGGACCCGCTGGTGCTCATGGAGAACTACGGCGCCGACGGCATGCGTTTCGGGCTGCTTTTGCAGGTAACGGGCGCCCAAGACCTGCGTTTCGACGAGAACAAGCTGGTGAGCAGCAGAAACTTCGCCAACAAGATTCGCAACGCGGCTCGCTTCGTGAGTATGAACCTGGAAGGCTACACCCCTGGCGAGCCCGTGGCCGCCACCCCGGCCGACCGTTGGATCTTCAGCCGAGTGGCGGGTCTGGTGAAAGCGGTTGACGAGGCCTTCGACGCCTTTGAGTTCGGCGAGGTCACCCGGCTTCTGTACGGCTTCTTCTGGAACGAGTTCTGCGACTGGTACATCGAGTTCTCCAAGGCGCGCCTCTCGGGCAGCCCCGAGGACAGGCTGGCCTGCCAGCGCAACCTCATGTTCGTGCTGGACCAGTCGCTGCGGCTGCTGCACCCCATCATGCCCTTCGTCACCGAGGAGATCTACCAGGAGCTGCCCTTCGAGCGCGACTCCCAGCTGCTCATCGGGGCGGCGTGGCCCAAGGCCGAGGCGCTGGCGAAGTACGCCGACGCCCAGGCGGAGCGGGCCATCCAGATGGTATGCGACGTGGTCTCGGCCATCCGCAGCACCCGCAGCCGCTACGGCATCTCGCCGAAGGAGCCCCTGGCCGTGGTGGTGAAGGCCGGCGCGGATGACGCCGAGCTGCTGCAGGCTCAGCGCGCGCTTATCGAGGGCATGGCCAACACCGCCTCGCTGTCCATCGCGCCCGACGCCGACAAGCCGGCTCAGGCAAGCGTTGCCCTGGTGCCGGGCCTTGAGGTGTACGTGCAGCTGACGGGCCTGGTGGATTTCGACGCGGAGCGGGCGCGCCTTCGGAAGGAGCAGGCCAAGCTTGCCAAGGACGCCGAGAAGTTCCGCAAGAAGCTGTCGAACCCGGGCTTCCTGGCCAAGGCGGCGCAGGAGATCGTGGAGAAAGACACTGCGAAGCTGGCTGAATTGGAAGAGGCCCTGGCCAAAGTGGAAGCGCAGCTGGCCGAGCTGGGGTAGGGGGAGCGTCCCCGCAATCTTAAGGTATGAGGGGCCCGTCCATGACGATGGGCCCTTTTGCGTGCTTTTCGGTGATTTGCCGGTGCGGCGGCCTTCTTTGCTATAATGCCATACCATATGTGCTAGTCACAGTGCATCCGCTTGTCCCGTGCGAGGGGTGGCGGGGGAAACCGACCGTTTCGAGAGGTTGATATGAGCGAGCTTCTGTCCCAGCTTTGGACGCCCGAACTGCAGATGGCGTTCACCGTCGTGATCGTGCTTGTGGTGGTGCTGTACGTGCTCTCCGTCATCTGGGTGGCGCGCGACGCCTACCTGCGCGGCGGCGCGTGGTACGTGTGGATCATCATCGCGCTCGTGCCCTTCATCGGCGTCATCGCCTACTGCCTGCTGCGTCCGCCCCTGCTGCAGATCGACCGCGACGAACAGGAGCTTGAGATCGCCATCAAGCAGCGCGAACTCATGAAGTACGGCGAGTGCGCCAACTGCGGCTATCCCGTGGAATCGGACTACGTGCTGTGCCCGAACTGCCATCAGCGCCTGAAGAACCTCTGCAACGTGTGCAACCATGCGCTCGACCCCACCTGGACGGTGTGCCCCTACTGCGCAACGCCCGTGGGTGCCCGCGGTTCGGCCCGCGGCGCGGTGTCCCGCAGCGCCCGAACTGCCCAGCCGCAGCAAGCGGCTTCCCGTCAGCGCTAGGCACGTCTCGCAGCCTAACCCTTACCCTTTGGGAACCAAGCCGCCTTGCATTGCGCTCGGCGGCTTTTCATTTCAACCGGCGCAGGTGCTTTGTGCGCACCCGGCGCCAAGAAAGGAACCATCATGATTGTGAATCTTCCGGACGGCTCGCGCAAAGAGGTGGCCGAAGGCGCCACCGTGGCCGATGTGGCCGCCGCTATCGGGGCCGGCCTTGCGAAGGCGGCGCTCGGCGGCAAGGTGGACGGGGCGTTTGCCGACCTTGACACCGTAGTGCCCGAGGGGGCTACGGTAGAGATCCTCACCGCCAAGAGCCCCGAGGCCCTGGGAATCATGCGCCATTCCGCCGCGCACGTGATGGCCGAGGCCGTGCAGCAGCTCTATCCCGGCGCTCAGATCGGTTTCGGTCCCCAGACCGACGACGGCTTCTTCTACGACTTCGCTCTGCCCGAGGGAGCGTCCATCTCGCCCGAGGACTTCGCCGCCATCGAGGAGAGGATGGCCGAGATCGTGAAGCGCGACGAGCCCTTCGTGCGCGAGGTGGTCACCCGCGACGAAGCAAAGCGCATCTTCGCCGATCAGCGCCTGAAGGCCGAGCATATCGACGATTTGCCCGCTGACGAGGAGATAATCATCCGCCGCCACGGCGACTTTGTGGATCTGTGCAGCGGCCCGCATATGCCCTCGGCGGGCAAGATCGGCCCGTTCAAGATCATGAAGACCGCCGGCGCCTACTGGAAGGGCGATTCCGACAACGAGATGCTCACCCGCATCTACGGCACCGCCTTCTTCTCGAAGAAGGAGCTGGAGGAGCATCTGCACAACCTGGCCGAGGCCGAGAAGCGCGATCACCGCAAGCTGGGACGCGAGCTGGGCATCTACATGATGGACCCCATGGCCGGCGTGGGCCTTCCCATGTACCTGCCCAAGGGCGCCCGCGTCATCCGCACGCTGCAGGAGTGGCTGCGCCGCGACCTGTACGACCGCGGTTACGAAGAGGTCATCACCCCGCATATCTACAATGCCGACGTGTGGAAGACCTCGGGCCACTACGGCTTCTACCATGACAACATGTACTTCTTCCAGATCAACGAGGGAACCGACGACGAGCCGCGCATGAGCGAGTACGGCGTGAAGCCCATGAACTGCCCGGGCCATGTGATGCTGTACAAAAACGAGCTGCATTCCTATCGTGACCTGCCGCTTCGCTACTTCGAGTTCGGCACGGTGTACCGCCACGAGATGTCCGGCGTGGTGCACGGGCTTCTGCGCGCCCGCGGCTTCACCCAGGACGACGCCCACGTGTTCTGCACCAAGGACCAGGTGGTGGACGAGGTGGTGGCCATCCTGGATCTGGTGGACCATATCATGACCACCTTCGGCTTCCAGTACGAGGCCGAGATCTCCACTCGCCCCGAGAAGTCCATCGGCACCGACGATATGTGGGAGCATGCCACGAACGCCCTCATGGAGGCATGCGCGCGCCACAACCTGCCCTACGAGATCAACGAGGGCGACGGCGCCTTCTACGGGCCGAAGATCGACATCAAGGTGAAGGACGCCATCGGGCGCACCTGGCAGTGCTCGACGGTGCAGATCGACTTCAACATGCCCATGCGCTTCGGGCTGACCTACCGCACCGAGGACAACACGGAGGAGACCCCCTGGATGCTTCACCGGGCCATCTTCGGCTCCATCGAGCGCTTCCTGGGCATCCTCATCGAGCACTACGCCGGATCGCTGCCGCTGTGGCTGGCGCCGGTGCAAGTGGCGGTGCTGCCTATAGCCGACCGCCATATCGGCGCGGCGGCCGATCTGGTGAAGCTCATCAAGGACGCCGGCGGGCGCGTGGAGCTGTACGACCAGAACGAGCCCATGCGCGTGAAGATCGCCAAGGCGCAGTCGCAGAAGATCCCCTACATGGTGGTGCTGGGCGACAAGGAAGTGGAAAGCGGCACCGTGAGCGTGCGCGAGCGCTCCGAGGGCGATTTGGGAAGCTGGCCCGTGGAGCAGCTGCTGGAAGTGATTCGGGCAGCTGCGCTGTAGCCTGCGGGGCTGCGGCATTCCGGGTCGCTCGGACTTGCATTGGCGGTTCGGACGGTCGGCCGCTCGGAAACTGCGCGAGATGCCGGTTGCGCGATGCATATCCGGCAACTCGCGCCATCTGCTCTGACTTGGTGTTATATAGTGTAATGCCAGGTCAGAGCCTTGCTTTTCCCGTGCACGAGATGCCGGTTGTGCGATGTTTCCCGGCCCGGAACGCGAGACGGGAGCAGGAAGAGGGCGGGGTTTCGGAAGGGGCTGCAGGCGTCGTTTAGGCCTTTGGGTATCGCAACGGGTAGGCCGGCTGCGGCCGGTGTCTAGCTTTCCAGGTACTGCAGCAGGGCGGGCCAGTTGCTGGCGGCGGTCTGGTAGCCTTCCTCGTAGAGGGCCAGCAGTTTCTCCGGGTCCTTCTCCATGGAACCTACCTGCACCGGCTTGGGCGGACGGATGCGGAACAGGCGTCCCTCGTCATGCCAGCGGTCGATGGCTCGGTAGGTGCGGTTGTAGTCGATATGGCGGTTTGCCAGGCGCTCCACGTAGTAGGGGTAGTCGCGGTAGCGGGACGAGATGAGCGGCAAGAGCTTGTTGGCCGGCTTCACGTAGGTGGCGTCCTGGGTGAGCACCACGATGTTCTTGCGGCCTGTGCCGTTCATGATCCAGGAATGGACGATGGGCACGCTGTCGCAGGCCCCGCCGTCCAGCAGAAGCTTGCCGTCCACCTCCACGATCTGGCTGATGAGGGGCATGGAGGAAGAGGCGATCAGGTAGGGCATGTCCTTCTTGGCGTCTGCTATGAGATGGTAGTCCGCCTCGCCGGTTTCCAGGTTCGCGGAAACGGCTACCAGGTTCATGGGGGAGCAGTTGAAGCTGTCGTAGTCGAAGGGCAGCAGTCGGTCGGGGATGTCGTAGAAGGCGAACTCGCGCCCGAAGGCGTTGCCGGTGCGCACGTAGCTCTTAAGCGACATGTAGCGCCAGTCGTCGCAGAACACTACGTTCTGCAGGCAGGTTCGCCCGCGGGCGCCGGCCACGTAGTAGTAGCCGGTAAGGGCTCCAGCCGACGTGCCGATGACGTTTTCGCAGAGCAGCCCCTGGTCCATGAGGAAATCCAGCACGCCTGCGGTGAACTGACCGCGCATGGCGCCCCCCTCGAGCACCAGGTTGACCGGCGATGCGGCACGCCCTTGCCACGCGGGCGGCTCGCAAGCCGATTCGCCACCGGCCGGGGAGGCTAAAAATGTTACCTGATTCATGCCAAATCCTTTCCAGGTTCCTGCTACCATAGTCTAAGTCATTTCGTCAGCCTTGAACCGGCACGTTCTCCTTTCGGTTCGCTTCCAATATTGCTACGGAAGGGGACGCGCTCTTCTGAGCGGGTGCGGAAAGGGATAGACTGGCACGAACATGCCGCAGAGCCGCGGAACCGCGGCCTCCGAAGGCGCCCCGAGGGAGCCTTCGGCGTTACAACGAGGAGGAATTACCATGGCAGAGATCGTTTCATCGAGCGACTTCCAATCCAAGGTCCTGGACGCTACCGAACCGGTGCTCGTGGACTTCTTCGCTACGTGGTGCGGTCCGTGCAAGATGATCGCGCCCACCGTGGACGAGGTGGCTGCCGAAGTGGCCGGCCGTGCGCGCGTGGTGAAGGTGGACATCGACGCGAGCCCCGATATCGCCAGCCGTTACGGCGTCATGTCCGTGCCGACGCTTGTCGTGTTTCAGGGCGGTCAGCCGGTACGTCAGGCCGTGGGCGTGCAGCCGAAACAGAACCTGTTGGCGATGCTCGGCTAGGTCGGCCGTTGCGGATTGTTGCCAGCCGGTGTAGCGGGCGCGCTGAACGGGGCCTTAGGGCTCGCGGTTCGGCGCGCTTGCGCGTTCGTTGGGTGTGAAGAAGAGAGGTGGCGGGTCGATGGAAGAGAAGAACTATATTCCCAAGTCCGAATCGGCCAAGGCTGCGGCGGGAAGCGCTGCGGATGTGGCCGTCATAGGCGCCGGCCCGGCGGGGCTCACCGCTGCGCTCTACGCGGCGCGGGCGGGGCTGAGCTGCATGCTGTTCGAGCGCATGGTGGCCGGAGGGCAGCTGGGCCAGACCGAGCACGTGGAGAACTACCCGGGGTTTCCCGAGGGGGTCAACGGCTTCGAGCTGGCTTTCGCCATGAAACAGCAGGCCGAGCGTTTCGGCGCCCGGTTCGTGGGCGAAGAGGTGGTTTCGGTTGATTTCTCCAAGCCGGCGAAGGTGCTCTCCACCGCCTTCGGCAGCTACCAGGCCCGCACCGTTATCGTGGCCACCGGCGCCCGTGCCCGCAAGTTGGACGTGCCCCTGGAGGACGCGCTGGCCGGGCGAGGCGTGTCCTACTGCGCCACCTGCGACGGCAACTTCTTCCGCGGCAAAACCGTGGCCGTGGTGGGCGGGGGCAACACTGCCGTGGCCGACGCCATCTACCTGTCGCGTATCTGCGAGAAGGTGCTGCTGGTGCACCGGCGCGACACGCTGCGGGCCACCAAGGTGTACCACGAACGCCTGCAGGAGCTGCCCAACGTGGAGTTCTACTGGAACAGCCAGGTGAAAGGGCTTGTGGCCGAGGATGGCAAGCTGGCAGGGCTTCGCATCGAGCAGACGAGCGAGGACGGTGCGCCCCGTATGCTCACCGTGTCGGCTGCGGGGCTGTTCGTGGCCGTGGGTACCCAGCCCAACAGCGAGTTCCTGCGCGACGCGCTGGAGCTGAACGAGAAGGGCTACGTGGTGGCGGGGGAGACGGGTGCGACGTCGGTGCCCGGCGTGTTCGCGGCGGGGGACGTGCGCGCCAAGTCGCTGCGCCAGGTGGTGACCGCGGCGGGCGACGGGGCGGTATGCGCGGAACAGGTCTCTGCCTATTTGGCCGCTTCGGAGGCTTAGGGAGGTTGCAAGCCGCAGATGTGGCAGCGCATGGCGGCGGGGTTCTGCAGGAAATTGCGCAGAACCCCGCCGCCATGCGCTGCTAAAGCATGCGACAGGCGGTCGGCGGGCCGACAGGCGGTCGGCAGCAGGTTGGACGGCGATAGGGGCCTTCGGAGGCCGCCCGGGCGTATGCGCTTGTGTAATCGCCCGCCATAGGCTCACAGCGGTTGCGTCCTTTGCTACAATGCCCATTTACGAGTCAATGACGTTTTGAAGGATTGCGCCCGCTATGCAAGATACCGATATGCGAGAGAAGCTCGTCAAGCTTGTTGCCGCCTACGAGGAGCTCCAGGCCAAGATGGGCGACCCGGCCGTGCTGGCCAACCAGAAGGAGTACAACCGCCTGGCCAAAGAGTACGCGAACCAGGGGCCCCTGGTGGCGAAGGCTCGCCAGTACGTGCAGGCCGTGGACGATCTGGCCGAGGCCAAGGAGATGCTTTCCGACGCGGACATGAAGGAGTTCGCCCAGGAGGAGATCGCCCGCATAGAGGGCCAGCTGCCCCAGCTGGAGGACGACATCAAGTTCATGCTGATCCCGGCCGACCCTGCCGACGAGAAGGACATCATCGTGGAGATTCGCGCTGCCGCCGGCGGCGACGAGGCGGCCATCTTCGCCGGCGATCTGTACCGCATGTACGAGCGCTTCGCCAGCGAGCAGGGCTGGAAGACCGAGACCATGGACGTGTCCCCCTCCGAGGCCGGTGGCTACAAGGAAATCCAGTTCAAGGTCAAGGGCGACAAGGTGTACTCGGTCATGAAGTTCGAAAGCGGCGTTCATCGCGTGCAGCGCGTGCCCAAGACCGAGAGCCAGGGGCGCATCCACACCTCAACGGCCACCGTGGCGGTGCTTCCCGAAGCTGACGAGGTTGAGGTGGAGATTAATGAGAACGACCTGCGCATCGACGTGTACCGCGCCGGAGGCCCGGGCGGCCAGTGCGTGAACACCACCGACTCCGCCGTGCGCATCACACATCTGCCCAGCGGCCTTGTGGTGCAGTCCCAGGACCAGAAGTCCCAGCTGCAGAACAAGATCGCCGCCATGGCCGTGCTGCGCGCGCGCCTGTACGAGAAGATGCTTGCCGAGCAGCAGGCGGCCGAGGGCGCTCAGCGCCTGGCCCAGATTGGCTCGGGAGACCGCGCCGAGAAGATCCGCACCTACAACGGCCCGCAGGACCGCGTGACCGACCATCGCATCGGCTACAACGGCACCTACAACGGGGTGCTGCTGGGCAACGGCGGATCGGGGCTTGCCGAGCTCATCACGGCGCTTCAGGCGGCGGACCGCGCCCAGAAGCTCGAAGAAGCGGTCTAGGGGATGGGCTTGCCCAGCACCCAGGAGGCCCCCGATGCCCGCTGGACGGTGAAGGCGGCTCTGGACTGGACCGTATCCTATCTTGAGCGCCACGGCGACGAGCACCCGCGCCAGTCGGCGGAGTGGCTGCTGTCCCACGGCTGCGGGCTGTCTCGCATTCAGCTCTACATGAATTTCGAGCGGGAGCTTTCCGCGGACGAACGCGCGTGGCTGCGTCAGGCCGTCGCTCGCCGAGGCGCCGGCGAGCCTTTGCAGTACATCACCGGCGAGGTGGCCTTCCGCCATATCACCGTGAAGGTGCGCCCCGGCGTGCTGATTCCCCGGCCCGAGACCGAAGTGCTCGTGAGCGAGGTGCTCGCCGAGCTTCCCGCCCCCAAGCGACGGGTGGCTCTGGACTCCACCATCGAGGCCTGGGAGGGGAACGTGCTCATCGAGGCCGCCCGCGCCGAAGCGGCTCAGCAGGGTGCCGCTTTGCAGCCCTTCGCGCCTGCAGGTTCCGCCGCATCCGACGGCATGCTCCCCGAAGAGCAGGACGAGCCCCAGGTGCCGCCGGCTGTGTTCGAGTCGTTCGGGACCCGCGTTGCCGACGAGCCGGAACCGGACGAAGATCAGCCTGCCTCGGGGCCCGATGCCTCGCCGGCTGCGCAAGCGTCGGCTGCCGATGGCGTGCTGCTGGTGGCTGACATCGGCACCGGCAGCGGGTGCATCGCCTGTTCGCTGGCCCAAGAGCATGGCGATGTGCGCGTGATCGCCACCGATGTGAGCGACGAAGCCCTGGGGTTGGCCCGCGAGAACGTGCGCAGCCTGGGGCTGGATGCGGTGGTGAAGGTCATTCGCAGCGATCTTGCTTCGGCCATTCCCGAGCGCTACCGGGGGCGATTGGACGCCGTGGTGTCGAACCCACCCTACATCCCCACGGCTGTGATGGCCTCGCTCTCGCCCGAGGTGGCCGCGTTCGAGCCGTCCTTGGCCCTGGACGGGGGAGTCGATGGTCTGGACGTGTTCCGTCGGCTGACGCCCCAGGCCCTGGCCTTCCTGAAGTCGGGAGGCGTTTTCGCCTGCGAGCTTCACGAGACCTGCCTGGACGATGCGGCCGCCATTGCGCGCGCAGACGGATTCTCCGACGTGCGCGCAGTGAAGGACTTAGCAGGCCGCCCCCGCGTGCTGGTCGCGAGGAAGCCGCTTGAGTAGAGGGGGAGCCATGGACTGCTCGCTGGAACTTATGCTGGACGGGGCCTGCGCGGTGATGCGCGAGCGGCTGGAAGGCCGCGCCCCGAAGGTGGGCCTTATCCTGGGGTCGGGCCTCAACCCTTTCGCCGAACAGGTACAAGACGCTGTCCTCATCTCCTACGGCGAGGTGCCGGGCATGCGCCGCTCCACCGCCAACGGGCATGTGGGGCGCTTCGTCTGCGGCACGGTGGAAGGCGTGGAGGTGCTGGTCATGCAGGGGCGCATCCACGGCTACGAGGGCGCTTCCGCCCAGGAGGTGGCCTTCCCCGTGTGGCTTATGGACCGGCTGGGCGTGGGTACGCTCATCACCACCAACGCTGCCGGCGCTTTGAACGAGACGTACCAGGTGGGCGACTTCTGCCTGATGGCCGACCAGCTGAACTTCACCGGGCGAAACCCGGTGGCCGCGCAGGAGCCGGCTTTGCTGGCGCCGCGGTTCTTCAGCATGCTGGATGCCTTCGATCCGGGATGCCGCCGGCTTGCCCTCGCCGTGGCGGAGCGCGAGGGCATTGCGGTGCGCGAGGGGGTGTACCTGGGTCTTTTAGGCCCCAGCTTCGAGACCCCCGCCGAGGTTCGCCTTTTCGCGTCGTGGGGGGCCGACACCGTGGCCATGAGCGTGTGCGAGGAGGTTATCGCCGCGCGCCACGTGGGCATGCGGGTCGCGGGGCTGTCCCTGGTGACGAACATGGCCTGCGGCATTGGCGGGGCTAGCCCCAGCGATGAGGAGATCGTGGACGTGGCCGCTACGCGCCTGGACGATTTCTCCAAGCTCATGCGGGGCGTGATCGCAGGGCTGTAGCCGGCGGCGCTACAGGATGTCGGCATCCAGGAGGTCGGCCCAGGATTCGGCGTCAAGGCTGGCCAGCGAGGCGGCTCCTACGGCCACTACCTGGTCGGTCAGCTGGGACTTCGCCTGCTGCAGCTTGGCGATGCGCTCCTCTACGGTGCCTTTGGCGATCACGTTGACCACGCTTACCTCCCGGTTTTGACCGATGCGGTGCGCCCGGTCGGTCGCCTGGTTCTGGGCGGCTGCGTTCCACCAGGGGTCGGCATGGATCACCACCGATGCGCCGGTGAGGTTAAGGCCCGTGCCGCCGGCTTTGAGCGACACCAGGAACAGCGGCGTGTCGTCTTCGTTGAAGCGGTCGACCAGCTGGAGCCGGCGCTTCGCCGGAGTCTTGCCCGTAATGGCGAAGTAGCGCAGCCCGTCGGCCTCGAAGCGGTGCGCAAGGATGTCGAGGAAGCTGGTGAACTGCGAGAACACCAGCACCTTCTGACCGCCGTCCACCGCCGAGGCCGTCAATTCCACGATGGCGTCCACCTTCGCCGATCCACCCTTGTAGCCTTCGTAGACAAGGCTCGGGTCGCAGCAGAGCTGGCGCAGCCTGGTGAGCTCGGCCAGCACTTCCACCCGCGAGGGCTGCTGCCGGGTGCCGTCGGCGCGCAAGGGCGCGGTGCCCCGACGGTGCGAGCGGGAGGCGCTTTCGTTCTTCTGCACGGTGAGCATCTCGCGCAGCTGCTGCTCGTGGGCGTCGTAGAGCCGGCGTTGCTCGGCCTCAAGGGGCACGTAGACGGCCGTCTCCCATTTGTCGGGCAGCTCGGTCAGCACGTCTTTCTTGCAGCGTCGGCAGATGAAGGGGGCGACGATCGCCCGCAGGCGCTCGGCCGCATGCTCGTCGCCGCCCACGATGGGTTCTTCGAAGCGCGTGCGGAAGCCGGCGTAGGGCCCCAGCAGCCCGGGCATGAGGAAGTCGAAGAGGCTCCACAGGTCGCTCAGGCGGTTCTCCAACGGCGTGCCGGTGAGCGCCACGCGGCATCGGGCGCTCAGGCGCTTGCAGCTGCGGGCGACGAGCGTGGCCGGGTTCTTGATGTGCTGGGCCTCGTCCAAGGCGCACAGGTCGAACTCGGTTCGCCGGTAGTCGTCGGCATCCGCCCGCAGGGAGTCGTAGGAGGTGACCAGCACATCGGGCGCTTTGGGCCCCTGCAGGCTGCGCAGCGCGGCCAAGCGTTCCGGCTTCGAGCCGTGGGCAACCGTGACCGCCAGGTGCGGCGCGAAGCGTTCGAACTCCGCCAGCCAGTTGTACAGCAACGAGGCCGGGCACACGATGAGCGCGGGGCCGCAGCCGGGATGTTCCTGCGCGCGGTAGGCGATGAGGCTTATCAGCTGGACGGACTTGCCGAGCCCCATCTCGTCGGCCAGCACGGCGCCGAAGCCCGCCTCCATGCGCGCCGCCAGCCACGCGAAGCCCTCTCGCTGGTAGGGGCGCAGCGCAGACGCGGTGCACGGCGGCGGGGCGAAGCGCTCTTCGGTCGTCTTGCGCAGGCGTTCCACGTAAGCGGCAAACGACCGGTCTCGGTCCAGGTCGGCTTCGTCGTCCAGGTAGAAGGCCCGATAGCTCGGCAGCTCCACTACGCCCGCCGAGAGCGCCTTCTGGCTGATGCCCATATCGTCGCTCAGCCGCTCCAGCTGCGAGAGGTCCAGCGCCGCCACATCCACGAACGCGCCGCTTTTCAGCCGGTGGAACCGACGGCGCTTGCGGTAGCTGCCCAGAAGCGCCGCCAGCTCCGCTGCGGACAGGTCGTCGGAGCGCACGGAAAGCTGGATCAGGTTGCCCACGAGGGACACCCCCAGGCTGTAGCGCGGGGTGCCGTCCTTGATCAGCCGGTCGAACGCGGGCGTGGTGAACACCTCGCCCAGCTGCCGCATGAGGGGCAGCCCCTCGAACAGAAGCTCCCCCAGCGACCGCTCGTCGGCCAGGGGCAGGCAGGCGTTGGCGGGCTCGAAGAACCTCCGCAGCAACCCCAGGGCGCGCCCTTCTGCTTCCTCGTCGCGCGCCGGTGCCACGGTCTCGGCGGAGGAGTCGCTCTCTTCGCGGTAGCCGCACAGCAGGAAGCGCCGTTCGCCGTAGACGGCGAAAGCGTCGCAGGTGACCAGGTCGCTCTCGCGGTCGAAGTAGAACTGCAGACGGCAGGGCACCGGGCGCAGCGCATCCAGGGACCGGGGAGCGCGTACAACGGCGGCCTCTTCGAGGGCGGGCAGCACCGCGGCGCAGAAGGCCGGCGCATCCTGCGGGGCCAGTGACAGCGTCGTCTCGCCTGCGGGCAGCACCGTCAGCAGCGGCGCGATGGCCGCCAGCTTGCCCGAGCAGCGCCAGATTGCGTGCGGACCGATGGCGTAGAGGCTCTCGCCCGAACAGAGGAACAGGCGAGAAGCGGGCAAATCCAGCGCGAACCCGCCATCCCGCTCGTAGAACTCCAGCTGCAGGTCGGGGTCGCCGTCGCAGATACGGTACTCCCCGCGCGCCGGCAGGCCGACCCCTTCGCTTTCCAGGGCAAGGGAGCCGTTTCCCAAAGCGTCCAGCAGCTCGACCACGGCGTCGGTTGAAAGCTCCAGGCTGCGCCCGGCCGAGCCGCTGACGCCCCGCTGCACCCCGTAGGCGCCGAAGGCGGCGCCGGCGCGGGCGGACAGCTGGCGGGCCAGGAAACGGTGGATGCGCTGGGCGCGGGGGGTGAGGCTTTCGGGAATATGGACGAAGGCGAGGTTCTTCCCGTAGCTGAAATACGACCCTTGCTGCATGAGGCCCACGAACTCGCCGATGCTCTTCATGACGTAGGTGCCCCCGGGCCCTTCCAGGCGAAACGATGCAGACCAGCTGCCGAACCGGCAGCGAAGCTCGACGAGCAGGTCGACCTTGCCGCTGGTCTTTGCGCGCTGACGCGCCCCGAAAAGCTCCACGACGTCCTTAAGGCCTCGGGTTGTTTCCGCTTGGCAGCGCAGGGCCGGGGGCTTGTAGCCGGCGAAGGAGACGGGCTCGTCGTTGTAGGCCAGGGCCAGGGCGACGCAATGCTTGCACATGCCGGCGTACTCGCGCCAGGCGGGGCAGGTGCACGCGTGGTCGACCACCACGCCCTCCCGCTCGTCGAGGGTGACAGAGGCGCGGTAGGTGTCGCTCCAGCCGCTGGAGCTGGCGACGAAGGCGGACAGCACCGCGTCGGGGCCGTCGTAGGAGACCTTGCGCGAGGCGATGTTGCCGCCGCTTTCCGCGATGAGACTGCCGCGCTCGAAGGATCGCGGAGAGCAGAGGCGGCGTATCTCCTGGGGCGGGACGGGCATGCTTCCCTCCTGTTCGGCGTTCTTGGGCTGCCTTGGCCGGCCACGCGGGACGGCGTGCGGCCCCTCGTTCGGGCGAAACAATCAGTATAGCCTATGGAGAAGGGGAATCGCTCCGGCGATGGGCGTTCGTCCGGCCGCTTCTAGGGATAGAATGGGGGAGGAAAACCGAGCTCGCCGCAGGGCCGTCTTGCTTGAAAGCCGAGGAAACATGGAACCTATGGACCCGTTTTGGTTCGTCACGCTGGTCACGCTTTTGGCGGGGGCCGGCGGTACCGGCATCGGCGGTGCGGTGGGGGCGCTGGTCAGAAGCGATTCCAACAAGGCGGTCAGCCTGCTGCTGGCGTTTGCGGGGGGCGTGATGACGGCCATTGTCTGCCTGGATCTGCTGGTGGAGGCGGCCGAAGCGTCCGGCGAGGCGGTGGGAGGGGTGTGGCTGGCTGTCCTCTCGGTCGCCGTCGGCGTGGCAGTGGTCTACGGCCTGAACTACGTCATCGACAAGCGCACCGCCTCCGAGGTGCCCCATACGGCCGAGGCGGGGCACCCCAAGACCCATGACGATATCGACGAGCTGGTTCACGCCGATCACCTGGCCCAGCACCGTCGCAACAACGACTCCCGTGCGAGCCTTGTGGTGGCCGGCATCGTCATGGCCTGCGCCATAGCGCTGCACAACGTGCCCGAGGGCATGGTCATCGGCGCCAGCTTCACCGTGTCGGACAACCTGGTGCTGGGGGCGGGCATGGTCATGGCGGTGCTCATCGGCCTGCACAACATTCCCGAGGGCATGGCGGTTTCCGTGCCGCTCATCAGCGGCGGCATGGGTCGTGCCCGCGCGGTGCTGTTGACGGCGGCCTGCGGCGCGCCCACGGTGCTGGGCGCGTGGTTGGGGATCTGGCTGGGGGAGGTGGGCCCTTTGGGGCTTACGCTCAGCCTCGGCTTCGCTTCGGGGGCCATGCTCTACGTGGTCTATGGCGAGATCATCCCCGAGTCCATCCTCATCTATCGTTCCAAGGCGCCTGCCTTCGCGGTGATCGTGGGCATTCTGCTGGGCCTGGTCATGATGACGCTGCCCTCGGCGGTGTAGGCCGCTTGCCTTCGCAGCGGCTCTTGTCTTGTTGCGAAAAGTAGGGGGGGGCGAAGCAGTCCGCTTCGCCCCCCCCCTACTACTTCAGTACACCTTCGCCCTTGCTCGGATCTAGCCGATGGGTTTGCGGGGTACGTTCATGGCGCGCATGGCGTTCAGGATGGCGATGACGGCCACGCCTACGTCGGCGAAGACGGCCATCCACATGTTGGCTAGGCCAAGAGACGCCAGCGCCAGCACGGCGAACTTGACTCCCAGGGCGAAGACGATGTTCTGCCATACGATTGACAGCGTCTTCTTCGCAATGTTCACGGCCCGGGCGATGGAGACGGGGTCGTCGTCCATGAGCACCACGTCGGCCGCCTCGATGGCCGCGTCGGATCCGAGCGCCCCCATGGCCACGCCCACGTCGGCGCGCATGAGCACGGGCGCGTCGTTGATGCCGTCTCCCACGAAGGCAAGCGTGTCGCGTCCGCGTCCCTGGCCGTGCACCTCGGCCAGCAGCATCTCCACCTGCTCCACCTTCTGCTGGGGCAGCAGCTGGGAGCGCACGTCGTCCAGCCCCAGCCGCTCGGCGATGGCCCGGGCCACGTCGGCGCGGTCGCCGGTGAGCATGACGGTGCGCCGGATGCCCTCTTTGTGCAAGTCGGCTATGGCCTGGGCCGACTGCGGCTTTATTCGGTCGGCGATGACGATGCTGCCGGCGAAGGAGCCGTCCACGGCCACGTAGAGCACGGTCCCCACTGCGTCGTCGGCGACGAAGTCGACCGCGTGCTCGGCCATGAGCTTGTCGTTGCCGATGAGCACCGCCGCGCCGTCCACCACCGCCGACACTCCGTGGCCGCCGAACTCCTGGGCGTCGCGCACCCGGCTGCCGTCCGTCTCCTGCCTGGCGGCGCGGCGCACGGACAAGGCGATGGGGTGGTCGGAGAACGACTCTGCCAGGGCTGCCGTTTCGAGCAGCTCTTCGGCGGTGCGGCCCGCTGCGGGCTTCACGGACACCACCTCGAAGGTGCCGCTGGTGAGGGTGCCGGTTTTGTCGAAGGCCACCACCTTGGCGTGGGCCAGGGCCTCCAGGTAGTTGCTCCCCTTCACCAGCACGCCTGCCCGAGAGGCGCCGCCGATGCCGCCGAAGAACGACAGGGGCACCGATATCACCAGCGCGCACGGGCACGACACCACCAAAAATACCAGCCCGCGCTCCACCCAGGTCTCCCAGGGCTGGCCGAGAAGCAGCGGCGGCAGCACGGCCAGCGCCGCCGCCACGCCCACTACGGCGGGGGTGTAGTAGCGGGCGAAGCGCGTGATGAAGCTTTCGGTGCGCGCCTTCTTGTCCGAGGCGTTCTCCACCAGCTCCAGGATGCGACTCACGGTGGACTGGGCGAAGGGCTTGGTGACAGCGACGGTGAGCACGCCGGTCATGTTCACGCAGCCCGAGATCACCTCGTCGCCGTCGCGCACGGTACGCGGCACGGACTCGCCCGTGAGCGAGGAGGTGTCCATCTGGCTCGTGCCGCTTGTCACTATGCCGTCCAGCGGCACGCGCTCGCCCGGCTTCACCACGATGACGTCGCCGGGGGACAGCTCGTAGGGGTCCACCTGTACCAGGCGCCCGTCGCGCTCCACGTTGGCGTAATCGGGGGCGATGTCCATCAGCTCGGCGATCGATTCACGGCTCTTGCCCACGGCGTAGCTCTGGAACAGCTCTCCCACCTGGAAAAACAGCATGACCGCCGCGCCTTCGGCCATATGGGGCTCGCTGCTGGGAAACAGCACCAGGGCGAATGCGCCGATGGTGGCTACGGTCATGAGGAAGTCCTCGTCGAAAACCTGGCCGTGTCCGATGTTTCGGAAGGCTTTGAGCACCACATCGTAGCCAGCCACCAGGTAGGGGACGAGGAACAGGGCGAACTCCACCCAAAGCGCGCCCGTTTCGCTTCCCGTCCATGCTTCCAGCGGGGCGAAGGTCTCCACGGCCCAGGCGCAGGCGAACAGGGCCAAGGCCACGATGATGCGGTTGCGCATCCGTTTCTGCTTCTTGTTCATGGCGGCACTACCTCAGAATCTCGCAGTCCGGCTCGATCTTGCTGCAGACGGCCGCAGCCGCGTCCAGGATGGCGTCGAAGCGCGCATCGTCGGCGTCCAGCGTCAGCTTCTGGGTCATGAAGCTCACCCGTGCGCTGTTCACGCCGTCCAGCTGGTTGATGGCGTTCTCCATCTTCGCGGCGCAGTTGGCGCAGTCCAGGTCGCGCAGTTTGAAGGTCTTGATCATGGTTCGTCCTTTCGTCGGGGGTGCGGCCGCGGCGACGGCGCGGCGTGCGTTGCTTACTCGCAGATGTGGGTCATGCCCTGGGCCAGCATGGTGTAGACGTGGTCGTCGGAGAGGGAGTAGATGACGTTCTTGCCGTCGCGCTGGAACTTCACTAGGCGCGCCTGCTTCAGCGTGCGCAGCTGGTGGGAGATGGCGCTTTGGGTGGCGCCCACCAGGCTGGCGATTTCGGACACCGTAAGGTCGGCCCCCATAAGCGCGTACAGGATCTTGATGCGCGTGGTGTCCCCGAAGGTCTTGAACAGGTCGGCCAGATCGTAGAGCAGCTCCTCGTCGGGCATCGCCTCGGCCTCGGCGATTGGCGGGGTCGGGCAGGCCGTTGCGCTCTCCGCGTTTTCCTGGTCCATAGCACTCCTCTCATTAATTAACATATGTTCATTTGTTCACATGTTAAGTGCAAGCACGGCCCTTGTCAAGAGGGAAGGGGTGTCACGGGGCATCCGCGCATGCCATTTCGCAGGGAAAGGCGTATTTGCGCAATTCTGGGGCAACCGGCGGCTGCGGGGGAGGGGCGAAGGCGAGGGCGGAGGTTCCGTCGGCTTTCCCTGTAACCGAAGACGTTTGTGGCAAAAACCGCTGTAACTGAAGACGATTATGTACGATTTTCTGTAACGAAGGACGGTTATGGCAGGTTTCGATTGCCATAACCGTCGTTCGTTACAACGGGGCGTGACGGGCGTCGGCCAGCGTAGTCGACAGCGGGACGGGGCTGATTGCCATAACCGTCTTTCGCTGCGGTGAAGCGGACGCCGGCAACGGGGCGGGCGCTAGTTGCCGAAGCCGGCAGCGGAACGGGCGCTGGCAGCTGCAGTCGGCAACGGGCGGCCGCCGGCAGCCGCGGCCGACGACTGAACGGGCGACGGCAGTCGAAGCTGGCAGCGGAGGAGGGCTGGCAGTCGAAGCTGGCAGCGGAGCGGGCGATGGTTGCCTGGGCGCAGGTGGTTGTCGGGGAGCGTGGGGAACATGACCTGAGCGGCCGCCCAGGCGCGGGTGGCCGGCGAGGGGCGCGGGCGGCGCCGAAGAGCATGGGGTGCATGGCCGGCGATGGAGACCATGCGCCCCGGGATCTCAGGGCACGCTTGTGGAATACCTGCGCCCGACGGCCGAATCCCTGCGGTTGGCGGTTATACTTCTGTATCCCTGACACTGCGAGCGCTCAGCGCTCCCTTTCGAAAGGCGGCTCCGTTTCGGCCGCCCTGGAAACAGACGCGAGGACCCTATGAATCGCAGACAGACCTCTTCCACAGACTACCTCAACCGGGCACGGCAGGAGGCGGCGCGCCAGAAGTGCTCCGCCGGCCCGGCCCATCAGAGCCGCCATATCGGTCACGGCGCTTACCAACGCGGCGCCTACCCAGTTCCCGACAACTATCCCGGCGGTGCTTCGGGACGGGTGCCCGTTCAGAAAAAGCGCCTGCGCACCTGGCAGAAAGCGCTTATCGGCGTGGCTTGTGTGCTGTTCGCGCTGGTGGCGGGAATTGGCATTGCGGGTACTATGTACGTGACCTCCATCGACAAGGCCCTCACCTTCGACGATTTGAAGGAGCTTGAGGAGCTCAAGGGCGAGCTTACTCCCGTGGAGAGCTCGTCGGATCCCTTCTACGTGCTGCTGTTGGGCTCCGACGCCCGCGGCGACGAGGCCAGCCGCTCCGACGTGAACATCCTGGTGCGGGTCGACCCGGACGCCGCTCAGGTGACCATGGTGTCTATTCCCCGCGACACGAAGGTGGAGATCGACGGCTACGGCACCCAGAAGATCAACGCCGCCTACGCCTTCGGCGGGGCGTCGCTGGCCGTGCGCACCATGTCCGAGTTCGCCGGCGTGCCCATCGCCCACTACGCCGAGATTCACTTCGACGAGCTGGTGCAGCTCATCGACAAGCTGGGCGGGGTGACCGTGGACGTGCCCGAGTACATCGACGACCCCAACGCAGGCAACGTGGTGATCTCGGAAGGCGAGCAGACCCTGAACGGCACCGAGGCGCTGGTGTTCGCCCGCAGCCGCAGCTACGCCGATGGCGACTTCACCCGCACCTCCAACCAGCGCTTGCTGGTGACGGCTATTCTCGAGAAGGTGATGGCCACGCCCGCGCTTGAGCTGCCCGGCACCATTCAGTCCCTGGCCGAGTGCGTGACCACCGACTACTCCGTAGGCGATTTGGTGTCGCTGGCGCTACAGATGCAGTCCAAGGGCGACCTGAAGGTGTACTCGGGCATGGTTCCCTCCACCACCGACTACATCGATGGCGTCTCCTACGTCATCACCACCGAGCCGGCCTGGTCGGAGATGATGGCCGCTATCAACGCCGGCGAGGACCCGGCGGACATGACGACCACCGACGTTGCTACCGCCGACGAAGGGGAGGCTGCCGAAGGCGATAGCGGGGAATAGCTTTGCCGTGCATCCGGCCCAAGGTTCCGTTTAGACGCGCTGGGGCTTTATGTGGACTTAAATTTTTCATTTCCGCAGGATAATAGGCAACGCGCGATATGTCGTGTACAATGACCGACTATGTGTACTGCAATCTAGGGACCGTTTAGGTGTGGAGGACTATACGATGGCGAAGAACATTGGCGAGCATCTGGCCGTAATCAAGGTGGTCGGCGTAGGCGGTGGCGGCACGAACGCCGTGAACCGCATGGTCGAGGCCGGTGTGCGCGGCGTGGAATTCATCGCGGTGAACACCGATCGCCAGGCGCTCAT
The DNA here is from genome assembly GCF_943193145.1 of Adlercreutzia aquisgranensis. NCBI lineage: Bacteria > Bacillati > Actinomycetota > Coriobacteriia > Eggerthellales > Eggerthellaceae > Adlercreutzia > Adlercreutzia aquisgranensis. Next base: position 16,448 of record NZ_CALPDA010000014.1, on the reverse strand, counting down.
GATGTCGGATGCCGATAAGACCATCCACATCGGCGAGGAGCTTACCCGTGGCCTCGGCGCAGGCGCGAACCCGCAGGTGGGGTGCCAGGCAGCCGAGGAGAGCCGCAACGAGATCCGCGAGGCTCTGGCCGAGGCCGACATGGTCTTCGTCACGGCCGGCGAGGGCGGCGGCACTGGCACCGGCGCGGCACCCGTGGTGGCCGAGATCGCCCGCGAGGAGATTGGCGCCCTTACCGTGGGCATTGTGACCAAGCCCTTCTCCTTCGAAGGCCGCACCCGCCGCAACCAGGCCGAGCAGGGCATCGACCTTCTGGCTCAGAAGGTGGACACCCTCATCGTCATCCCCAACGACCGCCTGCTGGAGATCGTGGACAAGAAGACCAGCATGGTGGACGCTTTCCGCATCGCCGACGATACGCTGCGCCAGGGCATCCAGGGCGTGACCGACCTCATCACCATCCCCGGCCTCATCAACCTGGACTTCGCCGACATCAGCACGGTCATGCGCGACGCCGGCACCGCCATGATGGGCATCGGCATGTCCTCCGGCGAGAACCGCGCCCTCGACGCTGCGCACCAGGCCACCAGCTCCAATCTGCTGGAGTCCTCCATCGCCGGCGCCAGCCGCGTGCTGTTCTCCATCGCCGGCGGCCCGGACCTCACCCTTACCGAGGTGGACGAGGCGGCCCGCGTGGTGGAGGCGTGCGCCGACGAGAACGCCAACATCATTTACGGTCAGATCATCGACGAGGCCATGGGCGACTGCGTGCGCATCACCGTCATCGCCACCGGCTTCAAGGTGAGCCCGGCCCAGCCCTCCATGGACTTCGGCCGCAAGGACCTGTTCTCGTCTACGGCCACCGAGACGGTGTCCTCCACCGTGTCCTCGTCGGTCAGCTACTCGGGCCATGCGTCCGCCAGCACAGCGGACCGCTTCGCCGACGGCACCTACATCCCCGACTTCCTGAAGCGCCAGCGCTAGAAGGCGACCGCTGTAGCCGGCGTCATGAAGCTGCCATTGCCAACATTGCAGGCCCGCTCTTGTGCGGGCCTGTCGTTTCTCACCGACGAGGCGCTCTTCGGCGCGTGCGGCGTGCGCATGGGCTTCACTCGGCGCGGCGGCGGCGCGAGCCTGCCTCCGTACGATTCGCTGAACTTGGGCTCCCATGTGGGCGACGACCTTGAGGCCGTTCGCGAGAACCGCCGACGGCTGCTGGATGCGGCCGGCCTGGGCGGTACGCGGCTGCTCATGGCCAACCAGGTGCACGGTAGCAGTGTGCTCTCCGTCGACGACGGATTCGACGAAAAGCTGGACCGGGTGGCTGCGCAGGCTGGCGCCGGGGCCGACGGGCTTGCCGTGAGCGTGCCCGGCGTCACGGCGCTTCTGTGCTTCGCCGATTGCGTCCCGGTGGTGGTTGTATCCGCATCGGGCGCCTTCGCCGTGGCCCATGCCGGCTGGCGCGGCGCCTTCGCGGACATCCCGCGCAAGGCGGTAGAGGCGCTGCGGGTTTTGGACACGGATCGGGGAGGCGACGGTTCTCCGTTTCGTTACAACGCCTACATCGGCCCTCACATCATGGCAGAATGCTACCAGTGCGATCCGGATCTGGTGTCGCAGTTCGTTGAGCGCTTCGGGCCCGAGTGCGCCTGGGACGGCGACCATCTGAGCCTGGATGCCGCCGTGCGCGCGAGCTTGCTGGGTGCGGGCGTTGCGGCCGAGCGCATCGTATCTGCGGGCGTGTGCACCGCCTGTTCCACCGAAGACTACTACTCCTACCGCGCAAGCGGCGGAGTGTGCGGGCGCCACGGCGCCTTCGCCGGACGGAAGGAATGAGCCATGGGGTTTTCCCAGCATTACGAGTCCGCCCTCCGCGAGCTTGCCGCTGTCTGCGGCGAGTGCGGGCGCGACCCTGAAGCCGTCTCCCTCATGGCGGTTTCCAAGACCGTCGGGCCCGACCAGGTGGCCGAGGCCGTTGCGGCGGGATGCCGTCTGTTCGGCGAGAACCGCCCCGAGCAGCTGTCGCTGAAGGCCGAGCTGTTCCCCCAGGTGTCGTGGCACTTCATCGGCAACGTCCAGTCGCGCAAGATCGGCCAGATCGTGCGCTTCGCCGATCTCATCCATTCCGTGTACCAGCCTCACCATCTGGCCAAGATCGACAAGGCGGCCGAAGAGGCCGGCAAGGTGCAGGACATCCTGCTGGAGGTGAACGTCTCGGGCGAGAAGTCCAAAAGCGGCCTGGCGCCGAGCGACGTAGCAGCAGCGGCGCAGGAGTGCTTCGGCTTCGAGCATCTTCGCCTTTGCGGCCTGATGACCATGGCACCCCAGGGCGACCTTGCCGAAGCAAGGGAGTGCTTCGCCGGGTTAGCGCAGCTCAAAAGGGAGATAGAGCTTTCGCTGCCGTCGCAGGATGCCGCGGCTTTTACCGAGCTGTCCATGGGCATGAGCGAGGACTGGCCGCAGGCGGTGGCCGAAGGCGCCACCATCGTGCGAATTGGGCGTGCTTTGTTCTCTGATGATTTTTCCCGATGATGCCCGCGTTTTTCGGTATTATGGCCTACGAGCATCCAAACGCAGCGGCGGCGTGACCGTCGGACACAACGAAAGCAGGGAAGCTTATGGAATTGCCACGAATCAAGCACAGCGACGGCGGTGTGCTCGGCGGTCTCAAGTCCCGGCTGGGGTTTGCTGACTCCCAGGCCGACTATGCCGACGACGACGGCTTTGACGAAGGCTACGACGAGTTCGAGGAGTACGGTCCGGGCTATCGCGCCGACGACGACTTCGCCCCCACCCATGCCCGAGACTCGTTCGCGCCGGCCACGGTCCGCGAACCCCGTTCCGCCGGACGCCATAGCGCCACCGGCTCCGTCAGCTCGAACCTGGTGTCCCTCGACGACGTGCGTGCCTCCACGCGCATCCCCGAGAGCCTCAACCGCGATCCGCTGCCCGAGCGGCGCGCCAGCTCCGCCTCCATGCGCTCTGCCCGCACCATGGTGGAGCCGGCCATTGCAGCCCATGCGGGAACGCCGAACGCCCGGGCCCAAGCGGCCGCCGCGGCCAGCAGCCAGGAGCGCTCCGAAAGCCTGAACAGCCTGTTCGGCTCCGGCGACGGTTCCGCCCAGTCTTCTGCCGCCGCCTCGCGCGGCTTCGATCCCTACGACGCCCTTTCGGGCCGCGGCGCCACCCAGCACACGCCTACGCGCTCCGTGGCGGTGGTTCGCCCCACTGCCTACGCCGACGCCGAGGCCGTGGCGAAGTCGCTCAAGGCGGGGGACGCGGTAGTGCTGGTGCTCAGGCAGACGCCTTCCGAACTGGTCATGCGGTTGCTCGACTTCTCGTTCGGCGCCTCGTGCGCGCTGGGGGCCTCCGTCGACTGCATCGCCGAGAAGGTGTTCGCCATCACGGCCGGCGCGCCCCTTACGCAAGGGGAGCTTTCGAACCTTCGCGGCCAGGGCATCCTGTAGCCGGCCGCCCGACTAGCAAAGGAGATCCGGTACGTGAGCGGGCTCATTCTCGCGCTGGGGGAGGCGTACTCCCTCATCATCATCGTGTACGTGCTTCTATCCTGGTTGCCCACCGACCGGGGTATCCTCAAAGACGTCAACGACGTGCTCGCCCGGGTGTGCGACCCGTACCTGAACCTGTTCAAGCGCATCGTGCCTCCCATCGGCGGCATGGTGGACATCTCGCCCATCTTCGCGCTTCTGATACTTCAGTTCGGCTGCGGGCTTCTGGCTCGTCTGCTGTCGGGTTTCTAGCGGTTTTTGGCATGTCGGTGAACATGGCGCATCACCTGCGGTTGTGGTCGCCGCGCGTTCGCTTCGAATGGTACACTGTTTCTATGCTAGGCAGACTCGGCCTCTGAGTCGCGAAAACGTCTGAAAGGATCGGCACCCATGGCAATCACCGCCAACGACATCCACAACCAAAGCTTCTCCATCGACCGCAAGGGCTACGACGTTGACGAGGTAGACGTCTTTCTCGAGCATGTCGCCGACGAGATCGACGATATGAACCAGACCATCGACGCGCTTCGCGACCAGCTGCAGCGCGCCGAATCGCAGCGCGGCATGGCCCCGGCGGCCCCCTCGCTCATGCCTTCCGACATGTCCTCCGACCTTGCCCGCAAGGACGCGCGCATCATCGAGCTGGAGTCTCAGCTGGAGGCCAAGAAGGCCGACGACAACGCCATCGCCCAGGCGCTCATCATCGCCCAGCGCTCCGCCGACGAGATCCTGGCCAACGCCAACGCCCGTGCCAACGACATTGTGGCCGACGCCGAGGACGAGGCCAAGCGCATCGTCGACAAGGCCGAGGGCGAGCGCACCAAGGTGCTCGATGCCATCAAGAAGCTTGAGGACGACCGCGAGAGCGCCCGCGAGTCCTACAAGGACCTGCTGACGGACTTCATCGGCGATGCCACCCGCAAGCTGGCCGAGATCGGCGAAGTGGTGCCGCAGCCCAAGTCGTTCGGCACGCACTCCACGGCCGGCCGCACGTCCTCCAAGCCGGCAGCGCAGGCCCCCATCAACGCCACGGCCACCCCGGCCTATTCCACCCCGCAGGCAACCGACGCCGTGGTGGTGGCTGCCACCCCGGTGCCCGCCACCGTCGAGAAGGATCTCTCGGGCTTCGGTGACGCCGAGGCGGTGTTCGAGTTCGACGAGCTCGACTAAGGCGCGATCATCAGCGGTTTGTCAGTAACGCGTTTTCGAAGGGAAGGTTATGTCAGGTCATTCAAAGTGGGCAACCACCAAGCATCGTAAGGCGGCGCAGGACGCGAAGCGCTCGGCCTTGTTCTCCAAGCTTTCGCGCAACATCACCGTGGCGGCCAAGGAGGGCGGCGATCCCAACCCCGACAACAACGCTTCCCTGGCGGCGGCCATCGAGAAGGCCAAGGGCTACTCGCTGCCCAAGGATAAGATCAAGACCGCCATCGACAAGGCGTTCGGGTCGGGCAAGGACGCGGCCAACTACGAGACCGTCGTCTACGAGGGCTATGCCCCGTGCGGCATCGCCGTGTACTGCGAGGCCCTGACCGACAACCGCAACCGCACCGCTGCCGACGTGCGCGCCGCGTTCAACCACCATGGCGGCAACCTGGGCACTTCTGGTTCGGTGGCGTTCCAGTTCGAGCGTAAGGGCCAGGTCATCATCTCGAAAGAGATCGAAACGGGCGACAAGAAGAACCCGGTGGGCCCCAACGGCGCTGCGGCCGACGAGGACGAGTTCATGATGGTGGTGGCCGAGGCCGGTGGCGACGACTACGAGGACGGCGGCGACGAGTGGATCGTCTACACCGACCCGTCGGCGCTGATGGCCACCGTCAAGGCCATCGAGGAGCAGGGCGTGCAGGTCAAGGGCGCCGAGATGACCATGATCCCCACTACCCCCACGGCGGTTTCCGTGGCCGACGCAAAGAAGGTCATGCGGTTGGTTGACAAGTTGGAAGAGCTCGAGGACCTTCAGTCCGTGTACCATACCATGGACATCACCGACGAGATCGCCGAGGCGCTCGAAGAGGACTAGGCCATCGGCGGCATCTGCAGGTTGAAACGGGGAGGCCCGGCCGAGTAGCCGGGCCTCCCTTCGCGTTTGCGATGCACCGAATGTGCCGGCGTGCGGGCGCACGGTGTTTAGCAGGCTAGTCTTCCCAGGTCTCGCCCTCTGATTCCATGAGCTCCTGAAGGTCGTGGAAGTGCCGGGCCATATGGGCGATACCTACCAGGTCGGTGCATTCGCGAGCCAGCACCTCGGCGAGCAGCGACTTGTAGCTTTCTCGCAGCTCGCGGGGGTCACGGGGGACGAAGTGCTCCTCGGCCAGGGACACCTGGGCCTCGGCCAGCCGGTAGTTCGCTTCCAGCAGGTCAAACAGCTCCTCGTCGTAAGGGGTGTTTTCGGGAAGGTCCAGCTGCTCGCGCAGCTCCTGGTAGCGGGGGTGCTCCGGATTCGACACGACATCGCAGAGCGCCTCGTAGTCCTGCGCCGACTCCGCCTCGCCAAACACGTCGGCGCCGTCCCCGTCCAGGCATGCGCAGGGTAGCGGCAGATCGAACTCGCAGACGGGCATGGTGTCGACAAGGCGCAATTCGACGGTCCATCCGCCCTCGAGGCCGACGAGGAGCTGGGCTGTGGACCCGACGGCGGGCAGCACATCGGCGAGCACGGCCCTCTCCGCATTTTCCCACGGCTTTTCGTCGTCGTCCGGCGACGGGGCGCAGCCGTCCGCGTGGTCGAGGGATACCGGGTCGAGGTAGCGGCCGCTTTTCGCCAGGCAGCGGTAGGGGTCGTCGGGGAAGAGTCCCAGCGAGTCCATGATGGCGCAGAGGGCCGCGTCGAGCGTGGACTTGGCCGGCAGGCTCACCGTGCGGAAGTGGGGGACCCGTGTTCCCAGGATATCCGCATCCACGATGAGCACATCGCCTTCTTCGGGCAGCGGATCGCCGGTCTTCTTCAGATGCTTCTGGGACGCCGCCAAATCGGCAAGGGCGCGCAGGGCTGCCGGGTCGAGGGGGAGGGGAGTCTTGTGGCTGTCGCTCATGGCGCTCCTTCGCTCGGGTACGGATTCGGGCTTGCCGCGAGTATACCCTAGCGCATGCCGGTAAAGGCTGTCGGCGGCCTCTGTCGCGCTGCCGAAATAGAACATCCGGCGAATCTTTTGTGGCCAAGGGGGGAAGGAGGCCGGGCCGTCTTTCGCGTGCGGTGGAATCTGTGGTAGTATGCATACGAACATTTGTTGTGTTTTACGGTTGAGGAAGGGGAGCGGCCCGTGGGCTCCGTCGCAAGAACCGTCCTGGGCATCGACCCGGGGTTGGCGAACACCGGCTGGGGAATCGTGCGTCAGGAAGGCGCGCGCCTGGAGTGCGTCGCCTACGGGTGCATCTCGTCTCGCTCCGACGACCCGCTCGCCCAGAGGCTTCTCAAGGTGACCTCGCAGATGCGGGCCGTCATCGCTCGGTTCCAGCCGGAATGCGTCGGCATCGAGACGGTGTGGTTCGGGCAGAACGTCACGGCCGCCTTCGCCACCGGCCAGGCCCGCGGTGCGGCCTTGGTGGCCTGCGCCGAAGGGGGCCTTCAGGTGGGGGAGTTCAGTCCCAGCCAGATCAAGCTGTCCGTGGTGGGGACCGGGTCGGCCTCGAAGGACCAAGTTGCCTACATGGTACGCCACGTGCTCGGCTTGCGGGATGTCCCTCGCCCCGATCACGCTGCCGACGCCCTTGCGGCTGCCATCTGCTATACCGCCCACGACGGCGTATCCCGGGTCGAGGAGCGTTTCGGCCGGGCGGCGCAGGCGCGGGGCGGCTGCGCTTCGATAGAAAGGACCTGCGCATGATCGCGTTTTTGGAGGGTGCCGTTGCGGGCCGCAGCGCCCAGGCGGCCTATCTCAACGTCGGCGGTGTGGGCTATCAGGTGTTCATGGCCGCAAGCTCCCTGGCCAAGCTGCCGGAAACGGGGCAGAGGGCGTCGGTGCTCACGTACCTGCAGGTGAGCGAGAACGGCGTTTCGCTGTACGGGTTCCTTTCCCAAGAGGAGAAGGATCTGTTCGAGCGGCTGATCGGGGTGAGCGGCGTGGGGCCGAAGGTGGCTCTTTCCGCCCTGTCCACCTTCTCGCCCTCGCAGTTGGCCCAGGCCGTCGCCTCGCAGGACACCGCCCTTATCGCCAAGATTCCCGGCGTGGGAAAGAAAACCGCCTCCCGCATCGTCGTGGACCTTAAGGGCTCTCTCGACGAGCTGGGCCGAAGCCTCTTTGCGGCCCAGGATGCCGAAGTGGCGCCGGCAGGTGCCAGCCGGGCAGCGGAGGACTTGCTGGCGCTGGGCTTCACGGCCGACGAGGCCGAGCTTGCCTTGCGCGGTGCGCCGGAAGGGGCATCCGAGCAGCAGCTGCTGCAGTATGCGTTGAAGCGCCTGGGCTAGGCGGCGGGCTATGGTTGCATACGATTCCGAAATAGAGGGCATGGTGTTCTTCTCCGGCGCCGGCCGTGCTGCCGAGCCTTTCGGGGAGGAGCGCTCCGTGGCACCGCAGCTCATCGAAGAGGATCTGGCGCTCGACCGCAGCTTGCGGCCCAAGCGCCTTTCCGAGTATCTCGGCCAGACGAAGGTGAAGGAGTCGCTGTCGATTCTCATCCAAGCGGCTCAGGAGCGCGGCGATGTGGCCGACCACATACTGTTCTCGGGGCCTCCAGGTTTGGGGAAGACCACCCTCGCCCAGGTGGTTGCCAACGAGATGAGCGCCAGCATCCGCGCCACCAGCGGTCCTGCCATCGAGCGCACCGGCGACCTGGCGGCGATTCTCACCAACCTGGAAGAGGGCGACGTGCTGTTCATCGACGAGATTCACCGTCTGAACCGCATGGTGGAGGAGGTGCTGTACCCGGCGTTGGAGGACTTCGCCTTGGATATCGTGGTGGGCAAAGGTCCGGCAGCGCGATCCATCCGCCTGGACATACCGCGCTTCACCTTGGTGGGGGCCACCACGCGCACGGGTCTTCTCACCGGGCCCTTGCGCGACCGGTTCGGTGTTGTGTTCAGGCTGCAGTACTACACCCCCGAAGAGCTCTCCCAAATCGTGGAGCGGTCGGCCGCCATACTGGACGTGCCCATTGCCCCCGACGGCGCCTTGGAGATCGCCCGTCGCAGCCGGGGTACGCCGCGCTTGGCGAACCGCCTGCTCAAGCGCGTGCGGGATTGGGCTCAGGTACGCGGTGACGGGGTTATCGACGAAGACGTGGCCGCCCAGGCCCTGAGCTTCTTCGAGGTTGACTCGTTGGGTTTGGACGCTATGGACAATCGCATACTGGAAATGCTCTGCGTGCAGTTCGGCGGCCGCCCCGTTGGGCTTACCACCATAGCCTCGGCGCTGTCGGAAGCGCCCGACACCCTGGAGGACGTCTACGAGCCCTACCTCATGCAGCAGGGGCTTCTCGTTCGCACTCCCAAGGGCCGTCAGGCCACCGATCGCGCTTACGACCATCTGGGCCTGCCGCTGCCTTGTCGCGGCTGAGGCTGACCGCAACCGGAAAGGACCGCCCGTGTTCGAGCGCGACTACCTTATGAACATCCTGCTCCAGTACGCCGAAATCCTGCGGCGCAGCTGGTTCAAGGCCCGCAGGGAATCCGACCCTCGCGGCGCCGCCGTCATGCTGGAGGCGGCGGTGGGCCAGGCTACCGATATCGACGGGGCCACGCTGCTGTCCCTTTCCCCGGAATCCATGGCGGGGGTGCTGCAGGTGTCCGGGGTGGACGACCGGGTGGCCGGCTACATTGCCCGCAGCTTGGCGCTGGCCTCATCGTATCTGAACGAGGCGGGCGACCGGCAGCTTGCCGCGCTCCGCTTCCAGCAGGCGAGGGCCCTGGCTGATGCCTACGGTGTGGAGCTGCCCGATTCCGCGAACGAACTGGCGGCCCTGGCCGACAGGACCGAGGGCGGGTGCTTCTCCGAAGCCGACGAGCCGGCGCTGGTGGATATAGAGGGCTCGTCCCTTTCCGATGCGGCACCCATGGTGGAGACCTTCTCGGTTTCTCGGGATTAGTCGCAGGCAGACTTTCCGTGCGCATCGCCAACGTCATAGTGGACGTAGCCACCCAGGCTCTCGACGTCGCCTACTCCTACATTGTTCCCGGGTTCGGCGAGGATGCGGCCGTTCCGCCGCAGGAGGCCCGGCTGACCTTGTTCGGCGACGATAGTGCCTGCGAGGCCGACGGGGCTTCGGGTCTTGCGCCCGCTGCCGACTGGTCTGCGGGTTTCTCCGCGCCTGCAGGGCTATGCGACCCGATGGGCGCCGCGATGGGCTTCGAAGAGCGGGCGGTGCAGGTGGGGTGCGCCGTGCTGGTGCCGCTTGGCGGGCGGTGCGCCGTGGGGTTCGTGGTCTCGGTGGAGGACCGGCCTCGGGATGCCTTCGACGAGCAGATGCTCAAGCGCATGAAGCCCATCATTCGCGTGCTTACCGACCCGTACTTCGACGAGGAGGGGGCCGCATGCGCCCAGTGGATGGCCGACCGCTACATCGCGCCGCTTTCGTCGTGCATTCGGCTGTTCACGCCTCCCGGGGCCGTGCCCCGTGCGGTCCGCACGGGCGAGGGGCGCTGGGTGGTGGAGCAGCCGGCCGTGGGGCAGGTGGACGACCGTTGGGTTGCGGCGGGGCCCGCCATAGAGGGTTTCCAGCCTAAGCCCAACGCCGTGAAGCAGCAGTCCATCATAGAGGCCGTGCGCGCCGGCGACCTGCGCGTGGCCGAGCTCGCCGCCGAGCTGGGTTCGGTGTCGGGCGCCTTGAAGTCGCTGGAGAAGCAGGGGGTGGTGCGCATCGAGCGCCGCCGGCGACAGCGCTTCGTCCTGCCGGGAGAAAAGCTGCCAGCCTGCGCTTCGCCGGCGCAGGTCGGGGGTGCGGGTCGTGGGAGCGCCGAGCCGCGCACGCCCGGCTTTTTTTCGCTCACCGCCGAGCAGCAGCACGCCTTGAGCGTCATCGAGGGGGCCTGCGAGCGGGGTGACGGCGAAGTGGTTCTGGTCGACGGCGTCACGGGGTCTGGCAAGACCGAGGTGTACCTGCGCTCCATCGCCTCGGCACTCGCCCGGGGGCGCAGCGCCGTCGTCCTGGTGCCCGAGATCTCGCTCACGCCCCAGACGGTCGGTCGGTTCCGCGGCCGCTTCGGCGACCAGGTGGCCGTCATGCACTCGCGCATGAGCCAAGGCGAGCGCTACGACCAGTGGGACTTCATCCGCTCGGGGGCTGCCCGCGTGGTGGTGGGCGCCCGCAGCGCCCTGTTCACCCCCCTGGCCAACGTGGGGCTCATCGTTATCGACGAAGAGCACGAAGGCTCGTACAAGCAGGACAGCGCCCCGCGCTACCATTCCCGCGACGTGGCCGTATGGATGGCTCGCCGCAGCGGGGCCACCGTGGTGCTGGGCAGCGCCACCCCCTCGATAGAGTCTCTATGTGCCTGCGAGGCGGACCCGGCCTGGCAGCGGGTGTGCCTTCATGAGCGCGCGAACCGCAAGCCCATGCCCGAGGTGACCGTTGTCGACATGGCGGCCGAGTTCTCCCGGGGCGAGCGGTCCATGTTCTCGCGCCCCCTTGCGGTCCAGCTGCAGCGGGAGCTCTCCGCCGGGCGCAAGGCGGTGCTTCTGCTGAACCAGAGGGGGTTCGCGAAGTTTCTGCTGTGCCGCGATTGCGGGTTCGTTCCGGAATGTCCCTCCTGCGCGAGCTCGCTTACCTACCACGAGCACGGCAACGCGCTAGTTTGCCACCACTGCGGCTACAACGTGGCATCCCCCGGATGCTGTCCCGCGTGCGGAAGCCCCTACTTGAAGAAGTTCGGAGCTGGAACCCAGCGGGTCGAGGCCGAGCTGCGAGCGTTGCTGGACGGTATGGAGGGCGTGGGGCCGTCCGTGCCCGTCATCAGGATGGATGCCGATACCACGGCAAGGAAGGGCGCTCACGAGGCGTTGCTGGCCCGTTTCGCCGAACCCGGGGCCTCGGTGCTTCTGGGAACCCAGATGATAGCGAAGGGGCTCGACTTCAGCGACGTTACCCTGGTGGGCGTCATCAATGCCGACACGCAGCTCCACCTGCCCGACTACCGCGCTGCCGAGCGCACGTTCCAGCTGATCGAGCAGGTGGCCGGCCGGGCCGGGCGGGCCGAACTGCCGGGACGGGTGCTGGTGCAGACCTACGAGGCGAACAGCGTACCCGTGGTGGCGGCGGCTCGCTACGACCGCGAGCTGTTCCTGGCAGACGAGCACGTCAAGCGCCGGATGCTGGGTTACCCGCCGTTCGTGCGCATGGCGAACATACTCGTGTGGGGGAAAGCGGAAGGGGAGGTGCAGGACGCCGCCATGCAGCTGCAGCGCGAGGTGGAGCGGGCAGTGTTCGACTACGCGGGGCCCGATGGCGGATGGACGGTTTTGGCGGCGACGCCGTGCGCGCTTTCCAGGCTCCGCAACGCCTACCGTTGGCACATCGTGGTGAAGTGTCCGGCCGGCCAGGACCTTTCCGCGGCGCTTCTGGGCCTGTTCCGCCATCGCAAGCCCTCCCGCACTGTCAACGTGGCTGTGGATGTGGACCCGGTGAGCCTGCTGTAAGCTCCGGGCGAATGCTGCGCCGACGTTTGCCGCTGCGTCGGTGCCCGTGCGGTGCCGCGGCGCTTCGGGACCGTACGGGCGCAAGCTGCACAGCTTGCTTCCGACGATGCGTCGCTGGGCCTCCAGGCTGCAAGAACACATCGGTGAGCTGCAGTTTTTGTGCCTCCTCAGCTGTGCGGCGGTTCCTTGCGCCTCCCATACGTATAATGAGCGGTCGGTATGCAACGCCATCGAGGGCCTAAGGAGGCTTGGGTTTGATGCAGAACAGGCACATCGCGTTTTCCCCGCCCGACGTGGGCGAGGCGGAGATAGAGGCCGTTGCCGACGCCCTGCGCAGCGGCTGGATCACCACCGGGCCCCGCACCAAGGAGCTCGAGGGGCGCCTGAAAGAGTACACGGAGGCTGCCGGCTTTGCGTGCCTCAATTCCGCCACGGCTGCCCTGGAGTGCTGCCTTCGCGCCCTGGGCGTGGGTCCGGGCGACGAGGTCATCGTGCCTGCCTACACCTATACGGCCAGTTGCTCGGTGATATGCCACGTGGGGGCCACCCCGGTGCTATGCGACACGGAAGAAGGTTCCTTCCAGATGGACTACGAGGCCATGGGGGCCTTGATCGGGCCGCGCACCAAGGTGATCATCCCCGTGGACCTGGCGGGCCGCATGTGCGATTACGGCCGCATCTTCGCTCAGGTGGAGGCCGCCAAGGGCTGCTGGCAGCCAACCGCGGGCACGATCCAGGAATGCTTCGACCGCGTCATCGTGCTGGCCGACGCGGCCCACGCCCTGGGGGCCACCTACCATGGCCGCCCCTGCGGTTCGGTCGCCGACTTCACGGCGTTCTCGTTCCATGCGGTGAAGAACTTCACCACCGCGGAGGGCGGCGGCCTGTCCTGGCGCGACCACGGATTCGACAACGACGAGTTCTACCGCCAGCTCATGCTGCTGTCGCTGCACGGCCAGACCAAAGACGCCCTGGCGAAGAACAAGCCCGGGGCCTGGGAGTACGATATCGCCTTCCCCGGTTGGAAGTGCAACATGACCGACCTTCAGGCCGCCATCGGCCTGGTGCAGCTGGACCGCTACCCCCAGCTGCTGCGCCGGCGGCGCCAGATACTCGAGCGCTATCAGGAGGGCACGGCGGGCAAGCCCGTGGAATGGCTCGTCCACTACGACAGCGAGGGCGACTCGTCGGGGCATCTGGCCATCGTGCGGCTTATCGGCAAGGGGCAGGAGTTCCGCAACCGCCTGATCGAGGCCATGGCCGAGCGCGGCGTGGCCACCAACGTGCACTACAAGCCGCTGCCCCTGCTTACCGCCTACAAGGACATGGGCTTTTCCATCGACGACTACCCCCATGCCCTCGCCCAGTTCGAAAACGAGGTCACGCTGCCGCTGCACACGTTGCTTTCCGACGACGACGTCGAGTACGTGCTGCAGGTGTTCTCCGAGAGCTACGAGCGGGTGGAAGAGGAGTTTGACCGGGCCGAGGCGCAGGAGCGGCCCTGATGTACGCTCGTTTCTTCAAGAGGGTGCTCGACATAGTCGTATCCCTGGTGGCGTTGCCGTTCGTGCTGGTCATCATAGCGGTGCTGGCCCCCGTCATCTACTTAGAGGACAAGGGCCCTATCTTCTACAATGCTCCGCGGGTGGGCAAGGACGGCAAGCAGTTCACCATGTTCAAGCTGCGGTCCATGAAGGTGAACGCGCCCGACCTGACCATGGCGGACGGATCCACCTACAACGGCAGCGACGATCCGCGCATGACCCGTATCGGTGCGTTCATGCGCCGGACCAGCCTGGACGAGTTTCCCCAGTTCCTCAACGTGCTCGGCGGCTCCATGAGCATCATAGGCCCGCGCCCCGACCTAGAGCGGGAGACGCTTCTGTACGAAGGGAACGAGCGCGAGAAACTGCTGGTGAAGCCAGGCATCACCGGATACGCCGCCGCTTACGGGCGCAACTCGCTGCCGTGGCACGACCGGTTGGCTATGGATGTGTTCTATGTTCACAACCTCAGTTTCGCTTTCGATGTTAAAATATTTTTCCATACCATCAAAACCGTCTTCGCCCAGGAGGGCGTCTACGTCCAAGAGGAGAAGGGCGAAGACGGCGCAAGCTAGGGAAGCCCTGCGCCCGCGCGCTCTTCCCTGAACCCTCGAACGTACCCTATTCGCAGCAACGGAGGTTCTATGGTACGCGGAAACAAGCGATTCGTGCGTCTTATTCTGACGGCAACCCTCGTTCTGGGGCTTCTGCCGCTTCCGGCCTACGGGCAGACGGTGGCGCAAGGCGGAGAAGCGCCCGCAGGCGAGACGGCCGCACCCGCTTCGGTTGATTTCGTCTATCTGGACGAGGAGGCTCCCGTTGCGGGTCAGTCGCAGCTGGTGGTGGTCGCCTTCGGCGAGCAGAGCGCGAACTTCCATTCGGCTGTGCTTGACGTCGCATGCCCCGATGGTTCCCAGCTTGCTGTAGCGTCCGATTCGCAGGCCGAGGGCGCTGCTCTGTTCACCCTGGATGACCTGCAGGAGGGCGGCTACCGCCTCCTTGGCGTGACGACGCTTGCCTCTGACGGCTCGGAATTGGAGGAGACGTCCCTGGCCTCGGACGAGAGCGGATCGTGCTCGTTTACGGTGGGGGCCCCTTCGGCTGGCGCCCTGTCCCTCGAGGCCGCCACTGCCCAGGACGCGGTGACCTACGTGCTCGACGACGCAGGCGACGTGGCCACAGTGTCGAGCACGCTCGACTACGGAACCGACGACATCTCCCGGGCAGTGGAGGAGGCCGTGTGGGCCGCATCGTCGGCCGACCCGGCGCGCTCGTCGGGAATCGCTGCGTTCTCGGCCGGCGATGCCGCTTCGAGCCGTGCTGCGACCGACAGCCGCGACATCATCATCGCCATCGACCCGGGCCATGGCGGAGGCGACCCCGGCGCCGTGTCGAGCGGGCTGCGCGAAGCCGACCTTACCTGGGAGATCGCCCAGGCTTGTGTTGCCCGCTTGAACGAGCTGGGCATCAAGACCTACGTTACGCGGGCGAAGAACGAGTGCCCGTCGTTGACCGACCGCGTGCTGCGCTCCGTGAAGGCCGGTTCAAGCGCATTCGTGAGCATCCATCTGAACTCCGCCACGTCCTCGGCGGCCCAGGGCGCCGAGGTATGGTATCCCAATGACAGCTCGTACCGCTACGATCTGCACGAGCAGGGGTTGGAGCTGTCGAAGGCCATTCTGAAGAAGCTGACCGCCCTGGGGCTGTACGATCGCGGTGCCAAGGTGAAGGATGCCACGGCCGTAGGGGACGACCCGGCCGAAACCTATCCCGACGGCAGTATCTCCGACTACTACACGGTGATCAACGAGGCTCGTCGCAACAACATCGTGGGCATCATCGTGGAGCACTGCTTCATCACCAACAATGCCGAGGCGCTGAAATTGCGCGACCCTGCGTTCGTGAAGAGCCTGGGCGTAGCCGACGCCGAGGGCATTGCTCAGTCCATCAGCAACGGCGTCATCTCGCCGGCGCTGCCCAAGCCTGGCGAGAACGACGGGAGCAACCCGGTAAACCAATGGGAGCAGCGCGGGTCGTCTTGGTACCGCTTCGGGCCGGACGGCAAGCTGGTCGTAGGATGGGCCGATATCGATGGTGTGCGCTACCACTTCGACGAGGCCGGGGTGATGGCGACCGATTGGCAGCTGATCGACGGCAGCTGGTACTACTTCAAGGGCAGCGGCGCCATGGCCACCGGTTGGATGTGGGTTAAGGGGAAGTGCTACTATCTGGATCCCTCGACGGGAAAGATGGCTACGGGAAGCTGCGAGGTGGGCGGCGTTCGCTATGCGCTGGATGCGGCGGGCGTCTGGATCGATGCGAGCGACGGCTGGGCTTATAGCAGCGGCGGCTGGTACTGGCTCGATGACGGCGAGCTGGCGAAGGGCTGGAAGAAGGTGGGCGGCACCTGGTACTACCTTGACGCCGAGACGGGGCTTATGGCCGAGGGCTGGAAGAAGGTGGGCTCCGCCTGGTACTACCTCAACCCCGGCGGGGACATGGCCGAGGGCTGGAAGAAGGTGAACGGCGCCTGGTACTACCTCAACCCCGGCGGCGGGGACATGGCCGAGGGCTGGAAGAAGGTGGGCTCCGCCTGGTACTACCTCAACCCCGGCAGCGGGAGCATGGCCGAGGGCTGGAAGAAGCTCGGCTCCGCCTGGTACTACCTCAACCCCGGCAGCGGGGACATGGCCGAGGGCTGGAAGAAGGTGAACGGCGCCTGGTACTACCTCAACCCCGGCAGCGGCGCTATGGCCGAGGGCTGGAAGAAGGTGGGCTCCGCCTGGTACTACCTCAACCCCGGCAGCGGGAGCATGGCCGAGGGCTG